>JBCDJT010000068.1:0-26022 GCA_038747545.1 Bacteroidota bacterium
CGCCCATCACCGCCGTCTTCCTGCTCGGCCTGTTCCACAAGCGCATCAACGAGCAGGGCGCGTTCTGGGGCCTCATCATCGGCTTCGTGATCGGCATGTTCAAGCTGACGGTGCAGACGCTGACGCAGAGCGGCGTGCTCACCTCGGGCATCCTGTTCGCCATCGGCGACTTCAACGGCTACTACTTCGCGGGCGTGCTCTTCCTCATCAGCATCGTCCTGATCATCGCCATCTCGTACGCCACGCCCGCGCAGAGCGAGGAGCAGCTACGCGGCCTCACCTACGGCTCCGTCACGGACGAGCAGCGCGCCGAGAACCGCGCCAGTTGGGGCACCGCCGAGGTCGTCGGCACCGTCGTTGTGCTCGGTCTCGTGCTGGGCGTCTACCTCTACTTCAGCTTCTGGATTTGAGTGGTGGAGGGCTACTGCTCGCTGCCCGAGGCGAGGCTGCGCGCTGGCACGTCGAGCGTGAAGCCGTCGGAGAAGGTGACGGTGCGGGCGGCATCGCCAGCATTGAAGGCGACGTAGGTGGGCACACCGTCGGCATCGCGGAAGACGCTGTAGGTGGCTACGTCGGCGGTGACGGTGGGATCGATGCGGCCCATCGCGGCCATGTTGTAGAGCCAGTGCATGGTGTGCGCGCGCGACTCGCCGTCGAACGGGCGGTAGTCGGGGGCGGCTAGGTACAAGTCTAGCGCACGGTCGGGCTCGCTGAAGGCGAGGTACTGCCAGAACACATCGCGCCACCTGCGGGGCGCGCCGCCACGTGCTTCTGCAACGGCGGCGTAGTTGGCCGAGACGTACTCCGGGTGACGGGCTAAATACATGGAGGCGCTGGTGACGGGGAGGATGTTGATGCCGTGGATGAACTCGGGGGCGTCGCCAAACCACGTCGTGTACGCGCCCTCCCTGCCCCACACGATGCCCAGTGCCGTGCGGCCGTAGTCCGTGGGGAAGACGGCCTCCTCTACATCGAACCAATACTGCTCAATGGCCGAGGCTTCGGTAGCGTAGAGGTAGACGCCGAGGTCGCGGATGGCTTGTTGACCCGTCAGCTCGCCCCACAGGATGACGGCAGCAGCAAAGTGCATCGACTCGGAGCTCGATTCTTGGTTGTTGCCCTCGTCAAAGGCACCGTGCCCCGAGGCCCAGGCGTGCCCGGCATACGCGTCGAAGCTGCGGAGGAACGGGAAGCGGGTGTCGGTACGGTCCCAGTTGCTGGCGTCCTGTATCAGGAGGTTGACCATCCCGCCCCAGTGCGCTTGCGCGGCCCACGCCGGGTCGTACTGCGCGATGGTTGCCGCCGCCATGATGGCGTAGCCTGCGTGGAAGTGATCGTCGTTAATCTGGCTGTCGGCGTAGTAGTCTGAGGGGTATCCCGTGAGGGTGTGCCAGGTGGCGTCATACACGTATTGCTGCGCGCCACCCGCGGTGAACCACTCCTCCAGCCGCGCCTTGAGCTTATCCAACATAGCATCGCGCTCGCCGTCGCGCCCCAGCTGGTCGGCGATGTGTATGACACGCGCCATACGCCCCATCGCCTTGCCGTTGGTGTAGGTTGGGCCAACGCGGAGTGCTTGCTGAGCAACTTGGCCGACGAGCTCGGCCAGGGTGCCGCGCGAGTAGGCGCCGCGATCCGGCAGGGTGGGCAGGATGCCGTCGAAGCGCAGATCGGTAGTGAAGGTGTTGCCTTCGAACAGCCGCATCTCGCCACGTGGCGAGGCGTAGCGCAAATCGGTTACGGTATCTGTCGTGTGGCGCCACTGGTGGCGGTAGAGGGCTGTGAGCGTCTCGTTAAGCTGGCCGTTGCCGCTCTCTTTGAGCTCGGTCGTGTAGCTGTAGGTGGTCTGGACGCAGGACGAGGCCTCGTCGTACTGCCACGCGACTCGGCTATCGGTCACGAACGCGTAGGCGCGAGCGCGGAAGCGGTCCAGCGTAGCCGCAGTGGCATCGGGGAGCAGCGCGACCGAGAAGTAGGTCTGCCCGCCCAGCGCGGAGGTGAGCGTGCTCCCGCCTACTACCCACTCCGACCCGCTGGGGCCGAAGAGGCCGTAGTGGCGCCCTTCTACCGTGATGCCGAGCACGTGCCCAGCGTCGAGCCAAACCGTGGGCGAGGCGCTGAGTGCAATGTGTGCGTTGCCGCCTTCGGCCTCGAAGAAGACAAACGGCAGGCCGTGCCCCAGCGTGGCGTGGAGCATGCGCGTACCGTCTGTCCACTGTGCCGTCACCGTCCAGTCGCCATAGCCATCGGCGACCGTTTGGCTTGTTGAGAGGCCTTCGATGCCCACGGTTAGCTGGGGACGGTGGGGATAGGCGTAGTCGTTTTCGGCGAAGACAGGCGTGGGCGTGTATCCGATCTGCAAGCCGGTAGCTACGGCTTTGGCACTGATCGGATGGGAATAGAGCACGCCGGAGTGCTGGTCGCCGAAGAACGGGTAGAGCAGGCTGCTCCAGAAATCGGTCGTCTGGATTGGCTGGTCAAAGCCCACCGATACCAGCGGGGTAGCTGCCTCTCCCGACACGAGCGATGCCCCTACATCGCCCGGCGCCAACACGGTGGCGTAGCTGCCTCGCCCTACCTGCTCGGCCTGGGCAGCAGCCAGCGAGGCCGACGTGAGGAGTAGGAGAACGAGCGCAAGAGCAGAGCGGGTCATCGGTAGCGAGGCCGTAGCACAAAAGACCTAGCAGAAATACATCTCGCGCGTGCTGCGTTCCACGGTGCCCGGTTGCGGTACTGGAAAAGTGACTGCCGGTCCGCCGATGTGGACGGCGGTGCCTCGCGCCAATAGTTCAGGATAGCCGAGGTAGCGAGCAGGCCTCGCGCCACATGCCCCAAGCTGGCGAGCCGCCAGTACCGTCAAGGGACGGTGTGTCAGCTTTGTGGCCACAGGCCAGCTACGGATGAGGTTGAGGCCTTGCCTACACTCCCGATCTGCTCCGCGACGCCCGCGTGCTTCCACGCGCACGGTATCCACGATCAACGCAAAACAACAAGCTTGCGCGTTTGCACCTGCTCCTTGACGCGCAACTGGACTACGTAGACGCCGTTTGACACCGGCGCGCCGTCGTCGGTACGGCCACTCCATCGCACGGTATGGGTCGCAGGGATGTGCGGCCCATCGGCGAGCGTAGCTACGCGCTGGCCCATCAGGTTATAGACACAGAGTGTGGCAGCGCTGGGCTCGCTCAGGGTGTACTGGATCTCGGTGGATTCGCCAAACGGGTTCGGGTAGTTGGGCGCCAGCCCAAAACCCACGGGCGGTTTTTCAGCATCGGTCTGGGTGGCGCCCAACGCTCCACGCTCGTAGACGCGCAGAACGGCGCTGGCGATGGTGCCGCCTACTCGATCAAAGCGCACTTCTACCTCGTTGGTCTCTTGCAGCACGGCCAGCGGCACCGGAAACTCAATGACCCCGTAAAACCCTATGCGCTCGGTCTGGTCGTCGCCCTTCCAATCCGATGGCAGCGCAATCTCGGTGCCGTTGACCGTGACGGCCGTGGGGATGCGCGTGGTGCCGTGCAAACGCGATATGCCCAACCGCAAGATGGCCTCGCCTTCTGCGCCCACCGCAACGCCATCAAACGTGAACGTGGTGGCGCGACGCCCACGGATCGGCTCCAGGTACGTGTCGGCATAGTAGGAGCGCTCGGCGTAGTCTTGCTCGATGCTGATCGGACTGGCGAAGGTGTATTCCAGGACGGCCGTCGCCTCTGCGGCCAGCGTAAACGACGCCACGTCTGTGGCCTCGTATTCATCTAGCGTTGGGATGCCGCTGGCGTCGGCGAAGAGGTGCTTTACGTACACGTCCTGCACCGTCGTGCCCATCGCGTCGATCATGTCGAGGTTTATGTCGACAGCCTCGTACTCCAGGTTATTGAGGATGACATAGACCCGCCGACCCTCTACGTACGCATCCACCTGCACATCGGGATCGGAGGCATCTGTTTCGATGCGGGTGCCGTTCACATCCGACCAGAGCTGGTAGAACTTGACAAAGTCGGTGTAGACCCACTGCGTCCCGGTCTCGCCAGCCAGCTCGTTCTGCTGCCGTAGTAGGCGGTACGGGTAGCGCTCGCCAGAGCTGTGGCTCCACCAGTTGGCCTTCAGAATCATAAACGGTATGGCCTTGATGACGCGGTCGGGGCGCTCCATGAACTGCATCATCATCGATGAGAACGTGCGCAGGTTGAGCCAATCGCGCTGCCGCGTGTAGGGCGTGCCGTCCAGGTCTCGCTCAAAGTACCCGTACTCGGAAATGTTGAAGGGCTTCACCTCGCCGAGGGTGAGCATGCTGTAGTGCTCGATGATGTCGAGGATAGCTTCGGCGTTGCTCCCACGGCGGTTGCGCTGGGGACGGTTGGGCTCCTCGGCTGGGTTGTCGTAGATGTGGACGGCGAAGAAATCCATGTTGGCCCCAGCGCGGTCGATGAACAGCTTCCAGTTGTCGCGCCAGTGGGTGAAACCGCCCGCGTCGAACTCGGGCCATGCCGACGAATAGCCGCCCACCATCACGTCGGGGTTGACGGCGCGCACCCGGTCGGCCACCACGTTATGCATGTCCGCCAAGTTGGCGTTGGTGGTGCCCAGCTGCCACGCTTTGACGAAGGGCTCATTCATCACCTCCAGCATCATCGGGCGCGGCTCGCCACTCTGGCCGCCCGTGCCGTAGTTGTGCTTCAGGTGCTGCGCCATGAACTCGCCCAGCGCCTCGTAATTCTCCAGCGACCAGCTGCCGCCATGGACCTGCCCGTTAGGATACATCGGCGATTGCCCGCCGATCATGGCGCTTCGGAGGCGGTGTTCGTGTTTGTGAACAGCACCTCGGTTTGCGTAGCCGTTGCGTGAGGATTGGCCACGCGAGGCGATGTGCGCCATATCCGGCCAGCCCGTGCGCGCTCGGTCTTGGCGTGTCTGGCTCAGCTCCCACGGCAACACGCCGTTGTTGCGGCCCAGGTACACGTCGTACTCCTCCAAGAACTGATCGCGCTGCGCGTTGCTGTCCCACTCGTTTTCCAAGAGCGACGAGTGCATGACGATATAGGCCGAACGGTCAAACTCGGCTACACCCGCCACGCTGTGCTGCGTGTTCAGGTGTACGTTTACGGATACGTCCTGTGCTACGGCCGGCGTGTGGGCCAGCATGAGCATCAACAGAGAAAGCAAGCGGTGGGGCATTATAGACAGGCAGTGTGGAGAGGCAACGTGGGGGGCAATGAACTGAATGTGGTCAGTATCATCGACACCCGTTTGAAGAAGCTACTTAGTCGCCTCAAACTAACCAATGACTCTCAAAATATCGATGTTACTAGCAACATTTTTAGCGCAATGCATGCTGCTACACCGCCTCGTACTGATCGGCTGTCGTGCCGCCTAGCGCAGCCTATCGATTCACCACTAGCGTCTGGCTACCGGAGAACGTGATGCCCGAGAAGCCCTCCACCTCGACGCGATAGATGTAGACCCCACTGCTCAAGGTGGTGGTGTCGAGGTCAAAGACATGCCATGCTCCGGCATCTTGGAAGCCGTCTGCTACGCCCATCACCTCGCGCCCCAGCGCATCGTAAACGTTCACGCGCACGATGCCTTCTGTGGCCAGGTAGTAGCGCACCGTGGTGCGCGCGGATGTGGGATTGGGAAACGCCTGAGCAATCACTGACTGGGTAGGCTGATCCAGATCCAGCGTGGTGATGGCCACCCGCTGGCGGCGCCCTGTGGCATCGATGGCGGAGAGCTGATACGTGACCTCCCCGGTGCGCTGGAGCTGGCCGTCGGTCGCAGTGGACGCAGCAACGTCGTTGGTGGACAGCAGCACGGTGGTGCTGTCGCGCTGGGTGCGCTCCACGTACCACCCCGCCACGCCGTTGTCCTCCAGCACGCTCCAGTTGAGCTGCACCACGCCGTCGGCGTCAGCGGCGGCGATGAACTCGACGCGCGCGAGGCGGGCGTTGCCCGTCTGCTTGAGCGTAGCGGTGAGCTCGCGGATGTTGCCGAGGAGTTGGTAGTTGTTGTCGCCCGGGCACGACGTGCTGCCGAAGTCGCGGTGGCCGAAGATGTTGGTCTCCGGGACGCGGTACGACTCGCTCAGGAAGGCGAAAAGCGTCACGAGCGAGTCGAGGGCGGCGGGTGAGATCTCGTCTTCGCACCGCGATCCTTCGGGCGGATGGTAGCAGCCAAGCAGGCACACGCCGATGTTGCCCGTGTTGGCGCCGCCCGCATGGGCGCCACGCGCGAGGCGGGGTACCTGATCGAGCCGCGTGCTGCCATCGAGGAAGGGGCGGCCCTGGTACACGTTTCCGATCTTGTCTACCACGAACTGGTAGCCGATATCGCTCCACCCACGGCCGTTCTGGTGGAAGTCCTGAATGGCTTTCACCTGGGCCTTGCCTTGCGCCAGGGTGCTGGCGCTGAAGCCCGCCGCGTGGTGGAAGGTGATGAACTCATAGTCTGGAACGGCCAGCGGCACGGGGTTTCCGTTTTGGAACGGCGCTGCATTCCACGACGCACGGGTGTTCAAGAACGGCGGAATGATGGCCTGCCCGGAACGCAGCGGTAACGTCCAGCCCGTGCCGTCATCTGGTGCTGGTGCCTTGTGGTGGCTGTGCGGGTGGTCGCGCCCATCCAAGGTGGCATCGAACGTGCCCGCGCTCATCACATCAAAGCTGGCGGTCTCGTTCAGGTCGAAGCGGAGCCGGAAGGGTGTGCCCCGGCGGCGCACATCGGCGCGGTGCGCAGCCATGAAGAACCCATCGGTCGCCGAGAAGACGATGTAGAGGGGCTGCCAATCGGTCCAGCCGATGATGGGCTCGTCGTACTGGATCCATCCGGCCAGGTCGCGGTCGGCACTGTACCCGTGCAGCGCGACGCCCGTGTACGGCAGCGCCACCGCTTGGCTCTCGGCCACCAGCGCCGCACGCTTGCCCGGCTGCGCCGTTCCTGCCTCCAACGCCGACAGGACGACCGGCGCATCGATCACATCCCCCAGGCCGCTGAGGTCTTGGGCAACGCTTGTTTGGCAGAGTGCCAGCGCGAATAGTAGCAGCAGAAAGAAACGTGTCATCAAGTCTCAAGTCGCAAGTCTCAAGTCGCACGCGGATCAGGAGTCAGGTGCTGTTGACCTGGGACCTTCGACCTGCTGACCTGAGACCAATCAATCAGAACGCCAGGTTCAGGGTGAACCAGTGCGTGGATTCGAGGCGGCCGAAGTCGGCATAGGCGTAGTCGACGCTGGCGCGCAGGCTGCGGTCGATGCGCAGGTTGAGGCCACCGCCCACGGTGAAGCGCTCTTCGCCGTCCTCTTCGAACAGGTCGCGGTAGCCGCCGCGCAGGAAGATCAAGTCGCGGAAGCTGTACTCGGCACCCAGGTTGAGGTATTGGCTGTTGTCGTTGGGATGCGCGGCATCGGTAGAGAGCAGGATGCGGTGGTCGGCGGTGCGGACGGCGTCGAAGGCGAGGCCGATGCGAAAGATGAGCGGCAGCTCGTACTGATCCAGCAAGTACTGCGCGTTGACGATCTCCACCGTGCCGCCATCCGTGGACGGGTCCTGGCTGAACAGGATGTCGCGCCCGCTGAGTTGCAGCTTCGGTCCAAAGTTGGACATGCTGGCGCCCAGCTTCAGGCGGTCGAAGGGCGTAGTGAACAGCGTGCCAATGTCAAACGCAAACGCCGACGCGCTGCTGTGCCACACGGTCTCCTGGATGTACTTGACCGTGGTGCCGATCGAGAAGCGGTCGGTCAGGTTGCGGGCGTACGAGCCTTGGAGCGCGAAGCTCTGAACGCTGAATTCCTCGCCGGTGCCCTCGGGCTGGCGCGTGGTGCGCACCTGCATGTCGCCCGAGTCGAGGAAGATGAGCGAGAGCGCTACCGTGCCTGCATTGCCCAGGTTGGTGCCAAAGGCCGCGTAGTTGTAGTTGATGTCGGCGAGGTACTGCGTGTACGAGAGCTGCACCGCCGAGCCCGGGAGGCGCCCCAGCCCTGCCGGGTTCCAGTAGAGCGCTGAGAGGTCGCTGGCCTCGGCCACGAAGCTGCCGCCCATGCCGATGGCCCGAGCGCCCACGCCCAGCTTGATGAACTGCGCAGCCGTGGTGCCCACTTTCGTGATCGTGCCCTGGTCGGGGCTGCCTGCCGTCTGGGCATGCAGCGGCGCCGTCCACCCGAGCACGAGCAGCGCAGCCAGCAGCGTGAACCAGGAGGTCGCCTTCACCGAACGTGGTGCGCGTAGCGTATGCGTCATAGCGGTATCCATCATTTGATGACGGCGAACTTGCCGATAAAGGTGCCTTCCGCCGACTCTACGTGGAAGAGGTAGAGGCCGTAGGCGATGTTCATGTTGTCCTTGGTGCGCAGGTCCCAGAAGGCCTTGCCGTCGTCCAGCGTGCTGCTGTGCTCAATGGTGTCCACCAGCTCGCCTGCCACGGTGTAGATGCGGATGGTACACTGGGCAGGCACGTTGGCGAAGTACAGCCGCCGGTCGCCGCGCTGCGAGCGCGAGGCCGGGTTGCGCGGCTCGATCTCGTTGGTGGCCACGTACGGGTTGGGCACCACGTACACCTCGCGCAGCTCTTCGGTCTCCAGCGCGGTGTCTACGGCAGCGCCCCGCGTAGTGAAGGTGAAGGTGTCGTTGCCGCGGAATGGCTTGTCGGTGCGGACGTAGAACACATCGCCGTTGCCCGGCGTCTGGCCGATGTCGTCGAAGCGCACCTCCCACGTGGCAATGACGCGACCGTCGACCTCTTCGACGAAGATGACCTGTTCGTTCACATCCCAGACGCCGTTGCGGTTAATGTCGGGCACAAAGGCCTCCACGGGTTGGCTGGCCCTGGTCAGGTTGACGATGCGGAAGGGCAGCGGCAGGCCCGTGTTGAAGCCCTCGGTTACGGGACTGTTGGAGAACGTGATCTCATAGTCGGCAGGCTGTGGCACGCGGCCCGGACCCGAGGTGGCGGTCTGCACGGTGAACGGGATGTTGCTTCCGCCCTGGCTCCACCCGGTCTCGTCATTGTTGATGGCGAGCGGCACGTCCTGCACGAAGACATGGATGCCATCCACGATGGGGT
This sequence comes from Bacteroidota bacterium, assembly GCA_038747545.1. Taxonomy (GTDB): domain Bacteria; phylum Bacteroidota; class Rhodothermia; order Rhodothermales; family JBCCMF01; genus JBCCMF01. The sequence goes on from JBCDJT010000068.1 coordinate 9,055, forward strand.
TGGACTCCTCAAAGTCCAGCCGGGCGCTCTCCGTGATGGGCGCGTGCTTGAAGGTCGCTGTCAGCTCGTCGCCTGCTTCAACCACGCCCGTGTTGACCAGCACGCTGCCCCCCGCGGCGTTCAGCTCGTAGTCGGTCCCTGCCTGCAAGGTGCGGCCCGAGGCGGCCAGCGCGAACGTCTCGGGGACGATGTTGGTGAAGCCAAGGGAGAGGAACCGCCCTGGCGTGGCGCTCAGCGTACTCACCTGCGTGACGTCGTTGATGAGCGAGTAGGTCACCGCGCCATCGGCCTCGTCGAACTCGATCCGATACGCCCCATCGGCAGGCACCGCCATCGGATCGATGATGCGGAGGTCGATCTGCCCCGTGGCATCGCCTGCGGCATGCGTGAGGCCCCCGTCCCCGCCGATCGCGGGCGGCGTGTACCCCGCCACCCTGGGCGCGGGCGTCACCGAGACCGTGTTGAGGTCGAAGATGTAGCTATCGGTGGTGGGGTTGAAGGTGATGGTTTTGCTGGTCTCGCTGGGCGGGATGCCGTCGATGAACTGCGCCCCCGCGTTGCCTGCAAAGCCGCGGTCGTAGGCGACAACGGTGTAGTAGTAGGTCTGCCCGTTGACGACGTTGTTGGAGTCCACGTAGGTGTGGAAGAGGCCGGTGTCATCGCCCAGGTCGTACGAGATGCCGCGGCCTCGGTAGGGAATGGGCGACGGCCCTGTGATGCCGTTCTTCAGGTCGAACCGCGCCTCTACCCCGACGCTGTTCGTGAGTGGGCGGAACAGGAATCTGGAGCCGTTGACGTCGGTGATGGTCTGCTGATCGCTGAACTCGTGGTCGGTAGAGCGATAGATGGCGTAGCCCTCGAAATCGTTCTCGCGTGTGAGCGGGTCGATGGAGGCCTCGGCGCCCGCGTCCCAGTAGAGCGTCACCTTCTTGTCGCCCGCCACAGCGCGGAGGCGCGGCTTGTTGGGCGGCTTGGCGAAGCGGTAGCCCGCGTTGAAGATCTCCTGTACGGTGTTGGCGTTCTGGCGCAGGTCCTCCAGGTTCTCGCCCAGGATGAGCGCGATGGAGAAGCGCTTGGTTTCGCCCGCGCGCAGGGCAAAGTCGCCCGCGCCGTAGAGGAAGACATAGTCGCCGGGCTCGGAGGGGATGTCGTCGAAGCGGCCGGGCTCGATGAATTGGTAGACGCGCTCGTCGTTCGAGATGCGGTTGCCCGCGAAGCGCGGCGCGGCAAACGAGGTGAGGCCGATCTGGTCGCTCTCGTCGATGTCAGTGAACTCATAGTTGGGCTCGCCGGGCTTGGTGATGTCGAACGGATCGCCCGCCGTGGGGATGCCGTCGCCCTCGCCCTCATCGCCGGTGCCGGGGATGCCGTCGATGCCCGTGTCGTCGAACTCGGGGTCCCAGTCGCCGTCATTGTCGATGCCATCCGTCCACGACTCATCGATGAGGCCGTCATTGTCGTTGTCGATGCCGTCGCCCTCGAACCGTACGCCGTCAATGATCTCGGTGCCCACGCCTGGGCTTTCGAGGAATTTGTAGCCGAAGTATCCGGGCACGCGGCCGGGAATATCGGAGCGGCCGTCGGCGTCGAAGGCGAAGACCATGTCGAGGTCGCGGTCGAAGAAGGCGAGGTCATCGGGCCAGTCGTTCGGCCCCCCCACGTGCGGGTCGCCCCACATGCCGAAGCGCACCTTGTCGAGGTCTTTCTCGCTCTTGTTCGAGATCTTATAGATGAGGAAGATGGCGTCTTCGGCCAGCGGGTTTGACCACTGGTAGAGCCGCACTTCCACCTCCAGGCCGAGGCCACGCCGCGTGCTGTCGGAGGGGAACGGGTAGTAATTGAACTCGCGGTTGCTGTAGTCATTCATGAAGTACAGCGCCTCCTGGTCGGCGTTGGAGGCGCCTTGCTGGAGCGCGCCCGGCCACACGTAGGTCTCCAGGTTTTCATTGTACCAGTCGTCGGGCCAGGAGTCGGGCTGGCCGTCGAGGTTGTCGTCGGGCGCGTTGTTCGTCGGGACCTTGTCGGACTCGGGATTCACCACCTCCAGGCCGCCAAACTGCCCCACCGTCTCGGCGCACGGGATGGGCTGCCAGCCCCACACCTCGCTGCCATCGGGCGACACCTCGCCGCCGTTGGACACGATGCCGTCGGAGATAATGCGCATCACCCACGTCGTGTCGCCCTGTGCGTTGAAGACCACGTTGCCTGCGTCATCGCGCATGGGCACGCTCTGCGGATCGGTACGTCCTTCGTCGATGATCTCGGCGGCCACGAACGGCCCGAACTCGTAGCCGTAGCCGAGGCCGTTCCACACGACGTTGGTGATCGTATTCCCCGGCGACGAGATCGAGCCGAAGTTTTGGATCTGGGTCGTGATCTTGTTGCCGTTGATGATCACGTCGCGCCGGCTGGTGAAGTCCTGGCACTCCGACGGGGCTTGGATGAACCGCTTGCGGGCCTGCGCATCGCTCCAGCGCTGCACCTGCTCGGCGTTCCAGCCGCGCTGCCGCGGACCTTCGAGCTCGCTTTTGGATTGGGCGGCGGCGCCTTCGGTTACGAAGGCCAAGCACACGAGCACCAACGCTATCCGGAGCCATGGCGTCTGGGTCGCAGGTCGGCAGGTCGTAGGTCTCAAGTCTCTTCGGCTCGAAACAGCTACATGCTGGGACGTGGGAAAACTACTATTCATCGGTCTCGACATCATAGAGGATATCGTCTTCGCGCACACGGCGAGTATCGTGATCGGTACTCAGATAGCGCATGAAAGCGGTTAATTGCTTGGATACTTTTTCGGCGTCCTTTCGTAAAGCCTGGAACTGGCTTTTGGCGATGTACTCAAGGTCAAGCGCGATGTACAACTGGGAACGGACTTCGCCTGCCGAAGCCTTAGCGCGGCCCAAGTAGTCGAGGAAGAGACGATCGGTACGGCTCTCAAAGCCTTCGGCGATGTTGCTCATGACGGAGACGCTGGCGCGCTGAATCTGATCGCGCAGTCCAAAGTCGCGAGCAAAGGCCCCTTTCCGGGTGGCCGCATACACGCCACGCACCAACGCGCGTGCCGCCTGCCACACCTTCAAGTCCTCGAACCGTTGTACTCGCGCCATCGCTCTGTCACTTCCTCCAACTTCTACGTTACCTGACCTGAGACCTTCGACCTGCCAACCTGTGACCTACGCCATCGACCAGCATGGCTCGCCGTTAGCTCAGCCAAAAATCTCTTCTAAAACAGCAACGCTAACCCCACCCGAATCTCGCGCGGTGCGCTGTACCAATGGGGGCGCGTGTTGTAGGTGTCGAGGTCGTTGATGCCGGGCTGACCATAGAACGGCTCCCACGCAGCATGCACACCACGCTGACCGTTGAGCGAGTACGTGGCGCGGCCCGTGTCGTTGAACACGAAGCGCTCGTTCAGGCGGTCGAGCAGGTTGAAGATGCGCACCGAAGCGCGCAGCGTGGCATCGCCCACGGCGAACTCCTTGAAGGCCTGCATGTCCACCTTGAACTGCGACGGCTTGCGGCCCTGGTTGGGCAGCTGGTCGATCTTCTGGTCGATGAGCAGCGGCGTGTACGGATAGCCCGTACCGTACTGGCTGATGAACGCGACCGAGAAGTTACCGGGGCGCGTCAGCGAGACGGTGCTGGAGATCACGTGGCGCTGGTCGAAGTCGAGCGGGATCAGCTCCAGCTCGTTCTCGCGGCCCGAGAGGAAGTTGAAGAAGAAGGCGTTGGCGTCGTCGTTGTTGCCCTCAGCGATCTGGAACGTGTAGTCGAGCGTGGCCGAGAGCAGGCCGTTGCGCGCACGGCGCTTGGTCAGCGCGAACGTCACACCCTTCACGTTGGCGTAGTCGCGGTTGAGGTAGATCGTGTACAGGTCCTCGCCCGCGATGGTGCTGAACCGGATCGTCTGCGGTGCCAGGTAGTCGCGGATGTCCTTGAAGTAGCCGGTCACATCGAACGCCATCAGCTCGCCGATCTGCTGCTGCAGGCCGATCTCATACTGCACGCTGCGCTCGGGGCGCATGTTGGTGTTGCCGAACAGCGGCGCCTGGTTCTTCGGAAACTCGAACTCCGGGTTGAAATAGAGCTGGCGCAGCGGCGGCATCTGCGCGAAGTGACCGTACGAGAAGTGGATGATACCGCGCTCGGTGATGGGGAACGAGACGCCCAGGCGCGGCAGGACCAGGTTCTTGATCTCGGCCTCCAGGCGCTCGCCGTTCGGGTCGAGCAGGTCAGGGATGTACGTGCCGTTCGGGTCGAAGCGCTCGTAGCGCACGCCCGCGTTGATGATGAAGTCCTCAAACTCCAGCTTGTCCTGGATGTAGGCGCTCACCTCCGACACGGCCTGGTCCAGATACACGTTGTGCGCTGGGGTATCCACCTCGGGCACGGTGGGCTCCAAGTAGCGGTTCCCATCGAACAGGACGGTGAAGTTGCGGCGGCTGAGGCTGTGCAACGCCACCTCCACGCCCGTCTTCACCTCGTGGATGGCACCAAACTGCCGCGTGAGGTCGCCCTTGATGCGCCACGACGTCGACTCCTCGCGCGTGTTCGACTTCTGGTTGCCGCTCATCAGGAAGTTGGTGCCGGGGAAGCCCACGGTCAGCCCGTCGCCGATGCCGCTGAGATCCTTCACGTAGCGCGGGTCCTGGGGGTCATCGTAGAGCGAGCGGCGGAACAGGTTGGTGGCGTACGAGACGCGCATGGTGTAGAACGCCTTGTCGCTGAGCGTGTGCGTCCAGTTGAGGCCGTGGTTGATGCCCTTGCTGCGGCTGGGGGCCACGCCGTCGGGGTTGTAGCGGTAGCCGAAGCTGAACGGCGTGCGGCGGCCGAAGTCGTACAGATACGAGTACTCCAGCTTCATGCCCGGGCGCAGCGTGGCCGTCAGCTTGCCGATGAGATTGAGGTCTTCGCTCGGGTTCATGTTCACCCGCTCGTTCGGCAGCGGCAGCCCCTCCACCATCTGCGTGTTGCCGTTCTCGTCCACCACCTCGCGGTCAGTATACTCTTGCCACGGGCGCCCAGCGATCTCGTAGTAGAACGGGCTGACGTTGAAGTTGGCCGAGTCGGACGGCAGGTGGCGGCGCTCGCCGTAGATGTGGCCGTCGTTCACGTCGCGGCGCACCGAGGTGAAGAAGCGCAGGTTCTTGCCGATGGGCAGCGGCCCACCCAGCGAGGCCTCCAGCGTGTACAGGTTGGCGTTGACCGTGTTGGGCGTCCAGAAGATGTCGTCGTTGCCCGTGAACGTGTCGCCCGTGGTGAGGTGGAGCGAGCCGTCGAACTTGTCGCCGCCCTCGCGCGTGACCAAGTTGACGATGCCCGACATGGCGCGGCCGTACTCGGCGTTGAATGCGCCCGAGATGACCGTCAGCTCTTCGATGGCGTCGGCGGCCACGCTCGTGGCGATGCCGTTGGTGTTGAACGGGTTCGCCACCGACATGCCGTCGACCAAGTACGAGACTTCGTTGCTGCGGCCACCGCGGATATGGATTTCGCCGCCCGGCCCTTGGTTCACGCCCGCCTGCGTCACCAGCACGCCGAAGAAGCTCTCCACGGGCAGCGCATCGATCTCCTCGGCCGTCACCGTGGTCTTGGAGGCGGTGAGGTCTTTCTGGACCAGCGGACGCTCGGCCTGCACCACGATCTCTTCGCCCTGGATGATCTCCTCGCCCAGCTCCACGTCGTAGCGCGTGGTCTGTCCCGTCACCACGCGGATGCCATCGATCCGCTGCGTCTGGAAGCCGATGAAGGAGAACACGAGCGTGTACTCGCCGGGCCGCACGTTGAGGATGACGTAGTTGCCGTCGGCGTCGGTGCTGGTGCCTTGCTGGGTGTTCTCGATGAACACGTTGACGCCGGGTAGCGACTCGCCCGCGGTGTCGGTGACACGGCCTGCGATCTTGCCTTGGGCCGCTGCCGTGAGCGAGCACAGCGTGAACGCCAGGAGGACGCCGACCAAGCTCGCGGCACGCCGTACGCCGGGCAGGGCTGAACGATAGCGCATGCTATAATCTGGAAATGAGTACAACAAGAGGAGCGCGGCACCAAGGGGGAGAGGCAGCACGGGGCGCCAGCGCAGCCGAAACACTAAAGTAACAGTTTCGGGAAAGCAACGCACGGAAGATAGGCAAAAAGGGAGGCGCCACCGTTAGGCGACGCCCCCCTCCTGCATGCCTGTGTGCGAACACTGCTTGTTATTTCAACAGCACCATCGTGCGGCTCTTGCGGAAGTTGCCGTATTCGAGCGTGTAGAGGTAGGTGCCGCTCGCTACCGAAGCCCCGGCATCGCTCGTGCCGTCCCAGCTGACCTGGTGCGAGCCCTGTCGGTAGAGCTGGTTGTTCACCAGCGTCTTCACCAGACGGCCTGCCACATCGTACACCTTCACGCTGATCGCCTTGTCGATGGGCAGCGTAAAGCCAAACGTAGTCGTGGGGTTGAACGGGTTGGGGTAGTTGGCATCCAGCGTGTAGTCGTCCGGCATGATGATGCGCGCATCTTCAACATTGACTGAGAAGCCATCCCCCGAGACAATGCGCATAAACACGCGATTTTCGTTGGCTTGAGCAGATTCGACTGTACGAGTGTAGGTGCTGTCCGCCGGGTTAAAGACTTCTTGGATGACATATGTAGAGTCATCCACACCTTGCATGGCCACAGCGAGTTCGTTGGCCCCATCGCCATCGATGTCACCTAGATAAGCTAGCTTCGAGACGAACACCGCCCCTTGGCCTCCGATGCCGCTGCCCCTGTTGCTGCCCGGGGTTTCAAAATACTCGCTCATCACGCCTGCGGAGTCGCGCTTGATGAGATCGAAATTCGTTTCCAGCAGGTCGAAGTCCTGTAGGATGTTGATGCCTGTCACCTCATAGTTTGCGGGGTCTTCCGGGTCACCACCTTGGCCACCTGTGAACTCCGTGATACGAAGCAGGTCAAGCTGTTGCGTGAGCACGGCGGGTGTAAGGCTTGTGCCGCCAGAAATCAGCTCCATATTGCCGTCGCCGTCAAGGTCACCCGCCACGATGCCGAGATCGGCACCTGGCGTGGCCACATCGGATGCCACATTGTCGGCACCAATCGTGAGCGGGTCTTCGCCGCCTTCATAGTTAACGACCGTGAGCCCGCCACCTTGCAAGCGCCCGTAGACGACTTCATCATCGCCGTCATCGTTGATGTCTACAACGGTGCCCCCGAAGAAGGCCACCCAGTCGCTGTCGTACGCACGGTGGAAGACATCGGCAGGGAAGTCGTAGGTGTCAGCCCCGGTTGCCTTACCCACGGCGAGGTTGAAGTTATTCCAAGAATGGAGTGAGATCTCCATGTTGCCGTCGCCGTCAAAGTCGCCAGCTAGGATGTCGTAGGGGCTACCCCCACCGCGGTTAACCGGGTCGAAGTCTTCGCTGCCGCGGCTGCTCAGGCGCGCCTCTTGCACCCATACTTCGAAGCCAGAACCGATATCACCACTCATGGAGAGGATGTACCAGTTGTCGTAGGTGTTGCTGGAGCCGTTGTTGCCAAACATCAGCTCCTCGCTGCCGTCGCCATCTACATCCATGATGTGCATCCGCTCGGCACGCCAGCGATCAGGGAGATCCCCATCAAACTCATAAATGGTGGATGGCAGATCGGAGAACGTGTTGTCTCCCGTAATCTCGAAGCCATACAGCCCAGGAGGCAGGCTCGCGATGTTGGGATTGGTAGCGCTGTAGTTGCGTCCACCCAAGAAATACACCTCGCCGAAGCCATCGCCATCCAAGTCGCCCGCCGCGATAGTGCGAATGTTGTTCGTTGTCGAGGTGGAGTCGAGCCACGCAGTGGTAGCTACGAGCTCCCAATCGTTGCCGGAAACATGTTCTACCATGTGGACGCGCCCGCCGCCAGTGTAGTCGGCTACGAGGATTTCGGGCTTGCCGTCGCCATCCAAGTCGTGCGGACCAGACACATCGCGTGCGCCAGAGTGGATGCCTGTCGAGTATCCAGCCTTGAAGTCTTCGGAGAGTGGGACATTGAGATTGTAATCCGTTTCTTGGGCGTAGGCTGGGCTCACGAGGAGCAGGAGCAGCGCCAAGGCAGTAACGATGCGCATACGTAGTTGGTTGGTTTGGTAGACGAACGAATCAGTCAATAGGGAAGGGCCAATAAGGAAAGGCGGGATCGCCGAAAGGTCAAGGTTTGGGAATGTGACGTCCTCAGAAAACAAGGCTGTAAGGGGTTCCGGGCTTTGAAAAGCGCCAAACGACGCAGGGCATCGACGAGCGTACCCGCCGATGCCCTGATCGAGAATGCCGACCTATGGTGCTGCGGCAGCCCCCGCAGGGATGGCCTCTGCTTGCATCAAATGTCTTCTTCCTGTTACCTTCGAGCGTTACCTTCTCGCGATGCCGTTAGCTTATGAATCGCCTTACGCTCCCCCTGCTGCTCGTCAGCGTAGTTGCCCTGAGCACCTGTGCCAGCGGGCCAAGCATCACCATCGAGGAACGCGTTCCCGACCTGGAGTTGCTTGTTGCCGCAGACTCCAACGACTTCATCGCGCACTACAACCTAGGCGTGGGCTACCTGACAAAGGAGCGCTACCCGGAGGCCATGGCCTCGTTCGAAACCGCTGCTGAGCTCAACCCCGCGCTGTGGTATGCGTTCTTCGCTATGTACTGCACGGCGTATGCCCAGGATGAAGCGCTCTACGAGGAGTCGATAGCAGCGCTGCCGGACAGCGCCCTCTCGCCCAGCATTGCCACCGTCAACGGGTACTTGGAGCGCGCGGTGGCCATCCACCCGTTCTTTGACTGGCGACTCTCTACGATCCTGCTGCCCGAAGATCCGCTAGGGTCGATGTCCGGGCCTAGCCGTGACATCTACCGCGTCCTCTACAACGCGCTGGCGAAGGGGTTCAGGGAGTTCTCGTTGGGCTACTATGCCAAAGCTGAGCAAAGCCTAACACGCACGCTCGACATACTCCCAGACTACCAGGAAGCCTACCAGATCCGCGGCCTCGCACGCGCCTTGCAGAACAACTACGATGGGGCCATCCAGGATTTTCAAACGGTCATCACATCTGTCGACTCGCTGAAGTCTGAACGCATCCTCCCTGTGGAGATCAACACCCACGAGCTGCACTACCTAGTGGGCCACGCCTACCATGCCCAGAACAACTGGACGGCGGCGCGGGCAGCATTCCAGCGCACGCTGGAAGAGCAGTTTGGGTACTACATGGCGCACTACCAGCTGGCCCTGCTCCATCGCAAGGAAGGCAACCTGGCCGAGGCCTTGCAGGAGTTGGATGCCGCGCTATTCGCCGCCCCCGATGACCCTATCCTGAACGTTGAGTACGGCGGCGTGCTGATCCGCATGAGCCGCCCGCGCGAAGCCGTGCCTTACTTTGAGCGGACGATTGCGGCGCACCCTAGCTATGCGCTGCCCTATTTCAACCTGGCGTATGCGCTCGAAGAGGCCGGGCAAACCGAGGCTGCCCAGGAGGCCTACCGCTCATTCCTGGCACGCGCCTCGCCCATCCGGCATGAGCGCATGTGGGACATCGCCGCAGCCAAGACAGGAGGGTCATAATGCGCGTCTCCTTCTTGTGCCTGCTCTTGATGGGCGGCCTTGTGGCGTCTAGCTATGGCCAGACGCAGAGCCTGTATCAGCACCTCATGCGGTTCTCCAGCACGCTCAACCACGTGCAGGATAACTACGTGGATACGCCCCCACCTGCAGCCCTCATCGACGCTGCGATTGCAGGCGTCCTGAGCTCGCTTGACCCGCACAGCATTTACGTTCCTTCTTCCGAGTCGGCAGCGTTTCAGTCGCTGCTGGCTGGCGAACGCGCAGGACTGGGCCTGGAGGTTACCATCCTGAACGGACAGCCCGTCGTCATGGGCGTCTTACCTGACAGCCCCGCTAGCAAAGCGCGGCTCCGGCCTGGCGACATCCTGATCTCGATCGATGACCAGGTCGTGGCTGACCGGGCGGCCCCCGATGTACGGCTTCGACTCAGCGGCGAGGTCGGGAGTAAGGTCCGGCTGGAGGTCCAGCGCCATGCGCGAGGGGACCAGCGTGAAGAGCGCTTTACCAAGACGCTCAAACGGGAGATGCTGGACCTGCCCTCGGTAGCGCTGGCTACGCTCTTGAACGACACCACGGCCTACGTGCGGCTCTCTCACTTTGCGGCCCATACCGCTACGGAGGCCCTAGACGCTCTGCAGCCCTTCCGGAAGGCCATGCGCTACCTCATTCTGGACCTCCGCGACAACCCCGGCGGCACGATGCAGAGCGCCGTGGACTTGGTGGACCACTTTGTGACCGCTGAGCAGACCATCGTGGAGCTGCGCGGGCGCAAGGCGGAGGCCACGGAGACGCTCATCTCGACCAAGAAGACCGCGTTCTCGGATCTCCCCCTAGCCGTGCTCCTGAATGCGAGCAGCGCCAGTGCCTCTGAGGTCGTAGCAGGCAGCTTGCAAGACCTGGACCGTGCGCTAGTCCTTGGGACCCGTAGCTTCGGCAAGGGGCTCGTCCAGTCGCCGTTTCTGCTGGCCGATGGCAGCATGCTTATGATGACCATAGCCCGCTACCACACGCCCAGCGGGCGGCTCATCCAGCGTCCATACACCGGGTTGACCGCTGCAGAGTACTACCTGTCGCTGCAACGCCAACAGCCCGATACCACCCAGGCCTTCCAAACCCGCCAAGGGCGTACCGTCTATGGCGGCGGCGGCATCCAGCCCGACGTCTGGGTGGCACCGGCTGATTCCGCTGTCGTCGCCTACGAGCTGGCGCAGCAGGCTGACGTGCTGGAGGCAGCCCAGCGCGTCTTAGCTGATGCCCCTGTTGCCGCAGCGTCTCCCGTTGGGTTCTGGCAGCAGCGGCACGCCCAAGCCGGGTATACCGCTGCACTCGACGTCCTGAGCGCCGCATATGCTGAGGTAGACCGTACGCTTGTAGATCGGGCCTTGGGCCACGCCGCAGTCCAGTTGCATTGGGACCGAGCACATGCGTTCCGGCTTTTTGCAGAAGCCGATCCGGTGGTACAAGCGGCCTTGGCCCAGTATCCGCGCGCGCAAATGCTGGCGCGACCCTAGCTAGCCCTCGGTCACCCTCACGGTGTCCATCGTGTCGCCTTGGCGGATGGCGTTGACCACGTCCATGCCGTTGGTGACGCGGCCGAAGACGGTGTGGCGGCCGTTGAGGTGCGGCTGGGGGCCGTGGGTGATGAAGAACTGGCTGCCATTGGTGTTAGGACCAGCGTTGGCCATTGAGATGACGCCCATATCGTGCGTGAGCGGGTTGCCCACGGTCTCGTCGCGAAACTTGTAGCCGGGGCCGCCCATGCCCGTGCCCGTGGGGTCGCCGCCTTGGATCATGAAGTTGGAGATGACGCGGTGGAACTTCAGGCCATTGTAGAAGCCTTCGCGGGCCAGGAAGACGAAGTTGTTCACCGTCAGCGGGGCGTGCTCGGCAGAGAGGGCCAGCTCGATGGTGCCCTTGCTGGTTTCCATCGTGACGCTGTAGGATTTCTCGGGGTCAATCTGCATCGCCGGGGCGGCGTTCCACTGTTTCATACGGGTACGGCTGGGTCGTTTTTTGGAAAGAGCCCCGGCAACGGCAGACCCATCGGTTAGATCCCCATCCCCCTTGTGGTGTATCTGGAGCATCGTGCCAACGCGGCCCACAAAAAGCGGCCTGGTCGTCAACTTTTCCAGATTGTTTCGTATGCTAGCGCCGCGCCGTTATCCCCCCTCTTACCAACTGACAACGCCATGAAACGGATGAACCGGAACGAAGCGAAAGGGCTGCTCTCGATCTACAAGGATCGGCTGAACCGCGTGAAAGGGTTTTACCAGCACTTCGCTGGGTTCATCGCTACCCTGAGCGCTACCATCCCGATCTCGTTCTTTGCCGAGGGCCCCGTCTTTATGATTCCGCTGGTCCTGTGGGGCCCGCTGATTGGCGCCCACGCACACCGCGTCTTCGGCAACATGGGCAAGAAGTCGCGCCAGTGGGAAGAGGAAGTGCTCGCCGAACTCATGGATGGCGACATCACCGAGCTGCCCGACCGCTTCCGCCGGCGTGCCATCGCCTCGGGTGCTGCCCCGGAGACGGCACAGCTGGAGGCCGCTCGCCTGCGCAAGCGGCTCGAAACGCTGGAGGCCATCGTCACCAGCCGCGACTGGGACGCTCTAGAGGGGCAGACCGGTTCTACCGAAGGCAAGCTGCTTGCGGAGAAGGTGCATCAAGACTAGCGGCAGCGCCTCCCCTTAGCCTATTCACAGCTGTTCGGGGCGTGGGCAACGCGGTGGACAGCTTCACCCCTTCCCCTTCAGGCCGCCGAGGCTGCGCTCCGAAAGCAGGTTGGTGTCGTACGTGCGGACGCGGCCGTTCTTGGCTTCGTGGCGGCGCAGCGCGGTCTGTACGAGGCGGTGGGTAAGCTCCGCGAACGGAATGCCCGTGGGCTCCCAGAGATAGAACGAGAACGAGCCGGGAATGGTGTTGATCTCGTTGAAGTAGACCTGCCCGGTGCCGTCGTCAATCATAAAGTCGATGCGTGCCACGCCAGCACATTCGAACGTCTGGAAGATGCGCACGCCAAGGTTGCGGATGTAGGCCGTCTGTTCGTCGGAGAGCGGCGCGGGGATGAGCCGGTCGAGCGACGCCATGCCGCGGTCGCCGCCTTGGCCCTGCTTGAGCCCCCGCGCCTTGCTGCCCGAGCCGCCGCGCTGGTACTTGTCGGTGAACGAGAGCACTTCCTCGGTATCCGTGGGGATGGGCTGCTCCAGCACGCTCGCGATGGCGTCTTGCGGATCGCCCAGGACTGAGCAATTGATCTCGCGCAGGTTCTGCACGGCCTGCTCCACCACGACTTTCTCATCGTACCGGAAGGCGTCTTCGATGGCGTGATCTAGCTCGGCGCGGTCGTCCGCCTTTGCAATGCCGATGGACGAGCCGAGCCGTGCAGGCTTGACGATGACCGGGTAGCCCAGCTGCTCCTCCACGCGGTCCATCCACGCCTCCTCCTCGCCGCCCCACTCCGACTCGCGGAACGCCACGAAGTCGACGACCGGGATGTCCTGGTCGCGGCAGAGCATCTTGGAAAGCACCTTGTCCATCCCCAGCGCCGAGCCGAAGACGCCGCTGCCCGTGTACGGCACGTTGAACGCCTCGCAGAGCCCCTGCAGGCTCCCGTCCTCGCCAGGGCCGCCGTGTAGCCCTAGCAGCAACACGTCGATGACGATGGGTGTGGGCGGAGCGCTCCACCGCGAGGTGTGGGCGGGGCGCAGGACGAGCTGGCGGTACCGACTGCCGTCCAGCCAGACCGGCGTGGCTTGCTTGCGCAGCGCGTCGAGGTCCTGGTAGGCCTCCGTGTCCATCAGCACATCGCCGGTGTACCACGCGCCGTCCTTGGCAATGTAGATGGGCACGGGGCGATACTGCTGGCGGTCCAGCGCGTGCGCCGCTTGCAGCGACGAGATGACGGAGACTTCGTGTTCGGGCGAGACGCCGCCCATGACAATGCCAACGGTGAGCACAAACGCAGGAGGACTGGTGGACAGGGCGCTGTCGGCGCACACGATATCGGCGCGCAGAATAGCGTACCTTACGCGCCGCCGCCCGAATTGCTCACGCCAACCGCCTCGTGCCCTCGTGAAACTCGCCATCATCTCTGACATCCACTCGAACCACGAAGCCCTAAGCGTGGCCCTGCGCGACATCGAGCAACGCGGCGCCGACGAAGTCTACTGCCTGGGCGATATCATCGGCTATGGCCCCACCCCAGCGGCATGCGTAGATCTCGTGAGGGCCCACTGCGACGGCGTGGTGCTGGGCAACCACGATCTCGCCATTGCGCAATGGCAGGACGTGGACGTGCTACCGCGGTCGGGCCAAGCCGCGGCCAAGCACAACCGCCCCTTGCTCAACGACGATCACCTGAGCTATCTCAGCAGCTTGCCGCTCACCCTCTCTGCGCACGACTGCACGTTCGCCCACGCCTCGCCCGAGGCACCCGAGACGTGGAACCGGCTGGCGAGCCCTATGCAAGCGCGCGGGCAGTTCGAGCACTTCCAGACGGCACTGTGCTTCATCGGCCACACCCACATCCCTGCCGTGATGAGCAACAAGTTTGGCTCGTTCCGGGTGCGCAAGGGCAACCGCTACCTCATCAACGTGGGCAGCATCGGCCAGCCCCGCGACGGCGACCCGCGCCTCGCCTACGGCCTCTTCGACACCGAGAGCTACGCCTACGAACTCATCCGCCTGCCCTATAACTACGAGATGGTGGCGCAGCAGATCATCGACGCGGGGCTGCCCAAACGCCTCGCCGAGCGGCTGCGGAAGGGCGAGTGAGGATGCCAACAGATTCGTTGGCAACCAATCTGTTGGGAAGCTGCACATCCAGTCCAATCAAAACATCCAAACTGAGCGCACGTTAAGCGGCTCCCTCTGCCTCGCCGCCCCGCATGTCCCTGGTTCAGCGCCTCAAGAAGCTCGCCTCCGAGACGGCCATCTACGGCCTGTCGTCGATTGTGGGGCGGATGCTGAACTTCCTGCTGTTTCCGTACTACTCGGGCTTCTTTCCGCCGGATGTGTACGCGCCCATCGGGCTGCTCTACATCAGCTTCGTGTTCTTCAACATCCTGTACCAGTACGGGATGGAGTCGGCGTACCTGAAGTACGCGGCAGCGGCTGAGGCGAAGACGGACAAGCAGCGCGTGTTCACCACGGTAACGGTCTCGTTGGTAGTGTCGTCGGTGGCGCTTTCGGGGCTGATCCTGTTGCTGCGCGAGCCGGTTGGGCTGCTGGTGTTCGGCGGAGGCGCTTCGGCGCAGGACCTCAATCTGCTCAACTACGGCGCGCTGATCCTGCTGCTGGATGCGCTCACGGTCATCCCCTACGCCGCGCTGCGCCTGGAGAACCGCGCCATCCGGTTTGCGGTCATCCGGTTCATCAACATCGGCGTGAACGTGGGCCTCAACGTGCTGCTGCTGACGCTGTTTGAGCCGCGGGTCGAGTTCATCGTGATCGCCAACGCGGTGGCGTCGGGCGTGGCGCTGCTGCTGCTCGTGCCGGAGTATGCGCGCAACGTGCGGGCGGCGTTCGATGCCCAACTCTGGCGTCAGCTGCTCGCCTTCGGGCTGCCGTTCATCCCAGGCGGGCTGGGTTACGCCGTGGCCGAGCGCGTCAACGTCTTCTTCCTCGACCGCATGACGGACGAGCAGGTGCGCGCCCTCTACGGCTCCGACATTCCCCAAGGCGTCGCCGATGCTCCGGATTACGTGGTCGGCGCCTTCACTGGCATCATGAAGCTTGTCATCCTGATGGGGCTGTTCGTGCAGATGTTCAGGTACGCGTGGCAGCCGTTCTTCCTCAACCACGCCAAGGATGACGACGCGCCGCAGCTCTTCGCCACGACGTTCACCGTGCTGCATGTGGGGCTGCTGTTCGTGCTCCTCGGCCTCTCGTTCTACGTGGCCGAGCTGGTGGCGTGGGACATCCCCGGCAGCCGCACCTACCTCATCGCGCCGAGCTACTGGATGGCGCTGCCGATCCTGCCCATCGGCCTGCTGGGCTACCTCTTCCAAGGGTGGTACTACACGTTCTCTGCGGGCGCGTACCTGACGAACAAGACAAAGCTGTTCGTGCCGTGTACCCTGGCGGGCGCCGCTGTCGCCGTCGTCGTGAACGCGCTGCTGGTGCCGCACTCCGGCATGGTGGCTGCGGCCTGGGCCACCACGCTGGCGTACGCGACGATGGCGCTGCTGCTGTGGCTGCTCATCCGACGCCACTACGCTGTGCCGTACCAGTGGGGCCGCGTGCTGCTGGCAAGCGTCGTGGCACTGGCGCTGTTCTTGACATGGCACTACACGCCTGCGCTCCAAGTCTGGTACGTCGAGGCTGGGCTGCTCGCCGCCTACGTCGTCGCTTTACTACTCCTGGGCATCATCCCTCGACGTTACCTACTCCGCATCATCCGCAGACCATCATGACCGACAACGCTGCCCGACTGACACTCCGTGCCGCTGCGATCTACAATATCATATGGGGCGCCTGGACGGTGCTCTTCCCCAACCACTTCTTTGCACTGACGGGCATGGAGCCACTCAACCACCCGATGATCTGGCAAGGCATGGGCATGGTGATTGGCGTGTACGGCCTCGGCTATTGGTGGGCCAGCTACGACGCCGTGCGGCATTGGCCCATCGTGGCCGTCGGGATGCTGGGCAAGCTGTTCGGTCCCATCGGCTTCGTGTTCAACTACGCCATCGGTGCGGCCCCGGCGGCGTTCGGCTACACGCTCATCACCAACGACCTCATCTGGTGGATCCCGTTCGGGCTCATTCTGTACCGCGTCCACACCGAAACCGGCTGGAGGCTGACCGATGAAACGCATCAGTAAGCACGTCCTGGCTGTGGCGTTCATCCTGGCCGGGCTCAACCACTTTATCGACCCGGGCTTCTACCTCCCGCTGATCCCGCCGTACTTCCCGTTTCCCGATGCCATCAACCTCGTCAGCGGCGTGCTGGAGGTGGTGCTCGGCGTCATGCTCTGGGTGCCCAAGCTCCAGCGCTATGCGGCGTACGGCCTCATCGGGCTGATGATCGCCTTCGTCCCGGCGCACGTCTACCACATCCAGATGGACGGCTGCCCGTCCGACGTGCTCTGCCTGCCCGTCTGGATCTCGTGGGTGCGCCTTCTGGTCATCCAGCCCCTGCTCATCGCGTGGATCTGGTGGCACCGCGAGTAGCTGCGCCCAGCTTTAGAGAAGGCGGCACTCCCAAGGATTGTCATCCCGAGCGAAGCCGAGGGATCTCCCACTCTGACGTCTTGCACAACGAAATCGGGGGAGATCCCTCGGCTCTGGCCTTCGGCCGCCGCTCGGGATGACAGTAGGTAAGCGTGATGATTTAGGCGGTCTCGTACGCCTCCATCGGCGGGCAGGAGCAGACGAGGTTGCGGTCGCCGTAGGCGTCGTCTACGCGGCGGA
>JBCDJT010000069.1:0-25933 GCA_038747545.1 Bacteroidota bacterium
CTTCGACCTTCGACCTTCGACCTTCGACCTTCGACCTTCGACCTTCGACCTTCGACCTTCGACCTTCGACCTTCGACCTTCGACCTTCGACCTTCGACCCAATGAACGATGTAGCCATTTCAGCACGTGAGCGCGCACTAGAGGCCGCGCTGAACGCCCTGCGGTACGACACCATCGGCGAGGTGGCGCTGCTAGTGGGGAAGCCAGCACCCGGCGAGCATGTGGCGCTCCCCGCGGTAGACGTGGTGAAGGGCTTTGGGTTCAAAGGCGATCACGCCCTGAAGTCGCACTGGCGCGGCGAGCGCATCCCTGGCCGCGAGGTGTCGGCGGTGAGTTTTGAGGTGGCATACGTGTTAGGCGTGGATCCATTGACCATTGGTGATAATTTAGTCACGCGGGGACTCGATCTGCGGCAACTGCGTACCGGAGACCGCGTGCAGATTGGGACGGCGATACTGGAGCGAAGCGACCGCATGCACCGACCGTGTCATCTATTTAGCCAGCGCACCAGCCCCGAAGCCTATGCCGTCGTCCGCCGGACCAATCACCGTGGTGCGCTCTTCAATGTGCTGGAGCCGGGCCACATTGCGGTGGGTGATGCGATCGTCCCGCTCCGCCGCGCACAGCATGGCTAGAGCGCTGGCAACGCTCGGGCTAGTGCTCGGGCTGAGCGCGTGCGGCGGCGGAACAGGCGTTCCTGGCCAGGCGACCTACGCGCGCTACTGCGCGTCGTGCCACGGCAACACGGGCTTGGGTATCCCCGGCCTCTACCCACCCTTGGTTGGGACCGATTGGGTGACTGGCGATGAGGAGCGGCTGATACGGATTGTGCTCGGGGGCATGCAAGGCCCGATGGTGGTCAACGGTGTCACCTACAACAACGTCATGCCACCGCACAACTTCTTCTCCGATACCCAAACGGCGGACGTGATCACGTACATCCGCAGCGCCTGGGGCAACACGGCGGGGGCCGTCACTGCGGCCGAGGTCACCCGCGTGCGCTCGCTACTCCCGACTGGGTTGCAGACGGTCGCCTTGTTGGAGCAGCCGCTCGCGGCCTCCACAGCGAGCGAAGGATCGGAAGGTCTTGTAGAGACGCCGGTCGTGGCCGTCAACGGTGCCTCGGTCTACCGGCAAGTGTGTCAGGCGTGCCATCAGGACGACGGCCAGGGGCTGACGGGGCTGTTCCCCCCACTCGCTGGCGCCGACTGGGTGACTGGCGACGCCGACCGCCTCATCCGCATCGTGCTTGGCGGCCTGCAAGGCGAGATAGAAGTAGCTGGGGTTGTATACAACGGCGTCATGGTCTCGCAAGCCTACCTCTCCGACGAAGAGGTCAGCGCCGTGCTCACGTACGTGCGGCAAGCATGGGGCAATGATGCCCCGGCGATTGCGGCTAGCGACGTCGAGGCGATCCGCAGCGGCATGACGCGCACGACACCATGGACGGTGGAGGAGTTAGAAGCTGCTGGGGCCGAGTGATCGCCCACACAGCCTGTACAGCCCATACGCACGGTAAGGGTGGTTACACTCAGCAACAAGGAGGCAAGGGTTGCACAATATGAACGCGGCTGAGTCGTAAGGAGAAAGTATAGGCCAAGGTACATGGACACGCTATTGAGCATGTCGCGCAGGAGTGGCCTGAAGCCTGTTGGCATCATGAATTACCGAGCGGAGGTGGCAAGCAAAAGCCCAAAGGCGATCTCCGCTCGAACTTGTACAGCGTGTTTTTTGCAGCAGGATATGCTCCATGCGTCTTAGGTTGGTCTCTTCGTTTCTTTCTGCTGTGCCGCTGCTGCTGCTGTGTGCATGTGCCAGCACGCGTCTGGCTCGCGCGCCCGTCGCCAGCTCGGCCCCTGCCGACTCGCTGTACTATAGCGTCGTGCTGATTGGAAATACAGGTGAGGCTACCGCAGACACGCCTGCGATGCAGCTGCTGGCGTCCCACCTCTCCGAGATGGGTGAGCAGAGTGCCGTCGTGTTTCTGGGCGACAACGCGTACCCCCATGGACTACCTGAGCCGGGGCATCCGAGCCGGCCGGGTGCAGAGGCCCACCTCAGCGTGCAACTCGATGCCGTGACTGACTTCAAGGGGCAGGTCGTTTTCATTCCTGGAAACCGCGACTGGGGGGCGACCGGCAACGCTCGCGAGGCGCTTGCTCGGCAGGAGGCATTCATCGAAGACAGCTTGGACCGAGGGAACACCTTCTTGCCTGACGAGGGCGATCCTGGGCCCGCTATCCTGAAGCTCGCCGACGGAGTGCGCCTTGTCGTACTGGACACGCAGTGGTGGCTCGCAGACCCTGCACCAGCACGGGGTGAAGCACGATCGGTTGGGCCGTCTGTCGTGCTCAGCGCGCTCAGCGATGCGCTCTACAAACACCGCAACGACAACGTCATCGTTGTGGGCCACCACCCGATGGCCTCGAACGGCGAGTACGGTGGGCATTTTTCGTGGCGTCGCTACCTCTCGCCGATTCCCATCATCGGGGCCATCACGCCGCTCTACCGGCGGTTTTTTGGGCATCCACAGGATCTGGCGGCACGCCGCTATCGCCTGCTACGCCGCGAATTGCGCCAGGCGTTCAAGCAGGCCGATTACCTCGTGTACGCCGCCGCGCACGATCACAGCCTCCAGCACTTTGCTGAGACCAGCCCTGGCCGAGGCTATCACTACCTCGTCAGCGGTGCGGGCTCAAAGGCGACATACGTGGAGCAAGGCCACGGGGCCGAGTTCATCGCAGGGCGGCAGGGCTTCGCCAAGCTACTCTACTACCGCGATGGTTCTGCGTGGCTTGAGATGTGGGGGGCTGGGACGCGTCCAGAAGGCGAACTGATGTACCGCACCCGTCTGCGCGAGCGCGTGCCCGCTGCGCCCGAAACCGTCCCCGTTACGCTCCCCGATGTCGTGGCTGCGCTCCCCGACAGTGTCGAGCTGCCTGTGGCGCCGCGTTACGACCGAGCCGGATCGGTGCAGCGCTTTCTGCAAGGCGAAGGCTACCGCGAACTCTGGGGGATGCCAGTGAAAGCGCCTGTCCTCGATATCGGGACCGAGTACGGCGGGCTGGTGCCGTATCGCAGGGGCGGGAACTCGCAGTCCACCACGATCTGGATGCGGGCTGCCAGTGGCAGGACCTATATGCTGCGCTCCATCGACAAAGCCACGGGCCGCTCGTGGTCGCCTGAGTTGCAGCAAACTATCGCCCAGGACGTCGTGCAAGACCGCATCGCCATGCAGCATCCGTTCGGGGCGCTCATGGTGCCTCCCTTGGCCTCGGCAGCGGGCGTATACCACACCAACCCGCGCCTCGTCTACGTCCCCGACGACCCTCGCATGGGTGAGTTTCAAGATGCGCTCGCTGGGCAACTGGTGCTGATAGAGGAACGCCCCGACGAGGATATGTCCGATGTGGCCAGCATGGGCGGCGCCACCAACGTCATCGGCTCGGCCAAGCTCTTCCGCGAGATCGACAACGACAACGACCATCGCGTAGACGGTGAGGCCTGGGCACGCTCGCGCCTGATCGACATGCTCATCTCTGATCACGACCGGACGCCCGACAACGTGCGCTGGGCCGCCTTTGAACCGTACGAGCGCGATTCCTCGCTGACGGGTGAGGCCCGGAAGCAGGGCAAAATTTATGTCCCTGTGCCCCGTGACCGCGACATGGCGTTCTTGCAAGTGGACGGACTGGCGCCGCGCCTATACCGCTACCTTGCCGAACCAACCTGGCAGGACTTCGACGCCGAATACGGGCGCATCAGCGGCCTCAATGCCAAGCCGATCCTGCTCGACCGTCGCTTTGCTGGTGAGCTCACACGGCAAGATTGGCTGCGGCTGGCTGAAACCGTAGCGACTGCGCTCACGGACAGCGTGTTGCACGAGGCCGTCCGAAGGCTCCCAGCACCTGCCCAAGCGGCCTGGGGCAGGCAGGCCTTCGAGACGCTGCTAGCGCGCCGCGATGGGCTCGTGGCCGCCACTGCACGGTACTACAACGGGCTGGCGCGCACCGCCGACGTTGTCGGCTCGCACAAACATGAACGCTTCGAGGCGGTCCACCACCCCGATGGCAGCTTGGCTGTGTCCATGTACAAGACCTCCAAAGAGGGCGAAATCCGAAAGCTGCTGTTCCGACGCGTGTATGTACCCAGCGAAACGCGGGAGGTGCGCCTCTACGGGCAGGACGGGCGTGATCAGTTCGTCGTGCAGGGCGAAGGACGTGCGCAGATCCGCCTCCGGGCGATCGGTGGGCCCGGCGAAGACCAATTTACCGAGACTGCAGCCAGGGATGGCCGGCTGCTGCACGTGTATGACACGCCCCCGGATACAGCGATTAACGTGGGGGGCAAAGCCCGTGTGGAGCTGTCTGATGATCCTGCCCCCAACCGCTACGACCGCAACGACTTTGCCCTCAACGACGACCTCGTGGTACCTATCGTGGGATACGACCCCGACCAAGGTGTGCTCGTGGGCGCCAGCGCACGCGTGACGCGGCATGGCTTCCGCAAGCGTCCGTTTGCCCGGCAGCACAACATTTCAGCGCAATTCTCGGCGGCGAACGTGGCACTGGCTGTGCGCTACCAGGGGCGCTACACTGAGCTCTTCGGCGCCTGGGATCTGGCCGCCGAGGCAAGTTTGGAGAGTCCTGGCACCATCTACAACTTCTACGGGCTGGGCAACGAGACCGAGGAGGAGCGGAGCCGAGCGTTCTACCAAACCGAATTTGCACGCGCGCACGTGCGACCGCAGGCGCTGCGCGAGCTCGCTCGTGGGGTATCGCTGCGGGTGGGCCCGGCACTTTCGTTCACTGACGTACGGGAGGACCAGGACAGGTTCGTAGGCACCGCCCAAGCGGGGGTCAGCGCAGGCACGTTCGGCCGGTTGCTCTATGCAGGCCTCATCGCGGGGCTAGACGTTGAAGCTGTCGACCAGGAGGCGAATCCGAGGCAGGGCTTTCGATGGTATACGAATATGGCAATGCGCACAGGCCTATCCAAGAGCGCCGATCCCTACGCACGAGCCACCAGCACGCTCGCCATCTATGCGTCCCTGATCGCGCCGCGCCAGGTCACGGCTGCCGCGCGCATTGGCGCAACGCACCTCGTCGGCTCCTTTCCTTTCTTCGATGCAGCCACGCTGGGCGGGGTGTCTGGCCTCCGGGGCTACCGGAGCACGCGCTTTGCCGGGCGCAGTGCCGCTTTTCAGAACCTGGAACTGCGCGCCGAGATTGTGCAGTTGGCCGGGGCACTCGGGTACGGCGAGATCGGCGTGTTTGCGTTTTTCGACAACGGACGGGTATGGACGGACGGGGAGGACTCGCGCCGTTGGCATCAAGGGTATGGCGGTGGACTCTGGGCCTTCCTCTTCGACGCCACGACGCTCACGGTGAGCTACGGGCATTCCGTGGAGGGCGCTGTGGTGACGGCCGGTGTAGGCTGGGCGTATTGAACACGCCCCCACGCTAACGCGGTCGCTGGACAAAACAGCATGCAACCTAGTGAGGCCTTGATGCTCAACTGCCGCCTTCAGAGGGGCTGCCCGCCTCCTTCGAGGCAGGGGTTCGGGTGCTAGCTGCCGCCTCAAGGGCTAAGTCACGGCGCCGTAGGCACGGCCGCCGCGAGCTTCTCCCAGACGTTCGAGTTCCAGATCTGGCGGTGCGTTCGGATAATGGCAAGTTGAGTCTCGCGGAAGGGCGACGGGTTCTCGCTGTAGAGCCGTTCGAACGTATCGGCTAGCGCCCGCAGCTTCTCGCGGTTACGCTCCGTGAAGCCGAACCGCTCTATGTCTTTCACAAGGTTGGCATACTCGCGGTCGGCGGGGCCATATTCGAGGCTGAAGAGCTGGTAGCGGTTGCGGTCGTACACCTCGCGGGCGCTGGCATCGAACGCGTTCAGCTCGTAGAACGGCAGCAGCGCGGAGGCGCCGAGGGGCAGAAAGAACTGCACATCGGCTTGGTCTACGCTTGCCACAAACCGGACGTTGAAGCCATCGGGGAGCACGTCGCTCTCGGGCAAGTCGAGGTGGGGGTTGAGCGTGCGGAAGAGGGGATAGGCAGGCTCGTCACGCAGGTAGCCCGGCAGCAACGCCCGGGTTTCGGGCAGGTCGAGACGCTCCAGGATGCTGCTCAGCAAGAGGCGCTCGTTCGTTTTTAGCTCTACGCGCTCCAGCTTGAGGGTATACGTGGTGTCGATGGGCAGTGCCTCGGTGGCGTAGAAGGCGCCATAGGCAGCGGGTACGTAACCGCGCGAATGGGTCTTGAACGAAGTCTCCGCCGATACCGTCGGGAAGCCATCGGTCACCCCCCAGACGTAGGCGTCCATCACCGTCGCGGCCCCGTTGCGCACCATGTCGCGGTTGGCGTCGATGAAGAAGCGGTACAGGTTGTAGATATTGCCCGGGCCCGTGTGGTACGAGGAGATGCCCGGGATCTCATGGCCGACGGCGTTGGTGTAGCCGCGCAGCACCCGGAACGCTGATTCCATCGTCATGAGCGGGTGCCACTCTTCGTTGACCTGCACGCGCTTGCCCGCCGTCGTACGCAGGGTGTAGCGGCGCACATCATTCTGCTTCAGCACCGAGGGCATCATCTGGTAGCGGCTCCGCGCGCCCACCCGTGAGATCAGCTTGTCGTTGTTGAACGTTTCCACGGTGCCGATCTCAGTGGCCAGCAGCGAGAGGCCCAGGGCTTGGGCCAGCATCACCTCGTACTCGATGAAGGGCAACTCGCGCATCCGCGCTTCCACAATCTGGTTGGCCCGCCCCCACTTGATGCTGAACTCACCACTCTCATAGCCAAGGTCTTTGTACTTCTTGCTGAGCTCCCGCGTGCGCAGCCGCCGCAGCTTGTCAACCTCCGCCCAGGCCACCGTGCCCGTGTCGCGGTACCGCTGCCGCTCTTCGGCGAGCACATCGACCTCAAGCGTTTGGTTCGTCTGCAGGTCGGTGACCCGCATTGAGAAGTTGTCATCGACCGCCTGGCGCGTCCGGTATATGGCGAGCAGGTTGCGGAAGTTGGTGATCCACTGTTGCTTGGTTGCGAGGCTCGTGACTTCGGTGACAGGTGAGGAGAAGTAGTCGCTGTAGAACCGCTCCGGGTGGGTGCCCAGCTCCGTAAACCGGTAGGTGTGCTGCCCAAACTGCGAGGTGGTGACGAGCGGGGCAGCACCAGCAGGTTGGCTCAGCGATGCTTCGGGGGCGGCGGTCTCCTCGTCGGACGCTTCCGCCACATCCCGATCGATCAGGAAATCAGTGACGGTGGCTAGCGTCAAGGGTTGGCCGCTTAGCGTGAAGCTCGTCCCGACAAGAGCCAGCAGCGTCAGGCACAGTACGCCGCTGGTGACAAACAGCCAGCGCGACGCCCGGCGATACCCGCTTGGTTGGGCTGAGGTGTACAGCGGATCAGGGCGGTGCGGGTGTTCAGGATGCGGGCGCATGGGCGGCAAGGTCCAATACTACGAACGCTTAATTATATGGAACAGCTTACCTGAATTGTCAAGGCAAGATGTCCTTTTTTCGGCAGAGCTGTACAAAATGCCGGAATAATGGTCGCATGGCGTCGCCCATCCGTTCCGGGTGGAACTGTACGCCAAAAATCCGGCCATTCTCGTGCTCAATGGCTTCGATCGTGCCATCGCTGGCGCGCATCGCCACGTGGTAGCCGGCGCCGGGCTCAGCCAGGGCTTGGATGTGACGCGTGTTGATGGATAGTGCCTCGGTGCCGAAGAGGGTGGCCAGCAGCGTGCCCGGCGAGGCAGCAGCATCGTGGGTGGTGCCGCCGCGCGTGCTGCTGTGTGTGTATACGCCCACGCACTGCGCCTCCACGTCGGCGAAGATGGTGCCGCCTGCCCGAGCGTTGAGCAGCTGCATGCCGTAGCAGATCCCGAGGACAGGTTTGCGCTGCGCGAGGATCGCGTCGAGAATCCAACGGTCGTTGTCGCGGCGCACGGGGTCAGTAGGGTTGATGTCGCTGGGGAGCTCGCCGACGAGGCCTTCCGTGATGGCTGGGCCGCCTGTGATGATGAGCCCATCAAGCACATCGGCAAACGCAGCAGCAGTCGCCGTGTTAGCGCCCATGGGCACCGGGCAGGGGAGGCCCCCCGCGGCCTCTACGGCCAGCACGTACGGTTGATCGAGCGACTGCGTACCGTCGGCAAACGAAGTGGTGATGCCAATGCGAGGGCGATGCGTCGTCATACGATGTGAAGATCAACCGGGAGTCTCTGACAAGATAAGCGGATGGGGAATCAAACGACTTTCAAAAAAGCGCTGCCGTCACACCTTGTAAAGAAATAGTGTACCGCCTAGCTTGACTGAAATGGCTTTCTCTTTCAGCCCAGGTACCTCAATGCATCGACTTCGCCGTGCCCTCGTGGGCTTGTGCATCCTATGCGCTGTGCCAGCCGTGCTCGCGCAGCCCGCCGCCTTGCCGTGGCAAACCCTATCGCTTTCCGACTTGTCCGCCTTCGACGATCCCACTGCGAACTGGCAGGCCGCCGGGGCCGTTGCTGCGGACCGCAATGTGGATCGCATGCTCACGGCTGAGCCCGGCCAGGGCGTCCTGGTCAACCTGCCCACCGACGGCGCCAACGCCAACCTGTTCACCGCATGGCGTCACGGCGACCTCGACCTCGATATCGAGTACATGATGCCTAAGGGCTCTAACTCCGGCCTCTACTTCATGGGGCGCTACGAGGTGCAGCTCCTCGACAGTTGGGGCGTGAAGGCGCCGCGCTTTGCCGATGCCGCAGGGATCTATCAGCGCTGGGACCCCGAGCGCGGCGAGGGGAACGAAGGCTTTGAAGGCGCACCGCCCGCCATGAATGTGAGCCGTGCGCCCGGCTTATGGCAGCACCTGCGCATCCGCTTTCGCGCGCCCCGCTTTGACGACGAGGGCCGCAAGGTCACGGAGGCGATGTTCGAATACGTAGAACACAACGGCGTACGCGTCCACGAAAACGTCATCGTCTCGGGGCCTACGCGCGCGGCCGCTTTTGACGATGAGCAACCGATGGGGCCGTTGATGATCCAAGGAGATCACGGGCCTGTAGCCTTCCGCAACATCCGGTACAAGCGCTATCGCGGCGCGCAGATTGAGCTCGTGGGTGCCACGTATCGCTACTATGAAGGGCAGATCAGCCATCTAGAAAACATCGGGAATGCCACACTGGTGAGCGAAGGCGCTACCGATTCGCTCTCTCAGCGCATTGCCTCGGCTCGCGACAAGATTGTCCTCGAGTTCGAAGGCACCTTGCGCATCCCAGCCGGTGGGCAGTACCTGTTTGTGCTGGGGGCCACGGGCCCCGCCCGGTTTGAGATCGGAGGGCGCTCCGTGCTTGACATCAACGATGGCCGCTGGAATAACGGCCGCGAAGCCACTACGGTCACGCTCCGAGAGGGCGAGGTGCCCTTCCGCCTGACGTACAGCAAGCCAGGCCCCGGATGGCGGCCGCCGTCCTTGGACCTGTCGTATGAAGGCCCGGAGATCGAGAAGCAAACCCTGACCTCGCCCACGTCGCAGCACCAGTACGGTCCGCCAGAGCCTATCCTCGTAGAGCCTGAAGGCGAGGCCGTGGTGCATCGCGGCTTCATGCGGAACGGAGAGGGCAAACGGACGGGCGCCATCGCCATCGGCGATCCCACGGGCCAGCACTACGCATACGACGTGGAGGACGCTGCGCTGGTCTCGGTGTGGCGCGGCGGCTTCATTGACGCCACGCAGATGTGGCACGAGCGCGGCGAGCCGCAGCTGGCTAGGCCGACCGGGAGCGAGCTGGTCTTCACGGGCAAGCCCACGCTGGCGGCAGCCGATGCCGTGCGCACAGCGTGGCCCACCGAAGCCGATGCTGGCTTCAAGCGCTACACCTTCGCCGAGATGGGGCGCCCGGTGTTTATGCTGGAGCAGCATGGATGGGCGATCACTGACGCGATCCGCCCAGATGATGAAGGGCGCTATCTCGTCCGTACCCTCACGTTTGAGCCGGGCGATGGCGCTGAAGACGTGCTGGTGCTGCTAGCCCAAGCCGAGAGCATCGAACCCATGGCCAGTGGCGAGTACCGCATCGGTGACTACGCGGCCTACCTCAGCACCTCGGCCCCTGCCGAACTACGTACCCTGGACGGGCAGGCCACCTTGGTCGTGCCTGTGCCTGCGGGCAACGCGTTCACGCTCAACTACGCGATGATCTGGTAACCTGTGATGACCCGAACCCTGATGACGTACCGTTTCCTATGCCTGTCTCTCGTAGCCAGTAGCCTAGTGCTCCTGGGCTGTGTGCCTGACCTCCCGGATAACCCCACGGAGGAAGCCAGCTTCTACACCATCGAAGACATCCCCATCCCCGATGGTATTGAGCTTGAGGTGGGAGGCCTCGCCACGCTCGACGACGGCAACATTGCCGTCTCTACGCGGCGCGGCGAGGTGTGGCTCATCGACGATCCGTACGGCGACGATCCCACGTTCACGCGCTTTGCGCACGGCCTGCACGAACCGCTCGGCCTACTCGCCGATGGGCCCGGCCGCTTCTACCTGTCGCAGCGCTCCGAACTAACGCTGCTCGAAGACACCGACGGCGACCGCGTGGCCGATGTCTATGAGCGCGTGGTCGAATACCCAATCACGGGCAACTATCACGAGTACGCCTACGGCCCCGAGCTCCTGCCCGACGGCTCGATGTTCGTGACGCTGAATGTGGCGTGGGTGGGCTACGGCTCCTCGCCCGTGCCGTGGCGCGGCTGGGGCATGCGCATCACCAAGGATGGCGAAATGACGCCCATGACGGCTGGCATGCGCTCCCCCGCGGGCTTTGGCGTTAACGCGGACGGCGCCATGTTCGTCGGCGAAAACCAAGGCGACTGGATCGGGTCGGGCCGCATCTCGCACGCTGACATGGGCGCGTTTCTTGGGCATCCCAACAGCCTCAACTGGTCGGGTGAACCGGACTCACCCGTGCGTTTGGCGCGCGCCGATGTGCCCGACACGGGCGACCCCATGCATGACGTAGGTGCCGAGTTGGACAACTTCCAGCAGCCCGCCGTATGGTTTCCGCACGGCCTCATGGGCATCTCCACCTCCGACATCCTGCTGAACGACCAAGGGCAAGGCTTTGGGCCGTTCGAGAACCAGCTCCTCGTGGCGGACCAAGGGCACAGCAAGGT
This sequence comes from Bacteroidota bacterium, assembly GCA_038747545.1. GTDB lineage: Bacteria > Bacteroidota > Rhodothermia > Rhodothermales > JBCCMF01 > JBCCMF01. The sequence continues at coordinate 11,156 of JBCDJT010000069.1, forward strand.
GATGCGCGCGTTCATCGAAGAGGTCGACGGCCAGTACCAAGGCGCCGCGTTCCCCATGCGCGAGGGCTTCAGCTCCGGCATCCTGCGCATGAGCTGGGGCGAGCAGTCGACCCTGTTCGTGGGCATGACCAGCCGCGGGTGGGCGTCCACGGGCGGTAACAAGTTTGGCCTGCAGCGCATGAAGTGGACGGGCTACACCCCGTTTGAGATGAAAGAGGTGAAGGCCGAGCCCGACGGGTTCACGCTGACGTTCACGCGCCCGGTCGATGCCGCCGCGTTTGCCGATCCTACGGCCTACACGGTCACGGGCTTTACGTACATGTACCGGAGCCAGTATGGCAGCCCGGCGATCAACCAGGAAGTTCACCCCGTGCAGCACGCCGAAGTTATGGGCGATGGCTACCAAGTGCGGCTGGTGCTCAACGGCTTGCGTGAGGGCTATGTCCACGAGATCAAGCTGGACTCACTTGCGTCGCAGGGCGGGGTCCCACTATTGCACGACGTAGCCTATTACACGCTCAACCGCATCCCCGAAGGGGCGCGGCTCGCCTATGACGCGTCGGCGTCAGGTGCCGCCAGCATCGCGGCCGAAGCGGGCGAGCGCGACGCAGCTAAGCGGGTGACCGAGCTGCCCGAGGTATGGGGCGGGGCACCTGATACGACGATCACGATTGGCACGGTGCCCGGGCTGCGCTTCGACATCTCCGAGATCCAAGTGGCTCCCGGCGCCACCGTGCGGCTGACCTTCAACAACGTGGATGACATGCAGCACAACCTGCTCATCGTGGAGGACGGGACAGCCAGCGCTATCGGCGAGGCGGCGATCGCAATGGGGCTGCAGGCGGAGGCCAACGAGTACGTACCCAACGACCGCCGCGTGCTGTACCACACGGGATTGCTCCAGCCCGGTGCAACGGAATCCATCTACTTCACGGCACCCACAGAACCGGGTGTGTACCAGTATGTCTGCACGTATCCCGGCCACTACATCACCATGCGCGGCACGTTGCGCGTGGGCAATGCTGGCCCGCCCGTGTCATAGCAAGGCATACGCACCAGTGTAACAAGCCCGTTCGGGTGGGAGTAAGGCGCAGGCCGCATACGTTGACCGCATAGCCTTCTTCCACCTGACCACGGACTTTCGTCGCGCGTATGGATTCACTGACCCAGATTGCCCTGGGAGCAGCCGTGGGCGAAGCCACGCTCGGCCGCCGCGTAGGCAACAAGGCGCCACTGTGGGGCGCCTTCTTCGGCACCCTGCCTGATCTGGACATCCTGGCATACCCGTTCCTCGACACCGTGGGCGAGCTGACGTTCCATCGGGGGCCGACGCACTCGCTCGTGTTCTCGTTTGTCATGGCGCCGGTCTTGGGGTGGGCGCTGGCGCGTTTCCACAAGAAGGCGAACGTGGGATGGAAGCAGTGGGCACTGCTCGCGTGGGCGTGTCTGTTCACCCATCCGCTCCTCGACGCCTTAACATCGTACGGCACGCAGCTCTTATGGCCTTTCTCCGGCGATAACCTGGCGTTCAACACCATCAGCATCATCGACCTACTCTATACCGTGCCGCTGTTGACAGGCGTGATTTGGTCGATGTGTAGAAAGCGGATGACGTTGGCGCGACCACGTCCAAACCGGATCGGCCTCATCGTCAGCACGGCGTACCTCGCCTTCACCATCGCCAACCATGCGTACGTGATGCGAACGTTTGAGGCCAACTGGGCGGCGATGGGCATCACCCCCGAACACGCCACGGTCATGCCCACGCTGGGCAACAACGTGCTGTGGAACGGACTCGCCGTGCAAAACGACACCGTTTATGCGGGCGCCTACTCCATCCTCGACGCCGACCGCGAGGTTGACATCCAGGCCATCCCGCGCCACTCCGAGCGGTTTCAGGGCTACGACGGGCGAGGGCTGGAACGCGCGCTGTGGTTTTCGATGGGCTACTACGCCATCGAGGAGACGGACCGCGGCCTCCAACTCAATGACTTCCACATTGGCCGCGCCGACCAGTTTTTGACCGACGCCGCCCCCACGATATTTGCCTTCCGATTAGTGGCAGCACCCGACGACCCCACGCACATCATCGACCTCGAACAGTTGCCGCAACCCATACCGTCGGGCGGTGAGACGTGGCGGCGCTTTGGGCAGCGCATCCTCGGGCAGGAGTAGCCCCTGCGACTAGCCGAGTGGCAGGGCGAGCACACACACGCCTTTGAACTGCTCAGTGACGCCGCCTACCGTGTCAATGCTCTCCACGAGCACCACGTAGATCCCCACACGCAGGTCGCGCCCCTCATCGTCCAAGCCGTTCCACAACAGCTGCCCGCTGCTGCTGACAAGGTTGCCCTCTTCCAGCGTACGTACGAGGCGCCCCTTGCTGTCGAATATGCGAGCACGTACGAGCGCCGTCGCTGTGGTAAGCTGGAATTGGATGGCGAGCACGTCGTCCACGCTGTCGCCGTCGGGCGAGAACACCGGAGGCTCGAACGTGAGACCCGGCTGAAGGTCATTGGGGAGCCGAGGGATGGCGTTGGCGTAGCCGGGTGTACCCCCATCGGCGGCAAAGCTGCTGGTCCAGTTGTCGGCGCTGTTGGACGAGCGCTCCGCCGATTCACGCTCCAGCGAGACGCCCTTCGTCGTTTGCAGGTCGGGATGGTGCCAGTCGTCGGCATATGCGACCTCGTCGATGACCGTGCCGTTCGGAGCATGGAGACGGATCAGGCCGGCGTCGTTGAGGAGACCGAGCGAGCTCCGCCGAATCGGGAAGAACACGGCAGATGATGCGGCCTCGGCGCCTGGGTATGCCTCCAGAAACGATCGGACCAGGGCGCTCTTGGGCTCTCCAGACGCTGTGGCAAAGAAGACGGCAAACTGGCCTGGGGCTAGGGCAGTCGGGGTAAAGGCGATGCGCGTGGTGTCCGCGACCCCGTTTTCGTCGGGCTGATCGGTCCAATAGAGCCCGTTGAGGTCCAGCCTTTCGCCCGAGACGTTAAGCAACTCAACGTATTCGGATTGGTCGGCGATGCCGTCTTTGGCGTCGGCAAGCGGGTCGAAGAGGATTTCGTTGATGAGCACCGACCCTGCCACCGGGGCAGCAGCGCCCGCAAGAGCAGCGACGCTGTTCACAGTACCTGGAGAGCCGCCGTTCGGCCCTTGCGAGCTGGCCCACGTCAGGGGGTCTTGTGACGGCAGGGCTGCGCCGAGGCGTTCGAGCGCGACGCCTTTTGTGGTCGTCAGCACGTCGTCGTGCCAGTCGGCGTCATACTCCACGGCGTCTACTACCACGTTATCGCGACGGTGCAAGCGGATGGCGTCTCCCGAGGCGTTCAGCGATAGGGTAGAAGACGAGGGCAGGAGCACCACGTCGCTGAACGTGAGGTTCGGGAAGGCGTCATCGAGCAGCCCGATGTCGCGTTCGCGGATGAGGAGCGCGTAGTCGTCCGGCGCCAGCGTGACGCCTTGCGCGGCGAACCGGGTGGTGTCAGCTTCGCCGTTCTCGTTGGGCAAGTCGGTGATGTAAAGGGCGGTGAGCGAGAGGGAAAGCGCGGAGGCGTTGTACAACTCGATGTATTCCGGCTGGTCAGGCTGCGTGTCGCGATCATCGGCCCGCGGGTCGAACATCAGCTCGTTGAGGACCAAGTCGCCCGGGTTTGGCAGGCGCGCCAGCGGCAGGGTCTGCGCCTCCGCGGTGTTGCCCTTGAGGTCGGCGAGGTTTGTCAGTGTGATGGTCGCCGCCGTCAGCACATCCACCGTGAGGAACAGGCGCAGCTGCTCGGCATCGGCCTGAATGGACTGGATGGCTGACCCTGCTAGCGTGAGGTTGGCCGCCGTGATCGCATCCGTATCCACAGGCTCGTTGAACCCAATCTCTATGCGCCCGCTGGCAATCTCCTCGGCGTAAAGCGCAATCGGCGCCGTCGTGTCGATCTCAAAGATGGAGTTCTGCTGCCCCGGCGAGCCGGAGGGGAAGAACGAGGTGGCCCAGTTGGCCGCTACGTTCGAGGGCCCTGTCGGGTCGCGGCGCTCCAGGCTGCGGTCCTCGCCGCCCCACCCAGGTTCGTACAGCACCGAGTCGATGGTCGCGCCGTCAAAGCGGAGCACGACGGCGTCGCCGCTGTTATTGAGCGAGGGCCACGACGCCACCTCGATGAACGGGATGCCGGGGTACGCATCGGCGAAGCGCGTGCTGTCGCGTGCCAGCACCAAGAAATCATTCGGCGGGAGCGTGAGCAGCGCGCGTGTGAGCGGCACGGGACTGTCGCGGCTGTCGGCTAAGGTGAACTGCCGCACGTCGAACGTCTTCTCCGTCAGGTTCAGCAACTCGACGAACTCGTTGTCGCGGTCGGCGGGCAGGTAGGCGATTTCGTTGATGGCGATGTCGCCTGCGAGCGCCGGTTCGCCCAGGCCCGGTACCGCGAAGGCCTGCAGGAGCGTGCCCGAGGCGTTGCCCGACACATCGAGTATATCGGTCACCTCCACCGTATAGTCTCCGGGGGGCAGCCCGGGCTCGAACGTGAGCGCAACGGAGCGGATCACCGCAACGGTTTGGCAAAGCACGTCATCCGGGACGCGGTTGCCCGGTTCTATGCGGTACCTGTCGCGCACACAGGCATCGCGCGCGCGCACGTCCTCGCTAAACGTCACACTGACCGTCGCCCCGTCGTCGGTGGTAACGTCGGCGATCGTAGGCGGCTCGGTGTCATTGCCGAAGATCGAGTTTTGCTGCCCGGGAGTACCGCCGGCGGCAAACGCAGTGCCCCAGTTGGTCGCTTCGTTGGAGGGGCCTGCTGGATCGCGGCGCTCCAGGCTGCTGCCTCCACCGCCCCACGCTGGGTCGAAGAAGACGGAGTCGATGGTGACGGCCTCGAAGCGAAGCGTCACGGCGTCGCCGCCGTTGTTGAGGGCGGGCCACGACGGCACCTCGATGAACGCCACGCCTGGGAACTGCGCGGCAAAGGCCTCCCCGTCGCGGACAAGCACAAGAAAGTCGTCTGGTAGAAACGACGTGGCCTCACGCACGAGGGGCACTGGGTCGTCGCGACTGTCGGCGAGGGTGAACTGCCGCAGGTCGAACGTTTTGTTCGTCAAGTTCAGCAACTCGACGAACTCACTGTTGGCCTCTGCCGGTGCGTACGCGATCTCGTTCACCGCGACGTCGCCGGGCGCGGCAGCCTCGCCAAACGTGCCCACGGCGAAGCCAGCTGCTACCGTGCCCGAGGTGTTGCCTGCGCGGTCGACTAATCCAGTGGCCTCCAGCGTGTATGCCCCTGGCCGCAGTGGCGGATCGAACACAAGAACGGTGGACGCCGTGAAGTCGGTTGCTGCGCAGAGCTGACTGTCCGGCGAGCGGTTGCCAGGCTGCACGCGGTAGGTCTCCAGCCTGCAACGTGTGGCGATCTCCACCTCCTCGGTGAAGGTGACCGCGACGGTGGCGCCGTCCTCCGATGTCACCTCCACAAGATCAGGTGGAGCCGTGTCTGTGGCGACAGCGAAGGAGAAGGCCGCGTCATCGGCGATGGGGTTGCCTGCTACATCGCGAATGCCTGCCAGCGGGAGGGTGTAGCCGCCGTCAGGGAGGGGGGCGCTCAGAATGAGCAGCGCTTGGTCAGGCTCTGGCAGGCCCGCACTCTGCAGGTTGGGAAGGTCGAAGCGGTCCGGGGTGATCGTCGCCGGGTCAATCGGCTCAGAGAAGCGAAGGACGATAGAGAGGCTGTTCGCATCGTATGCACCCCCGACAAACGTCGGCGGTTCGGTGTCGATGAGCGCATCGGCGCCGTCCACGGCCACATCGTCGAACGCAAAACTCTGGCTTCGCGTGGAGGAGTGTTTCACCCAGAACCCGAACGCCGTGCTCGTGCTGTACGTGGCGTCCTGTGCGGTGAAGAGCGTGTCGGCGCCTAGCGCCACGGCCCATCGGCCTGCAGCCGAGCGTACCACGGCGAAGTCGTACGTCCCGTCCGTGCCGTCGAGCGTGCGCCCGTCGGTGGCGCCGATCTCGACGCGGTTAGCGCTGCTGCTCGCGTCGCCATCCTGCCGGTAGAGGCGTACCTCGTCGCTGTTGTTGGTGCCGAGTTGGAGGTAGTAGCCCTCCAGCGGCTGCGTCAGCTCTGGCCGTGACGCCATCAGGTAGACGCGCGTGCCGTTGGCGTTGCTCAGGTTGACATCCACCTGATGAAACGTGAACGCCCATCGCCCGATGCTGGCCGCCGAGGCCGTGCTCAGAAACAGCGTGTCCGACTCCGCCAAGCCGTTCGTTTGTAGGGCGACAGAGCCATTGACCGCAACGCTTTGCCAACGGTCGAGCAGTCCCTCCCACATGACAGGGGTGCTGAGATCGCTGTCGTCAAAGTCGTCGTTCCACTGCGCGGGTTGCCCGGTTGCGGCGGCCGAGAAGGCGACACAGGCGAGGCAAGAAAAGACAAGGCGGAGCATCATTGCGCAGCGGGTAGAGCAGTGCTGCAAGGTAGCGTCCTGTCAGGTAACCATCAACCGCGCTGGTGTATCGTTCCCGGGGGCCTCCCCGCCATCATCCGCCGACGATCTGCTCTGCCCCGTGGGTCAGCACTACATCGGCCATGAGGCGAGCGGTGGGGAAGAGGCACGCCTCGTCGATGTCGAAGTGGGCGTCGTGGAGTGGGTAACGCGTGGCGTCGGATGAGGCCGTGCCTACACGCAGGAGCACGCCGGGAATGCGGTCGGCGTAGTGCGCAAAGTCCTCCGAGCCCATGCTCGGCACGCGCAGCCGCACGATGTCATCGGCATGAAAGAGGCGGCTGATGTGGTGCTCGATGTGCTGGATCAGCCGTTTGTCGTTCTGGATAGCTGGCGCACCGCCCTGGAAGTCGACATGCATGCTCACATCGTACAGCATCCCGAGGTGTTCAGCCAGCGCCTGGAGCTGCGTCTTGATGAGGTCGCGGTCGTCGGGGTCGGTAGAGCGGATGGTGCCCCCAAAGTCGACTTTCGCAGGGATGACGTTGTAGGCCGGGCTCCCGTTGAAGCGGCAGATGGTTAGCACGGCCGGGTTGCGGGCGTCGGTGATGCGGCCGATGAGCTGGTACGCCTGCTGGGCCATCAGCGTGGCGATCCACACCGTGTCATGCGCCTGGTGGGGGCGCGCTGAGTGGCCGGTGCTGCGGGCATCTACGGTCACCTCAAACTGATCCACAGCCGCCGTGACCGGGCCGATGATCGTGCCGTATTGACCTACGTCCAACGTAGGGTCTACGTGGATGGCGTAGGCCGCTTCCATCCCGTCGATCACGCCGTCGGCGATCATCAGCGGGGCGCCGCTGGGCATGCCCTCCTCGTTGGGCTGGAAGAAGACACGCACCGTGCCGTGCAACGCCTCGCGCCGCTGGTGGACCAACAGCGCCACGCCGATGCCGATGGCGGTATGGGCATCGTGCCCGCACAGGTGTGCCACGCCGTCGTGCTGCGAGCGGTACGGCGTCTCCGAGAGCTCCTGGATGGGCAGCGCGTCGATGTCTGCGCGGTAGCCGACGAGCGGGCCGGGGTGGGCGCCGCGGATGTCTACATACAATCCCGTTTGCGCCACCGGCCCATGGACCTCTAGCCCGAACGACGCAAGCGTATTGCGGATGAACTTAGCGGTCTGGATCTCCTGCATCCCGAGTTCGGGGTACTTGTGCAGGCGCCGCCGGATGGAAGACAGCAGGCTGACGTAGTCAACGGGAGCAGCAGCTGCTTCGGGGTGGGCGGTCTCAGGCATGCAACGCGGTTGTCCGTGGGCGGTAACGGGCGGGGCTATACCCTATGCGCGCCTTTAGGTTCAGCCGATCAATGCCCGTTCAAGGGCGCCGGCGCGAACACGTCAGTGCGCAGCTTGTCGCTCAGGCTCTGGACTACCGACTCAAGGGTGCCATGGTCAGCGAAGACCTTGCGCTGCTGCGTGGACGAGTTGCCGTCGCGCATGATGCGTAGCACATCCTGCAGCTCGTCGTAGCTCCCCAGCTCTTTACTGATCGGCGTCAGCGTCTCCACGAGGCTTGTGATCTCATCGCGCAAGAGCGATTGTTGGCCCGTGTTGTCGATGATAATTTCGGCGTCGAGGCCGAAGCGGGTGGCACGCCACTTGTTCTCGCGTACAATCCACGGGCGGAGCAGTTCAAGCCACGTCCCCTGATCGTACAGCCGGGTCAGGTGGACGATCAGCGCCTGGACCAACGCCGCGAGAGCGGTGCAGTCCGAGAGCGTGGCTGGGGCATCGCAGACCCGCACCTCGATGGTGCCAAAGTTGGGATGCGGGCGGATGTCCCACCAGATTTCGCGGATGCTCTCAATGGCGCGCGCGTTGATCAGCGTGTTCATGAAGCGCTGAAACTCGCCGTAGTTCGCCAAGCGGTAGGGGAGTCCCGCCGTCGGCATCACCTCGAACAGCTTCACGCGGCACGAGTCGAGCCCCGAGTCCTCGGCATCGACAAACGGCGAGGAGGCGGAGAGGGCCAGGAGATGGGGTAGGAACGTGGTCAGCGCGTTGCTCACTGCGATGCAGCACTCACCCGAAGGGACGCCCACGTGTACATGGATCCCGTAGATGTTCAGCCGCCGCGCGGCCCACTGGATGCGTTCCACCAAGTGGTTGTAGCGCTCGTTGGGATAGATGGTCTGGTCGGCCCAGCGCCCAAACGGATGCGTACCCGCCGAGACAAACGAAAAGCCCTCACGGTCCGAGATCTCATACAGCGTCTTGAGCGACGTTTCGAGGTCGGCGCGAGCCTCGGCGGGCGTCTTGCAAATACCGGTGATGACCTCAATGGTGGACTGGGTCAGTTCAGGCTTGATGCGCGGATGATCGCCGACCTCGTCCATGATGGCCAGCGAGCCCGAATGCAGGTTCAGCGTGTCGGGGTTGACGATCTGAAGCTCAATTTCCACGCCCAGCGTGGGCTCCGGCGAGCCGTTGAAGGGGATGAAGTTCATGTTCTCAGTTGAGGTCAGCGCAAACGCCATGAATCGAGACGGCTTGGTTGGTTAACAACGCGTGATATATACACGCTGAACGCCTCAAATGGAAGGTGTGGTGACGCAAAAATGCCGATTTGCTGCCTCGAAAACGACGAGCCGCTACACCATGCCGCTTCGCTTGCGCAGAAACCACTCGATCGTCAAAAGCATCGCGATGGCGATGAGGAACGGGTAGCGGTGCCACAATGGCGTTTCGATGACCGCCTCTGTGCGCCGGGTGGGCAAGGACAGCACGGCGAGGTGTGCGGGCAAGGCCTCCAGTTGATCGAGGGCGAAGGCGCGGCCGCCGGAGCGTTGGGCCACCTGGCGCATCAAGCCAGCGTCGGCGCGGGTGTCGCGGAACTCGAGGTCGAGGGCGCCGACGCGAAAGGAGCCTGTGTCATCGCCGAGCACACTGCCGTTGCGCTCGGCGGCGGCGGTGTAGGTATAGGTGCCTTCGGGCAGCGACCCAGCGTCGAGGCCGTAGAGGCCGTTGCCCCGCGCCTGCATCGTGTAGGGCGACGTGGTGCCGTCGGGGCGCTGCAGGTTGACGATGACCGTGGCATCGCTGACGGGGTTGAGGCTTTCGTCGTAGACTTGCCCACTGAGCTGAACCGACTCGTCGCCCGTGAACAGCAGCGCGTTGGGCTCGACGCGCACGGGGCGGTCGTCTTCGGGCGTGGTGAGCCACTGCACCGTGTTGTCGAGCAGGGCGAGCCACAGCTGCCGTGCGTCGTCCAGGTCTTCATCAACGTTCAGCCAGCGCCACGACTCGGCGCCCAGAAACATGGCGCTCCGGCGTCCGGCCTCACGTTGGATCACCATGAGCGGGTTGGGGAAATCGATGCCCCGGATGCGCACGGTGGCCAGCGTTTGCGCGCTGGCGTCCACCTCCCACGTGCTTTCGTTGATGCGGAGTGGCGGCAGCCTGTTCCAGTCGAATGCGCTGGCTGCTGGCGTATCGAAGATGGGATGCCGCAACGCAGCCGGCGTGGGTACGATGGTGGCATCAACCGAGCTGGCGCGCACCCGAGAGGGTAACGCCGGGAGCAGATCGGCAAAGACGTTGCCGCTGAGGGCTTGGGCCTGCGTCTGGGGGCCGAGCAGGAAGAACACTGGCGTGCCGTTCTGGTGGGCTTGGCTCAGGCCTGCGGCGAGCTGAGGGTCGGTCGCGCGGCCGGGGTAGTTGACGAGCACCAGCAGGTCGAACGTGGTGAGGTCGGGCACGGCGCCCTCGAAGTATTGCCCGATGGCTTTGCGGGTGAGCGTGCTGACCTCGGTGTTGGGGTCGGTGCTGAGCACCTGCCGCAACGCGCTGACGTCCGGCGCGGCGGCATCGGCCACGAGCAGGATGCGCCGCTTGTTCTCGACCACACGCACCAGTGCGCTGCCGCGGTTGTTCTCGTACGTGAGCTCACCGTCTAGCCGCGACACGGTAGCGGTGAGGCGCTGCGTACCTGTCGCTTGTGGTGTGTAAGCCAGCGTAGCCGTGTACTCGCCCGCGCCACGCGTAGGCATCGGCGCCGTGCTGACGACGGTGCCGTCTTGCAAGAGGGTGACCCGCAGCGTCTCGTCCGTATAGCCCTCGGTGCGGACGCTCACGTCCACCGGGAGCTCGGTGCCCACATAGGCAATCTCGTTGGTCGTGACGCGCCGGATGACAACATCGCGCTGCTGCGTCGTGTCTCCCAGCACCACGGTATGGATGGGGACGGGGTAGCGCTCTGCCGTGTAGAGCGGGTTACGCCCTGTGTTGTAGCGTCCGTCGGTGAGTAAGATGACCCCCTGCACATTGGTGTCGGCAAGGTCGTCGCGGGCGGCGTCGAGAGCAGATGCGATATTGGTGCGCTCGGCCTCGTACGTGAGCGTGCCGAGCGAGTCCGCGGCTAGCGGCATTAGGCGACTCCCAAACGTGTAGAACTGCGCCGATGCCCCCAGCGCCTCCTCGGTCAGCACGCGCCCCAGTTGTGTGGTAAGGCCCGCGGAGTCGGCGGCCATCAGTCCAACACTCTTGCTCTCGTCGATCAAGACGGCCACCGTGGGAGGCTCCTCCTGCACATCGGTGCGCTGCAGTAGCGGTTCGGCCAGCAGAAACAAGACGAGGGCCAAGGTCAGCGCGCGCAGCCCTGTCAGTACCGCCTGCTTACCGCGAGAGAGGGTGGGAATGGTGCCCCGGTAGCTCCACACTGCGAGCCCGATGGCCACCACGACCAGGAGTACAAACAACCACGGCGCTTGGCCTAACGTGAGCGACATATGGGGCGATGGGAGGTGGCAAGGTGTGGAGCCCTCACCCAACGAGTGGGCTTGGCTGATTGTTTTACGCTACATGTAGGGCAGAATCAGATAGATCGTATAGGCCGCAAAAGTGGTCAGCAGTACAGCGCCACTCCACCGGCTGATGAGGAGCTTGGGCCGCGCCAACGGAAACAGGAGCAGCGTGACGGCGATCATCACCGGAAAGTGCAGGCGGATGGACTCCGACTCTACCGGCAGGGGCTGGATCAGTGCGATCATGCCGATGACAAAGAGCACGTTCATCATGTTGCTGCCCAGCACATTGCCCAGCGACAAGTCGGATTCCTCGCGGACGATGCCCATAATCGAGGCGGCCAGCTCTGGCAGGCTCGTCCCGATAGCCACGATGGTGAGGCCTACCACGACCGAGCTGATGCCTAGCTTTTCCGCGACAAAGATCGCAGCCGTCACCATGAGGTGCGCGCCGAAGGCCAGAAATCCCATCCCCAGCAGGATGAGCCCAGCCTGTTGCCATACCGGCCGCTCTGCAGATTCCTCGGGGGGGGCAACGTCCGCAGCAGGCCCCTCCACAGCTTCTGCACCCGCGGGCGCGCCGCTGCGTGCGTTGAGCACAAGGTAGACCATGAAGGTGATCAGCCCCAGCACCAAGATGACGCCTTCCATCCGGCTGATGGTGCCATTGGCCGCCATCCCAAAGAACACCAGCATCACAAGGAGCATGATGGGGTATTCTTTGCTGAGCGTACTCTTCGAGACCACGATGGGCTGCAACAGCGCCGTCGTACCCAGGATGAGTGCGATGTTAGCGATGTTGGAGCCTACCACGTTGCCGAGCGCAAGGTCGTTTTCCCCCTGCGCCGCCGCAATCAGGTTGACGACGAACTCGGGCATCGATGTGGCTAAGGCAACCACAGTGAGGCCGACCACCAGCGGGCGAATGCCGTACCGGATGGCGAGTTTAGAGGCCCCCCGCACTAACCAATCGGCACCCAGGTACAGCATGGCCAGCCCAACACAAAACAGCAGCGATTGGAGGAGCATGGGCCAGCCAGTACAGAGAGGTGAACAGCCGGGCTGCCCGGCATTCGGTTAGGAAGTACGAAGGACGCCGCCAACGAAAAATGCAGGCAGAAGTTCGTCGGGACGGTAGGTCTCGACGCCGCCGTCGTGGCGGTCGCAGCGGATGTCGGCATCGGTAGCCAGTTCCACAATCACCTGCCTGCACGAGCCACAGGGCGTTCCACTCGGGTCCCGAGGGCAGGTCAGGGTGAGCGCGGTGAAGGACGTATACCCGTAGCTCAAAGCGGTACTCAGGGCGTTGCGCTCCGCACACAGGATCTGGCCCCAATCGTCCGTCTCTACATTGACGCCAGGGATGGTGGCACCTTGCGGCGTATGCGCGAGGCAGCCCACGGGAAAAGAGGAGGCGGGCACACGCGCCCGGTGTGCGAGCACCCGCACGGCAGCTACAGCGTCAGGGGGAGCATCCGTGTAGGGCAGCGGGAGCGGGGTGGCAGGAAGCGTCTGGGGAATGTGTCCGCGTCGCGTGTCCGATTGCAAGCTGAGGGGGCGGCCCGCGATCGTCTGCAGAAACTCTACCTCGCGGCTGCGCATCGGTGCCGAAGAGACCACCCCAGTGATATCGGTTCTCCCCAGGGTGACGGCCGTCGTTACCGCGTTCTCCACGGCCGTGATGCTGAGCGAGAAGGACGCATTTTCTACGCGCACGCCGGGTACCCATGCCCCGTCCGACAACACAAGGATTGCTGCTTGTGCCTTCCCCGAGTAGGGGACGTAGGCACGAGCATTGAGTTGGGAAAGCAACTCCAAGGTCGGGCGCGTCTGCATCGAGATGGGGTGGACGAAACGGGTGTGCCCAGTAAGAATTGCTTACCGCGCAACATGTTCACGGCGTGTTTCCCAGCTCTCCCGCTTCAGGCATTGCGCGAGCTTAGCCGCGAGCACTATGTTGCGACTCCTTTGCCGGGGTGGCGGAATGGTAGACGCAGCGGACTTAAAATCCGCTGGCCGCAAGGCCGTGCGGGTTCGAGTCCCGCCCTCGGTACCAAAGATTTACTGTAAGTGCTTGTATATTATATGCTTTGGTAGAGCGAAAATCTGCTGATTACAATGCAGATTACAAAACGCTTTTGAAAACCGCCTCTTCCACATCTAGGCCGCCGAGTATCTGCTCCACCGCAAACGGGTTCATCATCTCCTGACGAGCGAGGTAGCGGTCGGTTTGCTTGAGGTTTGTGTGCCCCAGCCCGCCAAAGCCGATGACGCTGCGGTTCACCCCAGCCTCTTCGGCTAAGAATGCAAACACGCTGCGCAGATCGTGCGGAATCAATGGTTCGTTGGCCGTCGTGGCCTCAGTCAATCCAGCCCGGATCCGAGCTTTCTTAAACAGGGTGTAGAAGCGACTGCTGCGCAGGGGGAAGAGGGCTTCAGCAGGCCGATCGGGTCTCCAATAGCGCCGGACCTGCTCTGCAACTTGAGGTGCAATCCACACGGGCCTATCGCGGCGCTTCGTGCCTTTCGATGTCTTCACCTTCTTGGCGCCTCTTAGCTCAAGCAGGCCCACCTCGATGCCACCATCTTCTACAATACGGTAGCTCTCTCCAACCTGCTTCACGCGCATCATACGGAAGTCGCTGTTGAGGCAGCGGGGGAGCACAGCGGGGGTGACGCCTTGACTGATCGCGATACCCGCATAGAGCGTAGCACACTCGTCTCCCGGTTTTTGGTAGCCTGCTGCTAGTTCGCGGATAAGGCGAGCAATGGAGGCGCGAGTGACGATGCTGCGCCGCAGACGACGGGTGTCGTCCTCGCTGGCGAACTTGACGGCGGCGAAGATGTCGTCTCGCCGTGCTTTGCCCTCCTTCCACTGAATCATCTTGGAGAGCAGCCGACCGTAGTTGCGGAGCACGCTGTTGGGCTTGATCCCGCGTTCGTCACGCAGTGTCCTAAACAATACATCGAGGAAAACCGCTCGGGTCACTTCCGACCACAGGTTGTTACCGATATACTCTGTTAGAATGGACTCGATTGCACTATCGGCATACGTCAGGTCGTGGGCCTGTTTGTATTCAGCCAGTATAGCTTCAAAAGGCTTGTCGTCGATCCGCCTGAGCAGGTCCTCGAGTCGGCCTGTCTTGAGATGGAGGTAGAGCTGGGCGGGTTCGAGCCGTGGTTTGGTCTTAGGCAGTATGGCCTTGATGAGCAGGTGGTAGGCCGGATTTTCTGTGACTGCAAGGCGGTCAATTTCTACGAGGGCCGATTCAAACTTCGAGGCGTCGACCTTTCGCGTGGTGCCGAGGCTGAGGCGTGGCAGAGCGCCGAAGCCTTTCAGGCGTTTCTCCGTGTAGTAATAGCTGGTTTTCTTGTTCAGAAAGGCCATCTGCGAACTAAACGACCACCAGCTGAAAGCTGGTGGGTTCCTCATGCGGCCTGAAAGGCACTCCACCGGCAAACATGCCGGTCACTCTACCTCAAAGTTGTCATCACCGCGACGACGAAAGTGATGCTCCAGATACTGCTCCACCA
>JBCDJT010000070.1:0-25785 GCA_038747545.1 Bacteroidota bacterium
ACCTCGATGGGTGGCTGCTTTACTACAATCGAGAGCGAACGCATCAGGGGTATCGCAACCAAGGGCGGCGTCCGTATGACACGATTGAGCGCTACCTGAAATCCCGCTCAAAATCTGTCAAGAAAGCTTCCTAAGAGTACATATAAAGTGTGTCACCTGGCGCCCAGTCGTCGGACGTCCTCCGGGGCTGTATTCCCCCATGCCGACACCCGCAGGCCAATGCGGGCGTATTGGTGGGCGCGGGGCCCCAGCTCGCCACGACCCCCTGTTCGCTTGCTCCGCTCGCTCAGCCGCCGTCCCGGCTAGAAGCAAGAGGGGCGACTACGTCATCGGTCCACAGCAAAGCCTGGCGGTGACGTTGCACTTCCTGCAGCAGAGCCCCGGGCTGAAGCTGGACCAACTCGCCGTCTTCCACGACGATGCCGACCTGGGCAACGACGGGGTGCTGGTGATGAACATCGAGGGCGTGGCGCACTCGGGCGCGGCTAAGCGGTACTACTACGCGAAGGACCACCTGGGCTCGATCCGTGCGACGGTGAACGAGGATGGGGTGACGGTAGGCGCGTCGGACTACTTCCCGTTCGGCATGGAGCTGCCGGGTCGAGTGTACCAAGCGGGCAATGGGACGCGAGAGAACTACACGGGGCACGAGTTGGACGAAGAGACGGGTCAACTCCAGTAACCAAGTGAAGCGTTTGTTTGGTTGGCTCTAGCAGTGCCGCCATGTGGCGACGCGGTATGAGAAGACGGCGGTGGGGTATGCTTCGTTTGTGCATGTGGCGTGCATCATGCGCTGGCTGGTCTTAGGCAAGTCAACTGAAGATACCTCTTGTCCATGCGACCTAACATTTGTATGGGCATTCAAGTATTGGGCGCTACCCCAAGTACCGCTGTCGCGCCGCCGCGTAATTCGCTGCAGGATCAGGTTCCACGCTGCTCGTGAGCGTCCGGTCGACCACATCGAGCGTAGAGGCCACGGCGCCTGTGCCTTGCATGGCGAGCAGTGCCGCTCCATACGCCGCGCCCTGATTCACAGCGGGGCGGCCTAGCGGCAAGCCAAGTACGTCGCTGGTGAGCTGCAGCCAGAACGGTGACTTCGATCCGCCGCCTGTAGCAAGCAGTTCGTGTGGTTCGCTCAAGTCATGGATGAGGTCCAGCGCGTCCCGTAGGCTGAACGCCACGCCTTCGAGAAGCGCGCGCACCATGTCGGCCCGGTTGGAGGCGAGGCTGAGCCCGGTCCAGCTGGCGCGCAGGTCAGGATTCATGTGCGGGGTACGTTCGCCCGCGAGGTAGGGCCGGAAGGTGACGCCGTTGCTGCCTGGAGGGCTCGTGGCGGCTTCGTCCACTAATGTAGCAAAAGGCGTGTTGGGGGCGAGTGTGTCGTGGAACCATTGCAAGCTGCCCGCCGCCGAGAGCGTGACGCCGAGAAGGTGGTAGTTGCCGTCGGCGTGGCAGAACAGGTGGACGCGGCCCTCAGGGTCGGGCTTGGGCTCGGCCAGGGGCATAAAGATGACACCTGAGGTGCCCAAGCTCATGCTGCCCGTGTGGGGCCGGGCGTTCGAGATGCCCAGGCCCGTCGCCGCGGCGGCGTTGTCGCCCGCGCCCGCGATGACAGGCGTGCCCTGTGGAAGGCCCGTCGCCGCGGCGGCCTCCACCGTGACGTGCCCCACCGTGCCGTCGGAAGGGATTACTCGCGGAAACAGGTCCGTGCGCAAATCCAATGCGGCCAGCAAGTCGGCGTCCCAGGACTTCTGGGCGAGGTTAAACGCGCCCGATCCCGACCCATCCGACGGCTCGGCCACAGCCTCGCCGGTGAGCAAGTAGCCGATGTAGTCTTTCGGAAAGAGCACCAACTGCGTCAGAGCAAACGCCTCCGGCTCGGTATCGCGCAGCCACAGCACCTTTGGCAGCTGGAACCCGGTGGCGCCTCGGTTGCCCGTACGCTGGATCAGCTCGGCTCGGCCAATCGCGGCCTCGATGGCGTCCACTTGGGCGCCCGTGCGGCCATCGTTCCACAGCAGGGCGGGGCGGATGGGCTGGCCGTCGGCGCTGATGGCGACCATGCCGTGCATCTGCCCCGAAAGCCCGAGCGCTTCGATGCGGTAGCCACCAAGCTTGGCGACGAGTGCGCGGAGGGCGGCAAACGTCTGCTCATGCCAATCGGATGGTCGTTGCTCCGTCCAGCCCGGCTGGGGAGTGAGCAGAGGATAGGACGCATGTGTTTCAGCGACGAGCGTACCAGCGGCATCGACAGCGAGACAGCGCACGCCGCTGGTGCCCAGGTCGAGACCGAGAAAAACGGAGGAGGCCATAGGTAAGGCGAGGAAGGTTTAGTCGAGAGCAAGGGGGCCGCGCTGGCGGAGGAGAACGAGGACGGCGCTGAGGCAAACTGAGGCGACCACTAGCGTGCCAAGCACGACCGGGAGGAAGATAGACGCGCCTGCATAATCGATCAACAGCCCCATGACCCACGGGAAAAGCATGGCTCCGGCGCCCGCAAGCATGAAGAAGACGCCGTTGATCTTGCCCGTGACTGTCATGTAGCGGCCTGCCATGGCGAGTAAGGTGGGGAAGACGGGGCCAAGGGCGATGCCAAGCCCGGGCGTGACGATCCACAAGACCAGCGCCACCGACGGGTACGCCACTCCGAGTGCCAGCATTGCAGCGGCTAGCGCAAAACAACCGATGAGCAACTGCCGGGGCAGAAGACGCTGCGCCAACGGGATCGCAGCGAGACGACCTAGCCCAACGCCACCCCACATGGCGGCCGTGAGGTAGGCGGCCGTCGTTTCCGTAGCTAGGTTTTGCTCCAGCCCATACGTGTAGATCCATCCACCGAATACAATCTCCACGCCCGTGTAGAAGAAGAACGTTGCCGCCACAACGCCGACCAGCGGCTTGTCCATTGGCGCAGCGATGGCCGTCGCCGCCGTCTTCTGCGGATGTGCGGGCGAAGGCATCCGCAGGTAGAACACCAGGATGGGTACGATCAGGACCGGGATGGTCCAATAAGTCCAGATGGGGTCGGGAGCGAACGTGATCATCTGGGCTACGATGAGTGGCGAGCACGCCGCTCCAGCAGCGAATGAGAGGTGCAAGCCATTCAACCACGAACCCAGCCCCGCGGGGCGCGCCCACATGATGAGCGTGTTGCCTCCCACGTTGACGCCACCCTCAGCTAGGCCAATGCAGAAGATCAGTGGCGCCAGCAGCAGGAGCGATGTGCCGAAGGGGACTAGGCAAAGCAGCACAATGACGACGGCAAGGCAGATCAGTACCAGCCGGTGCCCATCCGCCCCATCAAGCACGCGGCCAAGGGCTATGGCCCCGAGGCTACCTCCCAGCGATCGTACAAAGAACAGAATCCCGACAGAACCGAGCGAGCTGGCCGTCAACTCAGCCAAGATGGGGATGGTCGGCCCCAGCGAGGCGATGGTTAGCCCCAGCAGCACAAACGTGCCGCAGTACAGTGCTGCCTGACGAGCTGCCAGAGGGCGATCGGCAACGGCGTGGGCTTTCATCAATTCTAGTTGTGAAGTATCTATCCCCAGGCATATCATAACAGCCTGTGAAGAGAACTTCGCCGTTTACCCTGACGAAAACAATGGATCGAATGCGAATCAGCAGTGGTTTTCTCGCGCTCAGCTTGGCCCTCGTCATCCCGCTGCACGCCCAGTCGGGTGAAGACGCCATCCGCGTCAACCAACTCGGGTACTATCCTGAAGCGATCAAGCAGGCCGTCGTCGTTGAGGCCGCGGCTGGACCGTTTTACGTGCTGAACTGGGCGCGCACTGATACGCTGCTCGAAGGTACATTGCAAGCCAGCCGGCGTTGGCAGCATTCGGGGGAGAACGTGCGCCTGGCCGACTTCAGTGCCTTGCAGGCGGAAGGGATGTACATAATAGATGTGCCCGGCGTGGGGCAGTCGTACCCCTTCGAGGTGGGCGGGGCCGTACATCGCGAGATGATTAGGGGCACCCTGAAGGCGCTCTACTTTGCCCGAGCAAGTACCGCCATCCCCGAAGCGTATGGTGGGCCGTGGGCGCGTGCGGCTGGGCATCCCGACACGGAGGTCCGGGTACACAACTCCGCTAGCAATC
This sequence comes from Bacteroidota bacterium, assembly GCA_038747545.1. Taxonomy (GTDB): domain Bacteria; phylum Bacteroidota; class Rhodothermia; order Rhodothermales; family JBCCMF01; genus JBCCMF01. The sequence goes on from JBCDJT010000070.1 coordinate 4,101, forward strand.
CCGCGCGGCCGGCCAACTCCCTCATTTCCTCGCCCGGTGGATGGTACGATGCGGGCGATTACAACAAGTACGTCGTTCCAGCCGCCGCTACCATCGGCAATCTGCTCAACGCCTACGAGGCGTACCCCGGCTTTTTCGAGGTGATGCAAACGGGTATTCCCACCAGCAGCGACGGTATTCCTGACGTGATCGACGAGGTGGTGTTCAAGCTACGCTGGATGCTCACCATGCAGGATCCTACCGATGGAGGCGTGTACCACAAGCTCACGACCGAAAACTTCCAAGCCACCGTGATGCCGGACAGGCCTACCGCCCCGCGATACGTTGTGGCGAAATCAACGTCGGCGACGCTCGATTTTGCCGCCGCTATGGCGCAGTCGGCGCGCATCCTCGGCGACTTCGAAAGCGTTTGGCCCGGCTTGGCGGATTCGTGTTTGACGGCGGCGGTAGATGCGTGGACGTGGGCCCTCGATAACCGCAACCGCCCCTACAATCAGGGCGCCCTCAACAACCCACGCATCAGCACGGGCACCTATGGCGACAGCAACTTCGCTGACGAGTGGCAGTGGGCAGGCATCGAACTCTATCTTGCGACAGCCGATGACGACTACCTCGACAGCATCAACGTGCCTCGCACGGGCGAGGCGGCCTCACCAGTATGGGCGAACGTCGAGGCGCTAGGCTACTTCTCTGCCCTTACCGTAGAAGCGCCAACGTCAGCACTGGATGCTATCCGGCCCAACATCGAGCGCCGCCTGATGAACACCGCGAATGCATACCGCAGCGCGTATCAACAGTCGCCGTACGCCACGGCTGTCGGGCGGCGTAGCGGCGACTTCCACTGGGGCGGCAATGGTCACGCTGCCGCTGTCGGGGCGATCTTGCTCAAAGCCTACGACCTTACCAACGACACGTCCTATCTGGACGCGGCCCTCGGCACCCTCGACTACCTGATGGGCCGCAACGCTACTGGCTATGCCTGGGTAACGGGGTATGGGGCGAATCCGCCCATGCACATCCACCATCGCCCCTCCGAAGCCGACAACGTGGCAGCGCCTGTGCCCGGTTGGCTGGCGGGCGGCCCACACGCCAACAACCCCGATGGCTGCACGAATTACCCATCTAGCTTCCCGGCCGCAAACTACCTGGACCACTACTGCAGCTACTCGACGAACGAGATGACGACGTACTGGAATGCGCCGCTTACCTACCTCGCTGTTGGCGTGGAGCAAGCGCTGGGCGAGGCGTTCACGGCTGACGGTGCGCCGCAGCCCCTGCTGGTGAGTCCTGCCAACAACGCGGCGAATCAAAGCCGCCGGACCCCGCTGAGCTGGGGTGTCCTTGCGCCCACAGATTCATTCGAGGTCCAAATCGCGTATGACCCGGACTTCAATCGGCTTTTCCATCGTGCCGTAACGGATGACGCTGAATTACGCCTCCGAAGCTGGGAGCAGGGGACCACCTATTTCTGGCGCGTGCGCGGGTTCAGCAGCGGAGCGGCTGGTAGCTGGTCCAACCCGTTTCGTCTTTCCATCCAGGGCACTTCAAACACGTCCACGGAAGGCCAGGATGAAACGCCGGGTTCATTGAAGGTCCACCACATCTACCCCAACCCCGTACGCGATCGGGTGACGGTTGCGTATGAAGTGGCTGAGGCTGGGGAAGTCACGATTTCAGTGTATGACCTGTTGGGACGCGCCATCCAAGTTGCGGACGAGGGGTTCAAGCCGGCGGGCGCGTACGAGTGGTCAAGTCAGTTCGGTAACCTGACGCCGGGCACGTACCACATTCGCCTGCGCAACGCCTCTTCGGTCATTACCCGCGCCGTGGTTTGGCTGTAGGCTCCAGCTGTTGAGCGTACCGAAAACGTTTTCTGAAAGCGCTTGCGCATCTCGCAGCGATCTCGTTATTTACGTCGCCACGATGTGACGGCCGTGCCAAATCGTGACGCCACATGCCGTGCCGCACGGGCCGTACGTCGCCTACAGACACGACGTTTATACCCCCTCAACCCCTTGGAGAACCAGCATGACTGGAGCCATTAAACGTGACAAGCTCTTCTACGGTAGCTGTATCGCGCTCATTACCACCGCCATCGCGTTTGCCGTAACGGGCGATATCGCCTTTGAGCTACGGCAAGAGTTTAACCTCACCAACGCGCAGCTCGGCGTCTTCGCTGGCGTGTTTCTCTGGGGCTTTACGCTGTCACAGGTCATCTTTTCGCCGCTTTGCGACACCATTGGCATGCGGCCCATCGTCCAAGGCGCGTTTATCTGCCACGTGGCAGGCGCGCTGGTCATGATGTTTGCTGGCGGGTACACCATGTTGGTGGTCGGCGCGTTGGTCTGCGGGATGGGCGCAGGGCTCGTGGAAGCAGGGTGTAATCCGCTCGTGGCAGCTCTCTTCCCGAACAACAAAACGGTGAAGATGAACACCTTCCACATGTGGTTTCCATTCGGCATCCTGATCGGCGCGATCATCGCCTTTGGCCTGACCAACATGGGCGTAGGCTGGCAAGGCAAGTTGCTCCTCATCATCGTCCCGGCGCTAGTCTACGGCGCAATGATGTTGGTCGAGAAGTACCCCGCCACAGAGGGCGTAAGCGCTGGCGTGAGCTTCAGTGAGATGCTGAAGGCCTGTGTGGCTCCACTGATGTTGGTCATGCTAGTGATGATGGCCTTTACCGCCTCACTCGAGCTCGGTCCTGGCCGCTGGGTGCCCGCCGTGCTGGCCTCAGGTGGGATCAGCGGCATCTTGGTGCTCGGCTTTGTGAACGGCATCATGGGTACGCTGCGCATGACCTCCAAACCTGTTGTTGAGAAGCTGACGCCGACGGGTGTGCTGCTGATGTCGTCGATCCTGGCCACTGCGGGCTTGTTCATGCTCAGCTTCGCCGAGACCACGTTGATGGCCTTCGCCACAGCAGCGGTCTGGGCCGTAGGTATTGCCTACTTCTGGCCGACCATGCTCGGTTTCGTCTCCGAGCGCATTCCCAAGAGCGGCGCGCTTGGGCTGGGGATGATGGGCGCGGTCGGCATGGCCGCTTCCGGTATGGCTACCGTCTGGATGGGTGGCGTAGCAGACAACATTGGCCACCAACAGCTGCCGGTCGACGACACGGTCGCCGTGTTTGAGCAAGTCGTCGATACGTTCCCCGGTCTTGCCGAGAACGCGGGTGACATCGCCGTGGACATCACAGCTGCGGTCACGGCATCGCAGGGCGTGTTGGCGTCGTACAACTCAGCCAATGAGCTGCCCCCAGTCGAAACAGCCGAAGCCCTTCGCACCATTATCTCATCGGGTGCCGATTCTCCCGTGGTGGAATCCGCAGGCGGTATTCTAAACCCCGCCGACAACTTTGGGGGGCGCACGTCCTTCAGGTATGTAGCGCCGTTTGGCCTTATACTCATCGTCGTCTTTGGCTTCTTGTATGTCCAAGATCGCAGAGCAGGTGGGTACAAACAGGTCAAGCTGACTACCGAGCCCGAGCCTGAGGATGCCGTAGCAGGCTAGCTTGTACCGATATACAGAGGTGGCCTTCATCGCTCAGGCGGCGAAGGCCACTTGCTATACGCTAAGTACCACGCTCACCACCCTCACGCTTCAAACATGGAACCAACGCATCCCTCCATCAACCGCCGTGCTGCGCTGAAGCGCTTGGCGCTGTTGACAGGTGGTGCATTGTCGGCCTCGACGGTGGCGGCGATAATGAGTGGGTGTCAGCCTCGCGCGGATGGCGCTGCGGCGTGGCAGCCCCGGGTGCTGCAGGGCGATCAGGTGGAGACGCTGGCCACCGCAGCCGATCTCATCATTCCGCCTACTGACACGCCGGGTGCGCGTGCGGCGGGCGTACATGAGTACATCGACATGATGCTAGCTGACTTTCACGACGCGACCTACCGCGCCGAATTTATCGCTGGCGTGGATGGTATTGAGGCTACGGCACAGGCAACCCACGGTGTCGCCTTCACAGCGCTGGAGGAGGCCGACCAGGTTGCGTTGCTATCAGCCATGGAAAGCGCCGAAGATGCCTTCTGGGCTATGCTGAAAGGGCAAGTCATCGTCGGTTATTACACATCGGAGCTGGGAGCCACACAAGAGTTGCAGCATCGCCGTGTGCCAGGTCAGTTCATGGGGTGCATACCCATCGCCGATGCTGGAAACGGCCGTACGTGGGCCGAATAACTCAAGAGCAAGAGGCCCGATGTACGACAACATTACCATCCAGACAACATCTGAGTACGATGCTATCGTCATCGGCTCTGGCATATCGGGTGGGTATGCGGCGAAAGAGCTAACCCAAAAAGGGCTGCAGACCCTTGTGCTGGAGCGCGGGCGGCCTGTTGAAACGCTGCCCACCGATGGCATGGCGCCGTGGGAGCTGCCTTTTCGCGGAGGCGTTCCGGCTGAGGTAGCAGCGGCGGAGCACGCGGTGCAGCGCAGGACGTATGCGTTTAACTCGCAGACGCAGCACTTCTTCATCAACGACCGCGAGAATCCGTACATCGAGGAAAAGCCGTTTACCTGGATTCGCGGCAACCATGTGGGCGGTCGCTCCATCATGTGGGGGCGGCAGTGCTACCGGTGGAGCAAGATGGACTTCGAGGCCAACGCACGCGATGGGGCTGCGATACCGTGGCCCATCAGCTATGAGGAGATCGAGCCCTGGTATACCTACGCCGAGCGCTACGCAGGCATCAGCGGACGCGCTGAAGGGTTGCCGCAAGTCCCGGATGGCGACTTTCTGCCGCCCATGGACTTCTACTGCTCGGAGCTGATGCTGAAGGAAGGCGTGGAGAAGGCGTGGCCCGGCGAGCGGATGGTCACCATCGGCCGCGTAGCCAACCTGACGCGCGGGCTCAACGGGCGCGTGCAGTGTCAGCACCGCAACCAATGCTACCGTGGCTGCTCCTACAAGGCGTACTACAGCAGCCTCAATGCATCATTGCCCGACGCCATGGCCACGGGCAACCTGACGCTACGGCCCCACAGCAACGTCCACAGCATCATCTACGACGAGACGCTTGACCGAGCCGTCGGCGTTCGGGTCGTCGATTATGTCACGAAGGAAATGATCGAGTTTCGGGCGAAGCTAATCTTCCTATGTGCGTCTACGCTGGGCTCAACGCAGATCTTGCTCAACAGCAAGACACCCCGTTTTAGCGAAGGCCTCGCCAATTCCAGCGGCGTGTTGGGCCATTACCTGATGGATCATCACTACCAGATCGGTGCCGTGGGCATGCTGGATGGGCACGAGGACAAGTACTACTACGGCCGCCGCCCCAACGGCATCTATATCCCTCGCTTTCAAAACCTCCCAGGCGGGCGCCAAGAGCAAGATTACATTCGCGGCTACGGTTTCCAAGGCGGCGGCTCGCGAGCCGGGGGGGCGCGCGGGACGTCCATGTCGGGCTTTGGCGCCGAGCTGAAGAACAGCCTGCGTACGCCGGGGCCGTGGTCAGTAAGTGTGATCGCCTTTGGGGAGACACTGCCGTACCGCGACAATCGCGTCAGCCTGGACCCTGAACAAACTGACGACTGGGGCATCCCGCTGCTGCGCATTAGTTGCGAGTGGAAGGAGAACGAGTTCGCGATGCGCCGCGACATGGAGCGCACTTCGTTGGAAATGCTCGAAGCAGCTGGGGCGTACAACATCCAGCTCTACAACAACTACACGGAGGACGGCTACGGTGGCGAGCCGGGGCTCGGTATTCACGAGATGGGCACCGCTCGTATGGGCGACGACCCGCGTGAATCGGTGCTCAACAAGCACAATCAAGCGCACGACGTCCCCAATCTGTTTGTCACCGATGGCTCGTGCATGACCTCGTCGGCGTGCCAAAATCCTTCAATTACCTACATGGCGCTTACGGCGCGTGCCGTAGACTACGCTGTGAGGCAAATGACTAACGGCGAGATCTAGCAGGTCATACGCCGCGCCCGTTTCAGTTCAACCCTTCGCAAACACAGCAACAATGGCATTGAATAGGAAAATCAGGTATGGCATGGTCGGGGGCGGCCCTGGCGCGTTCATCGGGGCCGTACACCGCAAAGCGGCAGCACTGGATGGCGAGATCGAACTCGTAGCCGGCGCGTTCTCGTCCAAGGCTGACAAATCCAAGCAACAGGGCGAAGAGCTCAAGCTCGATCCCGCGCGTGTCTACGCCTCGTACCAAGCCATGATCGAAGGCGAACTGGCGCGTCCCGAAGGCGACCGGATCGACTTTGTGTCGATCGTGACGCCCAACCACATGCATCACCCGATCGCCAAGGCCTTCATCGAGGCAGGCTTCAACATCGTGTGCGACAAGCCCATGACGATGACTGTGGAGGAGGCCGAAGAGCTGTGCGAGTTAGTGGAGCAGCACGATGTGGTCTTCGCCCTCACGCACAACTACACGGGCTACCCGATGGTGAAGGCCGCCCGCGCTATGGTGGCCAACGGATCGTTAGGCGACGTGCGGAAGGTCGTGGTGGAATACTCGCAAGGCTGGCTCCACACGCTGTTGGAGAGCGAGGGCAGCAAGCAGGCCGGTTGGCGCACCGACCCCAAGCAAGCGGGCGTGTCCTCAGCCGTGGGCGACATCGGCTCGCACGCCGAGAACTTAGCGCGCTATATCACTGGCCTCGACATCGACCGCCTCTGCGCCGACATCACGTCGTTTGTGCCGGGGCGCCTCCTGGAGGATGATGCCAATATGCTCATCCACTACGAAGGTGGTGCCAAAGGGGTGCTGATCTGCTCGCAGATCTCGGTGGGCGAAGAGAACGGCCTCCGCATTCGCGTCTACGGCACCAAAGCAAGCCTGCGCTGGCACCAAGAGCTACCGAACGAACTCACCGTCCGCTACCCAGATCAGCCCGAGCAGGTCTACCGCCGTGGCAATGGCTACCTGGACGACGTGGCGCCGGTGGTACAGCACAACACCCGCCTTCCGTTCGGCCATCCTGAGGCGTTCATCGAGGCGTTCGCCAACATCTACGTGAACGCGGCCCGTACCATCGCTGCGAAGATCGAGGGCGTCGACCCCGGCGAGCACGACACCGACTACCCGACCGTGCAAGACGGCGCCGTGGGGGTCCACTTCATCCACAAGGCCATTGAGAGTGGCAAGAAGGGCGATTGGGTGGATGCTAGCTACACGCCACCTGGCAGCTAGCCCTTCGGCAATGCCACCTCGCACCAAATTGACTCCTCTTCAGACAGATATACACCGACTATGGGACGTCCTGTAACCTTATTCACTGGCCAATGGGCCGATATGCCGCTCGAAGTCCTCGCTGAGAAAGCGGCCTCGTGGGGCTACGATGGCCTCGAACTCGCCTGCTGGGGCGACCACTTCGACGTGGTGCAAGCGCTTGAGGACGACAGCTACTGCCAAGGTCGGCACGACCTGCTCGCCAAGCACGGCCTCAAGGTCTGGTCGATCAGCACCCACCTTGTAGGCCAAGCCGTTTGTGACAAGATTGACGAGCGGCACAAGCAGATCTTGCCGCCGCATGTGTGGGGGGACGGCGACCCCGATGGCGTCAATGCGCGGGCCTCGGAAGAGGTAGCCAACACGGCGCGGGCCGCTGCCAAGCTGGGCGTGAGCGTCGTGAATGGCTTCACGGGCAGCCGCATCTGGCCCTACCTCTACTCGTTTCCGCCCAACACACCGGGCCTCATCGAAAGTGGCTTCCAGGACTTCGCCGACCGCTGGAACCCGATCCTCGACGTGTTCGACGAAAGTGGCGTCAAGTTTGGGCTAGAAGTACACCCCTCAGAGATCGCCTTTGACATCACGTCGGCGAAGCTGGCTCTCGATGCGATTAACCACCGTGAGGCGTTTGGTTTCAACTACGACCCCAGCCACTTCGGCTACCAAGGCGTCGACTACGTCGCGTTCATCAGCGAATTTGCCGATCGGATTTACCATGTCCACATGAAAGACGTGTGGTGGTCCGATAGGCCAACCCACGCTGGCGTTTTCGGCGGGCACGTCAACTTCGGCCACGCCGATCGCTTCTGGGACTTCCGGTCGATTGGACGCGGCAAGATCGACTTTGAAGAGATCATCCGCGCCCTCAACCGCATCGGGTATGATGGCCCGCTCTCGGTAGAGTGGGAAGACGGCGGGATGGACCGCGAGTACGGCGCTGCTGAAGCATGCGGCTACGTTAAGGATGTCGACTTCCCGCCCTCCGATGCTGCGTTCGACGCGGCCTTCGACAAGGAAAAGCAGTAGCCCTGTGCCATGACACCTACGCGACGTCGCCAGCTAATTCAGGGCGTGATGACCGTCCTGTTCATAAGCTGGGCGTACTTTCAGATCAACGATCCCGACTTTGAGCCGTGGGTAGCCATGTATTTGGCTACCGCGGTGCTGTCGGGTGCCGCCGTGTTCGGCAGGACGCCCACCGCTGCTCCACTGGGGCTGGTGCTGCTCACGCTGATGTGGCTCATCATCCTTATCCCTGAGGCGATGCAACACGCCTTCGGCGCCTTCTTCGAAGAAGTAGAGGGTGAGCTCTGGCGTGAGTCGGGCGGGCTGCTCATCACGGGCTTATGGAACTACGGGCTCTTTCGTCAGCTTAAGGCGGCGTCGGACGAACAACCAGTAGACGAGTAGAGGAATTTGATGGCGGAGACGGGCCCTTCCAGGCGTAAAGTTACGATTTACGACGTGGCCGACCGGGCCATGGTTGCCATTTCCACCGTGTCGCGGGTGCTGAACAACGCCCCGGATGTATCGGAGGAGATGCGCGCGCGGGTGATGAAGGTGGTTGACGAACTGCAGTACCGCCCAAGCCGCGCGGCACGTGCGCTGGCACAGCAACGGGTGCCTACCATTGCGCTGGCCATTCCCAACTTCACGCTGCCCGTACACAACGAGTTGCTCAAAGGCATCCGCGATCACCTCGCCGGAAAAAACGTGGATGTGCTTGTGGTAGATTTGGGCAGTGAAGATCCAGAGGCGGAGCTCGGCGCGTACCTCAAGCGCGGCACGGTCGATGGGCTGTTGGTAGCCGCGGTGCCCATCACGGATGAACTGGAGCAGCAACTCCGGTCCACCAGCCGCCCGGTGGTGTGCGTGGGTGACACATCGGCTGTGCTAGACAGCTACGACTGGGATCATGCTGCCGGGGCAAGGCTTGCCGTACGCCATCTGGCAGAACAGGGGTGCCAGCGGATCGCTCTCTTGGCTGGGCACGAGGCACACCCGCGCAGCAACGCTGCCGTCGAGGCTTACCGCGCCGCACTGGAAGAGGTCGGCCTCACCTTCGATGCACAGCTCGTAAGCAGAGCGACCTCCAGGGACGGGCTGACGGAAGAAGATGGCTTCGAGACGATGGCGCAGCTTCTCGCTACGCATACACCCGATGCCGTCTTTGCGTTGAGCGATACCATGGCCATGGGCGCGTATCGCGCATTGACGACTGCGGGTCATACCGTACCCGGCGCTGTAAAGCTCATCGGCTACAACGACCTCAAGCTGAGTCGCTACCTGGACCTCTCATCGGTAGACATGGACATCCAGGATATGGGGCACCAAGCGACGGAATTGCTGCTGCGCCGGATGGATGGCTCATACACCGAGACGCCCGTCAGTGTACGGATCACACCACAGGTGCGCGTACGTCGGTCGTCGGTAGGGGCATGACGGATGCGGCTCTGCTTGTGTTTGCCAAGGTCCCTCACCCTGGACGTGTAAAAACACGTCTGACGAGCGCGTACGCGCCCGAGGCGGCGGCTCAGCTTTACGAAGCGATGCTTCGGGATGCGCTTGACCAATACGCCGGGCTCGGCGTGGCGGTACGGTTGCACTTTCCCCAGCCTGTTGCCACGGTACCGCCGTCGTACGCTGACGAGCGGTGGTCACTGCACGAACAACGCGGCGCAGGCTTGGGCCCGCGCATGTTGCATGCTGTGTTGGAGGCCTTCGCTGCTGGCTTCCGGCGTGTGATGCTGATTGGCACGGACCATCCCACATTGCCTTCGTCGTTCATCGAGCAGGGCTACGGGCTCCTCCGTCAGCCCAAACAGATCGTCATCGGTCCTAGCGAAGATGGAGGCTACTATGCGCTCGGCATGAACGAAGCGTATCCGCAGCTCTTCGCAGGGATGGCATACAGCCATGCCGACGTCTTCGCGCAGACGCTTGAGCGGGCCTTGGCGACGCCAGCCGAGGTGGCGGTGCTCCCCGCGTGGTACGACGTAGACACCCCTGCTGAGGTGGAACGGCTCAACGCTGACCTCCAGACTTTATCCGCCACGAAGTTGCCACGCACGCGTGCCATCTTGCGCCAACTCAACGTCGTATGAGCTTTCTCTACCAGACCCGGAACCAGTACTTTGCCCAGGTGGCAGGTGGGCTCGAAGACGCGGCGGTTGCCGAGTTGCAAGCGCTCGGCGCGGCCGCACTGCACGCGAAGTACCGAGGCGTTTCGTTCACCGCCTCGCCTGAGGTGCTGTACCGCGTCAACTACCAGTCACGCCTTTGCACGCGCGTGCTCGCGCCCCTGATCGCCTTCGACTGCCACTCAGACAAGTACTTATACCGCCGCGTCAGCGAGATCGACTGGTCGGCCTTCCTCGACGTGGACCAGACGTTTGCCGTGTTCGCCAACGTGTCGCACAGCACCATTACCCACTCGAAGTACTCGGCACTGGTGGTGAAGGACGCCGTCGTAGATCAGTTCCGCAAGCGCACAGGCGCACGACCGTCGATCGACCGCCGCACGCCCGACCTGTGGCTGAACCTGCACATCGCCAACAACCACGCCACGCTCAGCCTCGACACGTCGGGTGGTTCGCTGCATCGCAGAGGGTACCGCACGGCCAGCGTTGAGGCGCCCATGCAAGAGACGGTGGCGGCTGCCATGCTGCACTACGCAGGGTGGACGGGCGAGACGCCGCTGGTCGATCCGTTCTGTGGCAGCGGCACGGTGCTGTGCGAAGCCCTGATGGTGGCCACGAAAACGCCTGCTGGGGCACTGCGGCGCCAGTTCGGGTTCGAGCGGCTACCGGACTTCAAGCCTCGCGTGTGGGCACGTGTCCAAGCCCGCGCACGCGCCGCGCAGGCTGCGCTACCTCAGCCCATCTCGGGGTCCGATCTAGACAGCAAGGCGGTGCGCGCTGCACACACGAACCTCGCGGCGCTGCCGCATGGCGACACCGTTTCCGTGCGCCGCGCTGACTTCCGGCAGCTACCCGATATGGAAGGCGTCACGCTGATGTGTAACCCGCCGTACGGGCTGCGTATCGGGCGCGGGGGCGACATCCAGCAGCTCTACCGCGACTTCGGCGACTTCTTGAAGCAGAAGTGTACAGGCTCCACGGCCTACATCTATGCGGGCAAGCGCGAACTGCTCAAGCACATCGGCCTGCGCGCCTCGTGGAAGAAACCGCTTGTCAATGGTGCGCTCGATGGGCGCGTGGCAAAGTACGAGCTGTACTAACATGCGTCAGTCTGCATACCAAGCGCTGAAATGCGTGACCTGTACCATCCCCGCGTCGGCGAAGAACGATGGCGTCGTAGCAGCGGGCACTGGCTCGGTGAGCTTGAGGTGATGCGCAGCGCCATCCACCGTTAGCGCTGCGGCGTCGGAGCTCCACACCAGCTGGAGGTGCAGAGCGTTATTGACGAGGGGATGCGCACGTGTAAATGCCGAGGTTACCCCCGAACCTCCAACGCGTACCTGCTGGCTGACGAGGTCATACGACACCGTGAACAGCGAATCCGCTGCAGGGGAGGCGAGGTGAAACCCGAATACGGTAGCCGTTTCGGGGCGGATGGTGAAGGAGACGGCGCTCAGTGTACGTTCTGATTCGGGGAGGGCGATCACATAGCCTTCCTCGGTAACAGGCAAATTGAACAGCGAGATGGGTGTACCCTGCGTAGTAGCCTCGCTAGAGCTGGGCAGTGCAGATGGCTGCGCCGGGGCGTGCCAAGTGAGACCGCACAGGATAAGAGCACAGAGTGCGGTTCGCATCGCGTACACACAGCAGGGATAGACGGGGCTATGACGAACGCGGGTTCTAGCGGATGGCTCCAGGCTACCAACCCGAGCGTCGTGTCGGCTCCGCTCGTCGTGCAGGCTCGGCTCGTCGCGCAGGCGCCGTGGTGGTAGGCGGCGGGGTCCCGTATCGCTGTTGATGCATCACGGCGGGGCTGTAGATATCGCTTTGTGGCGCTCCGTTTCCGATGCGTCCTTCCATCTCCATGCGGAGGAAGGGGTCATTAGCAATCTCCGGTGGCAGGCCGTTCGTGACGGGCGCGGGCGCAGGTGTCACATTCGAGCCGTTTCCGATGCGTCCTTCCATCTCCATGCGGAGGAAGGGGTCATTGGCAATCTCCGGTGGCAGGAGTTGTGCTGGGGCGGCAGCCTGTGCAAGTGTAGCATCGCCTTGACGCTCACTCAGGCGAACATCTGTGTAGTAGAACATCAGGATGTCTTCGTAGGGCCGACCTTGCTCGGCCATCGTGCGGGCACCCACTTGGCTGAGGCCTACGCCGTGCCCAAAGCCGCGTCCTTCAAAGAGGTAGTTACCGCCCGATTTTTGCATCACAAAAAGGGTGCTCCGAAGCGCTCTGATCCCTTCCGCACGTGTGACTACCGAGCGAAACTTCGTGCCTTGCATGTCCATCGTTCGTCCAGTAGCGAGTTCAAGCCGCATCGCCTTGACGCGTCCCTCTGGGCTCTTTGGCCCCATCGACACGCTCAGAACGCGTTCGCCGATGTGATCCGAGAGGATGTTCAGGAGCCGGGCACGTTTGATAGAGGAGTCCCATGTGATGTAGTCGGCCCCTTGGTCGAACGGATCGCGTTTCCCGCGTAGGTAGGGTTGTGGCCCGCCAAGCCAAACGTCCTCATTGTTTGCCGTATGGCCGCCACTCGACGCGAAATGCACCGCATTGATAAGCTGCCCATTGTGCGTCAGCACCTGCCCCGTCGTGGTGTACGCCGCTTGCTTGGCGTCCGCGGTGACGCCCTCGATCCCTTTGTACACTTGGTCTGCTTGGTGATCGACGACGTCGTAGGGTTGGGTCGGGTCCAGCTTGCGCGCGGCGTACGTACGGGCTACGACAGACATGGCTTTCATCCCCTCGATGTGATGGGGGCCGTACTCCTTCACGACCACAGCCGCCACGTAATCATCCATGCCTACATGATTGACCACGTACAGCCCGCGCGGCTCGCTTGGGTCGGGATGGATGACGAGCTTCCCCTGGTAGGCACGCTGAATATTCGCGCGCTTGGCCGAGAGAGACAGCGCCGACGTGGACGCATGGACCACGACGCCATGCGCGGTCACGTTCTCCCCGCTCGCAGCTATGCGGAGTTGGTTACGCTGGCGTGTGATTTCCACGGCGCTGAGCGGATCAACCGCGACGGACGAGATGGGGTTGCCCCGATCGTCTAGCACGTCGATCTGGGTGGCCGCATGAATGGAAAGGGTCTGCGGGGTGTGGTGCTCCAGGATCCGAACGCGGATTTCTTCAGGGGGGGGCGCCGTGGTTGGCGGTGTGCGGAAGATGGAGAAGTAGACCGAAATCACAGCGATAACGGTACTCAAGGCGATGAGACGCTTGGACATGAGCGCGCGTTGGGTTGTGGCGCAGGCCGGTAGGTGACGTCCGTCCAGGCCAGTTTGGAGAGAGCCTTTAGCATCGGCTAAACCCGCGCTCGCCTTAACCCTTACGCGTATGGAGTCCCAAGCTATACAGAAAAGAGGCGCCTCAGATGGCAAAGCGCTCCTTCAAGAGCCGGCTACGGTCGCGGCTGGCAATGACTTCGTGCTGCGCCGTCATCAAGAGCTTATAGCGTCCGCTAAACCATGCCACCATGGATTCAATATGGTTGACGTTCACCAACGCTGACCGATGGACGCGCGCGAAGCTATCTGCTGGAAGGCGGGCCTCTAACTGGTCGAGGGTGTAGCTTACGATATACGCCTGAAGCCCTGGGCGCCCTTTCGGTGCGCCAGCATGATGAACAAACAGCTTCGTGACCCCGTCGGTCACCTCTGCGCTGACGATGTCGGCTGTGTCGATGAGGAGCAGCTTGTCGCGATGAGGGATCGAGATTTTTGTAAGTGCCGGAAGCGTTGCGTCGCTAGCGGGCAGGGGGGGAGCCTCTTGCGCAGCCATCCACGCCACCATCGCGTCAAGCCGCTTCTGCTGCTCCATGCGCAGGTGTGCATGGGACAAGGCATCCGCCACGCGCTGCAGCGACTGCGCCATGCGCTCTCTGCTGATGGGCTTAGTCAGGTAGTCGAGCGCGTTTTGCTCAAAGGCTTGGAGCGCATACTCATCGAACGCTGTAGTAAAGATCAGGTATGGGCGCCGCTCGGCAGGGAGGCGATGAACAACCTCCAAGCCAGTGAGGCCAGGCATGCGAATGTCCAGAAAGAGGATGTCAATGTCTGGATGTTCGGCCAGGAGGCGCAGCGTCTCTTCGCCATCCGCCGCTTCATGCATCGCGGTAATGGCGAGGTCGTGATCGATGCTGTCCAGCAGGTGGCGCAGGCGCAGCCGAGCTGGCTCTTCGTCATCGGCGATGAGTACACGGATCATGCTAACGTCGGTTTTTGTAGTGAAGCCGCTGTTGGATGGTGGATGGGCATCAGCAGTTGAACATGCGTGCCGTAGCCCCGTGCGCTCTCAAAGCGTACCGTTTGCTCGGCCCCGTACAATTGTTCAAGCCTTGCTCTCACGTTATGAAGGCCAATCCCGAGGAACGTTACCTCCTGAATTGAACGTGGTCCTTCGCCAAACAGACTTGGTATGCCCACCCCAGAGTCCCTGACGTCGATGCGGAGGACCTGATCATCGATGGAGGCCGAGACGTCTAAGGTGCCTCGCCCTTGCTGAGGCTCAAGGCCATGCTTGATCGCGTTCTCCACCAACGTTTGAACTACAAAAGCAGGGATCGGCAACGCCTTCACAGCTTCGTCGACCACGAGGGTACACTGCAGAGCCTGCCCGAAGCGGGCCTGCTCGATAGCCAGGTAATGCTCGACCAACGCCACCTCCTGATGCAGCGGCACGAAGGCGTCGCTCCCCGTTTGCAGGGTGTGCCTAAAGATGGCCGATAGGTGCTCAACCACTGCCTCTGCGCTCTCGGGCTTTGCTTGGATATACCCGAGGATGGTGTTCAACGCGTTAAACAAGAAGTGAGGGTTGATCTGCGAGCGAAGTGCCACCAGATGCGCCTCCGCGCTTTGCTGGAGCAGCGCTTTCTCGCGGTCGAGCAACCGCATGCGCTCGATGGCTAGGCCCAGCTGGCCTGTAAGGGCTGTGAGCAAGTCGAGGTCGCCGAGGTTGTAGATGCCGCGCTTCGTCGCTCGGATGCCCAGGAACAGCAAGCCTTCCACGTCATGCGAGCTGGCGATCGGCAGGATGATCGCGACGCGAGCAGCCGTGAGGTCACGCACGATCTCAGGAGGCAGCTCCAACGTCGAGACTTCTTCGTTGCGCGACCAGCGCTCTCCAGTGCCGTGGAAAAACCGAGCAACCCGATCGGCCATGGACGTGTCGAGGTAGGGCGGGTGCAGCTGGACGGAGTATGTGGTCCAGCGCGGCGAGTCTGGCGGCGAGACGAACAGGTATGCCGACTCTGCCTGAAACCCATCGACCAGCATGTTCAAGCTCGTGTCAAGCAGTTCGCCATACTGGCGTTGGGTGCGTATGGTGTTTTGGAAGTCAGCGACAGGGACAGGCTCCTGCGCCTGCCCAAACGGCCAGCGATGCGTCCAGCGCGAGAGCCGTTTGGACAGTTGTTCGAACAATGCGAACAGTGCAACGGTGACGAGTCCGAGCGTGATCACAAACGTGCCTTCGCTTTGCGCCAGCAAGGGGCGAAGCACGGACCCCAAACCCACAAAGGCAAAAAAGAAGAGGCTCGACAAAATGACGAACCGTATCGCGCGCGCTAACACGTACTCGACTTTGCCAAAGCGGATCGTGGCGAGCGAGACTTGCAGGACAGGGAACAGCGTCAAGAGCTGTGCGGCGAGCACCAGCCACCCCGTGGTCGTCTCGCTGAAGGCACCAGCCAGCGGCACCAAGTCGATGACCAGGAGCGCCACCATGAGGCTCACGCTT
Source organism: Bacteroidota bacterium (assembly GCA_038747545.1). GTDB lineage: Bacteria > Bacteroidota > Rhodothermia > Rhodothermales > JBCCMF01 > JBCCMF01. Next base: position 20,192 of record JBCDJT010000070.1, read on the forward strand.
AGCGTGACGATGGTACCCGTAAATCGCCACCCTTCCAGGTGATCTTTAGCCCGCATGGGGTAGCCGAGCAACACGTAGGTCACGAAACCAGCCGTGGCCGCGATATACACCGCTGCGTAAAAGAGCAGCGGTGCTACGAGGCGATCTAGCGTAAACGGTCCGAAAGGCTGACCGTCCATGCTTGAGAAGACCAATCCGGCGAGCAGCAGCATGGGCAACAGCGCCAGCCAGCGCAGCCACGCTAAGCCCACCACCGGGCGCGCAAGGACTACCGTGCCCAGCAACAACAAGCCGGGGAAGAGAATCCACCCCAGCAGCCCGATCAGGGTAAGCCCTTCGAAGATGAGCGGATAGACTGTCTCGCCAACAGGGGGGCCCAATAACTGTATGGCTGCCAAGCGGATGAGGTTGGTGCCCACCCAAATGGCCGATACGCTGATGAGCGTGAAGGATATCCGCCCTGCCAAGCTGCTTCGCGCCAGTGGAAAAACGAGTACCAACCCGATCACATGTAAAAGTGCGCCCAACCCGAAGCCAATCAGCGAGACGCGCCACAGCAACCCCGAGAGCGGATACAAGAACGTAGGGTAGCGTGTCGTGGGGACTTCAAAAAACAGCGTTTCGTCGTCGCGGGTCAGTTGGTAACTCAGCACCGTGCCGGGCGGCGTCCGCTCAATGATGCTGCGCAGGTCATCCGCACGGATAAACGACTCGTAGTTGAGGTAAAAGAACACATCGCCCTCCTGGATGCCTGCCTGGGCCGCTGGGCTGTTCGTAAAGACATACCGCGCGCGTATCAGCCCATCCACATCGTCCCAGACCACCCAGTCGAAGCTGCGCTCCACAGCCATGTCATCCAGCGGGCCTAGCGTCTCGGAAAACAGCGTCCACTCGTTCCACATGCGCGCCAGCGGAAAGAGCGCTACGCCTACCATCGACACCAGCAACAGCCGGGGCACGATGTGGGTAAAGACCGAGGCGCGTTCAGCGGACACAGGCAGCTACAGGAAGACCAGGCGACGAGGTGCGCTAACTACGGAGCCTGCGACGGAAGCGCAACAAGAAACGGCTGAACGGTCTACGCGGCGGCTGATTCGTCGATGCCGGATACGGTACGCCCTTTCCACGTGACCTCCCCGCGCCAGTGGAAGCGCGCCGAATCGAGCTGGATGAACGCTGCCAACATGTAGGAGAGTGGGGCAAGAAGCGTGACCCATGCGGGCAAGCGCCCGACCCGGTCTGTCACAAGTTTCAGCGCAAACAGCGAGGCCCAGAATCCCCAATGCACAAACAGCGGTGCGAGGAACGTCAGCACAAAGCCCACATGGAGGAAGACGAACGAGGCCCAGTGCCCCCCTAGAAGGAGGTACGCGTTCTTTTGGAAGCCCAGCCTCGCATCGGCGAACGAGTCATACATGTAGACATCCAAGATGCGGCTGCCGTTGAGCATAACAGGCGTGATGCCTTGGCTCTTCAAGAAGCGCCCGATCATAACGTCTTCCAAGATCTCCGCTTTCAAGGTGCGATGGGGCTCGTGCTGATGGTAGTGCGGGGCGTAAATCATCCAGCACTGACCGTTGAGTGCGCCGAGCGCGGGCATGCGCAAGCGCCGCACCAACAGCCACGGCAGCCCAATGAGGAACACATTAATCACCATGCTTACCAGCACGAGGCCGCCGCCTTTGAACCTGGGCATTACCGTTATTGCATGGCCGTTTGAATACGCACATGCCTTTTCAACGAACCGCGCAAGGGCGCCGTCGTCCTGGTAGGCTACATCGGCATCCAAAAAGAGGTAGTGACTTCCCGTGGCATGGCGTGTCGCTTGAAACAACGCGTGGTTCTTGCCCATCCATCCGCTTGGCAGCGGCGGGCCATTCAATGGGCGGATGCGCTTGTCCTTCGCGGCATACCGTTGCAGCACGTCCCAGGTGCCATCCTCCGAGTGGTCATCATACACCAGTACCTCCATCGCTACGTCTCGCTGAGCTAGCAGGCTATCAAGGAGCCGCGGAAGGTTGGCTTCTTCGTTGCGTGCCGGAACGATGATGGACAAGAGCGGCACGGTGCGGTGCTGAGGCTGCTGTCGTGCAAAGAAGTAGACGATGTTCGACAACAAGATCAGCCAGAAGACGGCGTGCAGCGCAGCGAACGCGAGCAGAAGCAGGGGGAAGTCAGGCACAGGCGGCAGCAAGAAAGGAGCGGCACAAAACGCGGGGGATGGGGTTGGGTTGGGCCTTTACCGACAGGACGCCACCAATCCTTCGAGGAATCACACGATGGTTTCAAACACGCTGCATCGCCTCACCGACGGCATAGCTGGACAGATCGATCGCTATGAACACGTCGATTTTGGTGCCCTGCATGCGCGCAACGTTGATGTGTGGCTTCCTGTCGGCTATGACCCGCATGCCCATCCATACCCGCTGATTATCGCGCAGGATGGCCAAAATCTGTTTATTCCGTCGGAGTCGTTTGTGGGGATAGACTGGGGCGTTGACGAGATGATGCATCACCTTATCAGCGCGGGCGAGGTAAGGCCTGCCGTCGTGGTAGGCGTGTGGAATAGCTCCAAACGGCTGCAAGAGTACATGCCCGAGCAGCCTTTGGCGCCGCACCGCTATCACAAGATGAAAGCCTCGTTCGCCAAGCGCTTCGGTGGCGTGCCTTGCTCAGATGCCTACCTGTGGCAACTCATCAACCGTGTAATACCGTTCGTGGAAGCCGAGTACAACGTCACATCCGAATCCAGCGAGCGGTTCCTGATGGGCTCTAGCATGGGAGGACTGATTTCGCTCTACGGGCTATGCCAGTATTCCGACCACTTCGGCGGCGCGGCCTGCCTCTCGACCAGCCTGACGATCATCGGAGAAGCGCTGCATGACTACATCGATGCATCCTCGCTTGACCCAAACCGCCACCGTGTATACCTCGACTATGGTGTGGAAGGCGAGACCCCAGCCTACGAGCGCGCCATGCAGCGTTTGGAACGGCAATTCAAACACCGTGGATACCGTGAGGGGCAACTCGAGGTGGTAGAGGAGCCCGGTGCTCCGCACTCCGAGGCGGCCTGGCGAGGCCGCTTGGACCGTCCGCTACGGTTTTTGCTGGGCTGAAGGTCGCGGTAACGCCTACGACCTACTTCGCACGCCGAACTGGAACCGCTTCTGAAATGTGAAGATAAGGTGAGGTATTGAAGACCCTACGGTGGATTCCCCATTGTGAAGTGGGCTTAAAGGTTCAATAAATAAGCCAAAGGCTGGATGCGGTAGCTGTAAATTTGTGAGAAGCGCTTCCGATTTATGGACTGTTTAAGCAAAAGCGCGTCCAGGCGGCTTTATTGAATCTTGATGTTGGAGGAGTGGATGCCGTTATTACTGCCAGCAATCGCGCTGTGCTAGCATCACCTTCATGCTTAATACCACAACACAGAACACCATCAGCCTCGTAGCCGCCCCCACAGTGGCTGCGCTGACGGTACCTGCTATTGCGCTTCGGATCGACGTGCTCGTACGCCTAACCGTGCTCGTCAGCATTCAAATTCTAGTCCTAGCGACCTAGATCGACCCCATCAATCCGAAGCACGTGGAAGGCACGACATAGCACAAGCAGAGGGTTGATGGACAACCCCAGCCGCGGTGCTTACTCGGAACGCAAATCGTGAGACCCCAACCTTTCGGCCCCCAACTGGGCCAGGGCGAGGTGCATCTGCGTGCGCCGATCGTCGCACCACCATCCTGTTCACGAACACGACCGTGTGATGCCAATCCCATCCACCGATCAACACACGCAGACGTCTGGTGATGGCGCTGCAACCAAGCCGCCTGTCATGCGCACCTCGACTACGCTTATGACGGGCGCCGAGATCTTCGTCCGATCGCTTGATGCCGAAGGCGTCGAGGTGGTCTTCGGTCATCCGGGCGGCGCTGTCATCAAGATCTACGACGAGATGGCGCGTATCCAGCCCAACTTTCTCCACGTGCTGGTGCGCCACGAGCAAGGCGGAGCCCATGCTGCCGAGGGGTATGCCAAGGCCACGGGTAAGGTAGGCACGGTGCTCGTCACCTCGGGACCCGGCGCCACCAACACCGTGACGGGCATTGCCGACGCCTTCATGGACTCGATCCCGATCGTGGTCTTCACGGGGCAGGTGCCCACGGCGCTCATCGGGAACGACGCGTTCCAGGAGACCGACATCATCGGCGTCACGCGCAGCATCACCAAGCACAGCTTCCAGGTGCGCGACGTGCGCGACTTGGCGCCGACGATCCGCAAGGCCTATCACATCGCACGCACGGGCCGTCCGGGGCCTGTCGTCGTCGACTTGCCGAAGGACATCCTGTTCGCCAAGGCGATGTTCGACTATCCCGAGGAGGTAGCGCTGCGTGGCTACCAATACTCCAGCACGCCCAACATGGCGAAGGTCGAGCGCGCCGCGCGGATGATTGCCGAGTCGGAGCGGCCGTTGCTGTACGTGGGAGGGGGAACGGTCAACGGCGGCGCGGCCGAAGAACTGACGGCGCTGGCACGGAAGACCAACATCCCCGTCACGACCACGCTGCATGGCCTCGGCTCGTTTCCCGAGACCGATCCGCTGTCGCTCAACATGCTGGGCATGCACGGCACGTGGTACGCCAATATGGCTGTCCAGAACTGCGACTTGCTCATCGCCGTGGGCGCCCGCTTCGACGACCGCGTCACGGGCAAGCTGGACGAGTGGGCGCCGCACGCGCAGGTCATCCACATGGACATCGACGCGTCGTGTGTCTCGAAGAACATCCCCGCCGACTGCGCCATCGTGGGCCATGTAAAGGACACGATGCAGGCGCTGCTTCCGCTCGTCGAAGCCAAGGACACGACGGCATGGTTCGAGCAGATCGACGTGTGGCGCGAGGAGTGTCCGCTGACGTATCCCGATGACGATGTGCTGCGGCCGCAGTACGTGATCGACCGGATCTGGGAGAAGACCCAGGGCGATGCGGTGGTGCTCTCAGATGTGGGCCAGCACCAGATGTGGACGGCGCAGCACTTCAAATACGTGCATCCGCGCTCGCACATCACCTCGGGCGGGCTTGGCACGATGGGCTTCTGCATGCCTGCGGCGATGGGCGCGGCCTTCGGGATGCGCGGCACAGGCAAAACGGTCGTCTCCATCAACGGCGACGGCGGCTTCATGATGAACGCGCAGGAGATGGTGATCGCCGCCAAGCACAAGCTGCCGCTCAAGATCATCGTCATCAACAACAGCTTCCTCGGCATGGTGCGGCAGTGGCAAGAGCTCTTCCACGAGAACCGCTTCAGCCACACCGATCTCGCCGACACCAACGCTGACTTCGTCAAGCTTGCCGAAGCCTACCACTGCGTAGGGCTCCGTACGGATAAAAAAGACGAGGTGGATGCTTTGATCGACGAGGCTTGGGCCATCACCGATCGGCCTGTGCTGATCGAATTCCAGGTGCCCCAGGAAGAGATGGTCTTCCCAATGGTCCCAGCTGGCGCTGCCACGGGTGACATGATCACCGAGCGCTTCTCCGAAGAAGAAAACACACCGGGCTAATGGGTATGGACGTCGCAAAACTGACCCCGCAGCAGAT
>JBCDJT010000071.1:0-25393 GCA_038747545.1 Bacteroidota bacterium
CATCGACGAGGACGGCTACCTGCGCCGCTCGCTCGACTCCATCATCGACGACATCATGTTCAACCAGGGCACGCTGCTGAGCGACGAAGTCGTAGAGGATGTGCTGCACCGCATCCAGCGACTCGACCCACCGGGCATCGCCGCCCGCGACCTGCAGGAGTGCTTGATGGTGCAACTCGAAGTACTCCCCGACGACCTCGACGGGCGCGACGTGGCGATGCGGATGTTGCAGAAGGCGTACAAGGCTTTCACGATGAAGCACTTCGACCAGATCATGAAGAAGCTGGACGTAGAGCCGTACGAACTGAAGGCTGCGTTCGACCTCATCCAGCGCCTCAACCCCAAGCCTGGCGAAGGCGAGTTCTCGGCGTCCCAAAACTACATCACGCCTGATTTCACGGCGCGCTTCATCGACGACGAGTTCATCATCATGCTCAACGGCCGCAACGCACCGCAGCTGCACATCTCGCGGCAGTACCGGACGATGCTGGAGCAACTTTCGGCTGAGCAGCGCGGCAGCAAGAGCGCCGCCAACCACATCCAGGGCGAGACGCGCAACTTCCTCAAGAGCAAGATGGAGTCGGCGCGCTGGTTCATCAACAGCATCAACCAGCGCCGCCAGACGATGCTCAAGGTGATGCACGCCATCGTGGAGATCCAGAACGAGTTCTTCCGCTTCGGCGAAGGCTACCTCAAGCCGATGATCCTCAAGGACGTGGCCGAGCGCATCCACATGGACATCTCCACCATCAGCCGCGTGGTCAACGGCAAGTATGTGCAGACCGAGTTCGGCGTCTACGAGCTCAAGTACTTCTTCTCCGAAGGCCTCAGCACCGACGGCGGCGACGAGATCTCGAACAAAGAGGTCAAGGCCATCATCCAGAGCATCATCGACAACGAGGACAAGAAGAAGCCGCTCTCCGACCAGCGCATCGCCACGATGCTCGAAGGCAAGGGCTTCAAGATCGCCCGTCGCACGGTGACGAAGTACCGCGAGCAGCTCGGCATCCCGGTGGCGCGGCTGCGCAAGGAGATCATCTTGGCCTGATTATTCGGCCACAAACTTCGCGTTTGGGCTTGATGGTGTGCATAGCGAGTCATAGACTCTATGAATTGCTATGTTAATCCTCACTCGTTAGGCCTGTGTGTCGCGCTCGTACCTCCTGGCTGTTCGTCCTACTCTTCGCTCTCGCACTGAGCCCCTCGGGTGCCTTCAGCCAAGTTTCCTTTGGGCCCGTTCAGTCGCTTGAGCCCTGTGCGGATTGCTCCGTGCGAGCTATCGCAACAGGCGATGCCGACGGCGACGGCGATCTCGACCTGTTCTACACGGGCACAGGGTTGGGGTGGCACGAAAATCTCGATGGACAAGGTCGCTTCGGCCCGTTGAACATCATCAGTGAAACCATTGAAAACGGCTTTGACCTTGCCGTAGCCGACCTGGATGGCGACGGCGATATGGACGTCATAGCAGCCTCGGACGGTGCAAGTGGGGCGCGATGGTTTCCCAATCTCGACGGACGCGGTACGTTTGGAGAACCCATCCGATTTTCGACCGCGAATCGGTTTCCTCGCGAAGTCCATGTTTTTGACTATGAAGCCGATGGTGACCTTGATGTAGCGCTAGCCGGCCCAGTCGGCAGTGAAGCCAGCGTGATCTATGTCAATACCAATGGTGTTTTTGAGGCAATCACTCACAGGGGCGTGACCATTAGGCCCGGTGACTTCAATAATGACGGCTATCCTGACTTGATCACGTCTAGCCGCAATGCCCCCTTGGCGGTCAATCTATATGTCCTTGCTGAGAACGCCTTGGCTCTCCATCACGTCGATCAACGATCGCTAGAGGCCAGGCACCGAGAAGCTCTGGCACTCGCTGTTGGTGACCTTGACGGAGACGGCGCACACGATGTCATTTCATCCAACTCGGGCTTCGGCTGGTACGGCAACACCGATGGTCAGGGCACACTCGGCGAGCGTACACTATTGCGCAACACGGCACAACTGCTCGTAGCTGCAGATATGGATAACGATGGAGACGTTGACCTCTTGGTAGACTCCACCTCATCTGGCCAGCGCGCCTATACCTCGGTACGCCTGCTTGAGAACGTAGACGGCCTAGGCACCTTTGCCAGTCGTGCTGTCGGCTTAGACGTACAGGACCCCTTTGCCCTGCATAACGGCCTAGGCGCGCTGCATACTGCTGACTTGAATGGCGACGGTCGCCTTGACATCATCGCCACACGTGTCACAGCGTCAGTCGGGGCCCAAGGGCTGCCCTACATTTTTTGGATGCCGCAGCAGCCGGACGGCACCTTTGCAGCCTCCAGCGTGGTTGCGCCCTGCACAGCCTGTTCGCCCTCCTCCACCCAACTCGTTGACCTCGACCAGGACGGCGACCTCGATGGGTTGGTGAGCTCGGCGCTGTTCCAGAGCATCTCATGGGTCGAAAACACTGGTCATGCCGGTGATGCTGGGCTCTTTGCTGCTCCGCAAAACCTCTTGTCTTTTGTGGCCGATGAGGTGCAGGCAGCAGACCTTGACCGCGATGGTAGCATAGACCTACTAACGTGGACAGATGGACAGTTGGCCTGGCATCGGAACAACGGAGCACTTTCGTTTGGTGCGGCGCGCGTTGTCGCGGACAGCACCCGCTCCTCATTCGAACTCGCTGACCACGATGGCGATGGCGATCTCGATGTCCTCACGACCCATGTCAATAGCACTGACCATGCGCGGTGGCATCCCTTTGAGGACGACGACTTTGCTCTTCCACTTCGCATACCCCTTGGCGACTTGTGGGGCTATCAAGCGCTCTCAGCCGACCTCAATGGTGATGGCCTGCGGGATCTCGTTTACTTACGACCGAACACTGCGGATATTCTCTGGCAGCCTGCCGCCTCACAGTGGGGCGTGTTCGGCCCCGCTACAGCCCTAGATCCTGATCGATCTTTAGGGAGCCCCACTTACGCACGCCTGCTCGACCTCGATTCCGATGGCGACCAGGATCTGATCGTCAGCAATGGGAGAGGTGGAAGTTCAAGCTACTACTGGCGCGAAAATACAGATGGCCAAGGCACTTTCAGCGCGTCACGCCTGATCGTGCCAGCCTCCGCGTTTGGCTCGTTTCAGTATGCGCCTCCCCCACCTCCGGACTTCGTCGATGTAGACGTGGATGGCGACCTGGATATTGTGCTCAGCCCCGCCGACCGTCGTGCCCCTGACGTACGCTGGCTCGAACACACCGATGGTGTGGGTACGTTCGAGCTTCAACCCCTGATCGACCTCCCAGACGAGTCGCTCGTTGGCTTGCATGTTGCTGACCTCGACGGTGACACGGATCTTGACATCCTTGCGTATCGAGCAGGGTTATCTGAGCCGATAGTCTGGGTCGAGAATCTGACCACCAGTGTCGCCATAGAGCCTCCTACAGAGGTTGCCTCTTCAATTTTACTGGATGGCGTTTTCCCCAATCCGCTGAGTTCACAGGGCCAGTTTACGGTGCGGCTCAACGCACCTCAGCGTATGCGCCTGACTATCTACGACATGCTCGGGCGCGAGGTCAGCCAACTACATGATGGGCTCCTCTCAGCAAGCTCCCATGCTTTTTCCTTGGACACCCAAGACTGGCCCAGTGGATCGTATGTAGTTCTCGCACAAGGCGAGGCGCAGGCCACGACCCGTTTGTTCACGGTTGTCCGCTAGCTTTCACCGCGCAGCGCCTCGGCGGGCCGCGTCCGTGCCATCTTCCAGGCGGGGTAGAGCCCGGCAATTACGGCTGCGACGATGGCCAGCAGCAGCGCCTGGATGAGCACTTCGGGCGTGAGGTCGAGTTGCAGGGTCCAGCCGAAGGAGCGGCGGTTGATGACGTAGATGAGCACCACGGCGAGCACGATGCCGAGCGGCAGCGCGAGTATCCCGGCGACGAAGCCCATCAGCCCGGTTTGCAGTGTCACGTAGCGCCACACTTGCCCCGGCGTCATGCCGTTGGCGCGAAGCACGGCCAACTCGCGGGCGCGCTCCAGCTGCAGCGACATCAGCGCGGTCAGCACGCCGATGAACGCTACGCCGATGGCCAGCAGCCGCAGCACGGCGGTGATGGTGAACGTGCGGTCGAACACTTCCATCGACGACTCGCGCAGGCTGCGGTTGGACTGAATGAACACCTGCTGATCGGGCGGTACGAGCTGGCGCAGCGCGGCGATGGCCTCGTCCACCTCTACCCCATCCTTCACGTAGAGCGCGAGCGTGGAGCGGCGGCGGTCGTCGTAGTACTGGTCGAACACGTCGCGGCTCATCATCGCCAGCCCTAGATCGGAGCCGTAATCGTAGAAGATGCCCGCTACCCGAAAAGAGCGGTCGCCTTGGTCGGTGGAGAGCGTGACGGCATCGCCCACGTCTACGTCGTAGCGGAACGCGTACGGCTCGGAGACGATGATCGCGTCTCCGTTCACAAACGCGGGCCAGATGTCGGACGGGGTACCCGCCTTGAAGCGGAAACGCTCTTGGCTCTGGGGCGGCAGGTCTACGACGACGAGGTCGCCGGTCGTGGTTTCGCCGGAGGGCGTAGTGTAGCGCACCTGCGTGCTGTGGCCTGTGGAGGCGGCGGCGATGAGCGGGTGCTCGGCGATCTGCTGCACGAACAGCGTGTCGAGCGTGGAGTCTTGGCGGCGGAAGACGAGGCTCGGGGCCGAGACGAAGATGTCGGCACGGAGCGTGTAGTCGAGCCAGGTGACGACGGTGGCGCGGAAGCTGTTGACCATGACGCCCACGCCAATCGTAGCCGCAACAGCCATCATCAGCGCGGCGATGGCGACGGCGGTGCGGCTGAGCGTGGCGGCGATGCCCGTGGCCGCCATACGCCCGAGGACGCCGAACAGCCGCCCCGTGATGGGGCGCAACACGCGAGACGCCACCAGCACCACGCCCGGCGTCAGCCCAGCAAAGGCGAGGAGCACGAAGAACAACGCGGTGTAGCTGAGCACGATGCTCTGCGACGGCAGCAAGAGCAGGCCACCACCGACCACCCCAAGCACGATGCCGAGCGCGGCGAACTGCGGGACGCGCCTTAGGATGCCGCTCTCTTCTTGCGAGCGTTGCAGCACGGTGGAGGCGGGTGCCGTCGTCGCTTCGCGAGCAGGCGCCAGGGTGGCGAGCATCGTCGTGCCCAGCCCGAGTACTGCCCCTTTGGCCAGCAGCCACAGATTCAGATCGAGTTCGCGGACGGTGAGGACGTAGTACAGATCGTTGATGCTCTGCGTCACCAGCCGCACCAGCCCTTGCCCCAGCACAATGCCCAGCACCAGCCCAAGCGCCGTGCCCAGGCTGCCGATCAGCAGCGCCTCGCGCCACACCGAGCGAAACACCTCGCCCTTCGTCACGCCCAGCGCCCGCAGCCGGCCGATGAGCGCTCGCCGCTGCACTACCGAGAACGTCATCGTGTTGTAAATCAGAAACAGCCCCACGACCAGCGCCAGCAGGCTCAGCGCGGTCAGGTTCAGCTTGAACGCCCGCGTCATCTGCGCCAGCGTCTCCGTCCGCACTGACGAGCGCACGACCTCCGTGCCCTCGGGCAGGACTTCTGCAAACTGCGCCAACGTCTCCCCCAACGCAGGCTCATCGCGTGGCAAGATCAGGTCGATGCGCGAGAGGCGGCCTTCGGCATCGAGCCAGGACTGCGCCGTACCCACATCGACGACGATCAGGTTATCCAGTACGTCGGCGCTGGCGTCGTCCTCGGGTACCATCGCGCCGACCAGCGTGAGCGTGCGTCGGCGCCCGTCGATGTCGAGGTGCAGGGTGTCGCCCACGGCAGCGTCCAGCGCGGCGAGGGTCGCCTCGGCCATGACGCCTGTGCCCACTTGGCCCATGAAGAGGCCGAGGTCGAGCCCTCCATCGGCGCCCTCCACGTACGGGCGGAACGGCGCCTCGGCCAGCGGATCGACGCCGAGCAGCTGGAAGGTCTGCCCCGGCGCCCGGGAGGTCGTCGCGTAGCCTTCCACGACGGGCGCGGCATCGGTGTAGCCCAACTCGACGCGCACCGTCCGGTACACTGCATCGCTCACGCCTGCGTCGGCGCCGAGGATCTGGTGCGTCGCTTTGCCCGTCACCTGCTCCGACGACTGCTCGAAGGCGCGCTCGGCGCTGCTGTTGGCGAGGTCGATGGCAACGACCACGGCCACCCCAACGGCCACGCCCAGAATCGACAGCCCCATCAGCCACGGGTGCTGCAGCAGGTAACGGCGGCTGGCGCGGTGGAGCAGGCTCATGCGTCGAGGGCGGTTACATCCGCGGCGACCAGCTTGCCGCTGCGGAGCGTCAGCACGCGGTCGGCGAGGTCGATGAGGCTGCGGTCGTGCGTCACCATGAGCGTCGTCTTGCCCGCCTGGCGCACGAGGCGATCGATCAAACGCAGCACTTGCTCGGCGGTCTGGTAGTCGAGGTTGCCCGTAGGTTCATCGGCCAAGATGAGAAGAGGATCGTGGGCCAAGGCACGGGCGATGGCCACGCGCTGTTGCTCGCCGCCGGAAAGCCGGTCGGGGAAGCTGTCCGCACGGTCGCGCAGCCCTACTTCGCCCAGGATGTCGAGGGCGCGCTCGCTCTCGGCATCGGTGAGCGTCCCGCTGAGTTCGAGCGGCAGCAGCAGGTTCTCGGCCACGGTGAGCGTCGGGATGAGGTTGAACGCCTGGAAAACGAAGCCGATGTGGTGGCGCCGGAAGAGCGTGCGTGCATGCTCCGTCTCGCGTGTCAGGTCCACGCCGCCCAGCACGACCCGGCCGCTCGTGGGCAGGTCGATGCCGCTGATCAAGTTGAGGAGTGTGCTCTTGCCCGATCCGCTGCGGCCGAGCAGGACGATGAACTCGCCGCGTTCGATGGTGGCTTCCACCCCGTACAGCACCTCGCGCTGTTGCTCGCCCTCTCGGTACGTTTTCGTCAGACCTTCCAACACAACAGCGGGTGCGTCAGGACGGGGCGTGAGAGCGGCAGTGGGCATAGGCGAAGGGCGTACACGGAACGTGACGCCTCACACGGGGGCGGATGGGGGTAGTTCGTGGCGGAATGTGATAACATCGGGAAAGGCCTTGTGCGGTGCGCCCTCACGGCGGAGGGATCCAAAGTGTGGAGGCGCCGTTGCTAGGACCGCTCTTGCCCTCCAGAGCCGGATCCACCATTCTGAGACGACTCTAACGACCCCGAATGCCCTGTTCCCCCGCTCGACCGCTCTTACCCGGCGATATCCAGCTCAAAGGGGCCAAGCCCGCCCGCCCGCTCTTACCCGGCGACGTTCAACTCAAAGGCGCCAAGAAAGAAGCGCTCTTCACCGGAGGCGGCGATGGCGACATGGGCCTGTTCGAGCTGCCCGTGATCGACGCGCCCCAGGTAGCGAACACGCGGGGCAACCGGCCCGACTGGCTCCGCGTGAAGCTGCCCTATGGCGAGACGTACAAGGAAGTGCTCGACATCATCGAGACGCACGACCTGCATACGGTCTGTCAGAGCGCTCGCTGCCCGAACATGGGCGAGTGCTGGAGTGCGGGTACGGCTACGTTCATGATCCTCGGCAACGTGTGCACGCGTTCGTGCGGCTTCTGTGCTATCATGACGGGACGCCCACGCACGGGACTGGACTTCGACGAGCCGCGGCGCGTGGCTGAGGCTGCCAAGCTGATGGGCCTCAAGCACTGCGTCATCACCAGCGTCAACCGCGACGAGCGGCGCGACGGCGGGGCGCCGATCTTCTCTGAAAGTATCCGGCTCATCCGCGAGATGCAGCCCGGCTGTACCATCGAAGTGCTCATCCCCGACTTCCGGGGCATCTGGGACGCGCTCGACATCGTGCTCGACGCCCGCCCTGAGCTGCTCAACCACAACATGGAGACCGTGCCACGCCTCTACCGCCGCGTGCGCCCGCAGGCCAACTACCAGCGCTCGCTCGATGTCCTCGACCGCGCCAAGCAGCAGGGCCTCCGCACCAAGAGCGGCATCATGGTGGGTCTAGGCGAGCGGAAGGAAGAAGTCGTAGCGCTGATGGAGGACTTCGTGAAGATCGGCCTCGACGTCATGACGATCGGCCAGTACCTGCAGCCCACGAAGATGCACCTGCCCGTGGAAGAGTGGGTCACGCCCGACACGTTCCGCTGGTACAAGGAGGTAGGCGAGGCGATGGGCATTGAGCACGTGGAGAGCGGCCCACTGGTGCGCTCGTCCTACCACGCTGAGCGCCACGTCTGATTTCTCAGGCCCACCAACGGCTGTTTGGTAGCTTGGGTGGCAGGCAAGTCGGAGCACTTTTCGAGTCAAGGCTGGTCCAGTTTTGAGGTGCGTACCTGAGCTGCGGGCCGATAAACAGGAGGCGCTGCCGCAGCGCATCGGGCCCCGATGCGCCGACAGGAGCCCATCGGGGCTCCAGCTCGCGTTGCCAAACCGTCTCTCACCCTTCCTCTTTTCCTCGAAACGTCCTACACTGCGCGGACGCCCTCCAGCATAACGCCGTCCGCCCATGTTTGAAGTTGCCCCCCTCGCCATCCTGCTCATCGGCATCCTGACGGTGATCGGGATGATCGTGGTGCTGCGGGTAAACGCGTTCTTCGCGCTCATCACCGCCGCGTTTGTGGTGAGCCTACTCGCCCCCGGTGCGGCCACCGAGAAGATCGCCCGCGTAGCCACCGCGTTTGGCAGTACGACGGGCAGCATCGGCATTGTGATTGCCATGGCGGCGGTGATCGGCATGGCGATGACCGCCAGCGGTGCGGCCGACCGCGTCGTGCAGGCGCTGTTGAACCTGCTCGGCATCAAGCGCGGTGCGACGGCGCTCATGGCCTCGGGCTACACGCTGGCTATCCCGGTGTTTTTCGACACGGTGTTCTACCTGTTGATCCCGCTCGCTCGGTCCATGCACTCGAAAACGGGCAAGCACTACCTGAAATACCTGATGGCCGTGGCCGGTGGCGCCGCCGTGGCGCACAGCGTGGTGCCCCCCACACCCGGACCACTGGTGATCGCCGCCAACCTGGGCGTAGACGTTGGTCTGATGATGTTGGTGGCGCTGGCGGTGGCGCTGCCTGCTGCCTTTGCCGGGCTCGCCTATGCCACGTGGCTCGACGCTCGGATGCCGCGTGTGCCCAGCATCGCTGCCGACGTCGACCAACCTGAGCCGCCCGCTGCCGCTGGCAACCTGCCTAGCCTGGGCGCCGCGCTGCTGCCCATCGTGCTGCCCGTGCTGCTGATCGCCGCCAACACCATTCTTAGCTCGATGGCGCCCGAGAGCGGCGCCGTAGCGATCATGAGCGTCATCGGCAACCCGAATCTCGCGCTGAGCCTCTCGGCAGCATTGGCACTGTGGGTCTACCTGCGCCAGCGCCGCCCGTCGCGCGATGACCTCAGCCAAGCCATCGAAGGCGCGCTGATGAGCGGCGGTATTATCATCCTCATCACAGCGGCAGGCGGGGCCTTCGGCGCGATGCTCAAAGCGGCCGAGATCGGCCCAGCTATCCAAGACCTGTTCGCTGGGCAGGCGCCCTCGGGCTTCGGCATGTTGTTCTTGAGCTTCTTCATCGCCGCGCTGCTCAAGTTTGCGCAAGGCTCCAGCACGGTAGCCATGATCACGACCTCGGCCATGCTCGCCGCGATGGTGGTGCCAGAAACGCTAGGCTTCCACCCTGTTTACCTGGCGACTACGATTGGCGGCGGCGCACTCGTGGGCTCGTGGATGAATGATAGCGGCTTCTGGATCTTCACCAAGATGGGCGGCCTCACCGAAGTCGATGCGCTCAAGTCGTGGACGCCGCTCCTCGCTATCCTCGGCACCGTCTCGATGCTCGTCTCGGTGCTGCTCGCGCTCGTCTTTCCAATGGTCTAACTTCCGCCTATCTTCTTCGGCACGTTACACTCAACTCTGCCTGTCCTATGCATCGCCGCTCGTTCCTCAAGACCTCAGCCGCTGGCCTCGCAGGTGGCCTTTCCCTTGCCGCCTTTGGCTGCGCTGAGCCAGAGTCCGTCGCCACTTCCGATGCCGCTCCCGCAGCTAGCACGGGCACCAACAGCCTCAGCAGCATCGGCATCCAGCTCTACACGCTGCGCAACCAGATGGCGGAAGACTTCACGGGCACGATCGAGCGCCTGGCCGAAATCGGCTACAACGAGTTGGAGTTTGCGGGTTACTACGGCAATACACCCGAGCAAGTGAAGGCCTTGCTGGACCGCCTCGGGATGCGCGGCACCTCGGCGCACCACGGCCTGGGCGACCTCAACAATAACCTCAGCGCCATCCTCGACACGTCCGAGGCCATCGGCATCGAACACATTGTGCTGCCGTACATCGGCGAAGACATGCGCTCAGAGGCGGGCTACGGCCAGTTGGCGGATGCCTGCAACCGCATCGGCGCGGCCTGTAACGAGCGCGGCTTCGGGTTCGCCTACCACAACCACGACTTCGAGTTTGACCCGCTGGGCGAGGCGACGGCGATGGACTTCCTCCTCCAAAACACTGACCCCGCCGTGGTCAACATCGAACTCGACCTGTTCTGGGTCGCCGTGGCCGACCACGACCCCGTCGACTTCTTTCAGCGCTACCCGGGCCGGTTCAAGCTCTGCCACCTGAAAGACGGTCAAGGTCGAACCATGTTGCCCGTAGGCACTGGCGACATCGACTTCGCGCGCATCCTAGCCCAACGCGAGTTGGCTGGGCTGGAGCGCTACTACATCGAGCAAGACGACGCCACGGGCCAAGACGACCCGTTCGGCCTCGTCACCACGAGCTACAACAACGCTGCCGCACTGCGCTTCGGCTGAGTGGCTTACTCGAAGCGGATGTAGTCAACCGTCAACTCGAACGGACCGGCGCGTTTCTCGTCGGTGATGAAGCCGATGCGGATGATGTCTTCTTGCGCGTCGGGCGTCAGGCGCTGACCTGTGGGGGTGCCAACTCGGTACTGGTTCACGTCGCTTAGGGCCACATTGATGACCGTCCACTCGCCGTTCGTGGCCGGCAAGGGCACGCGGTAGTTCGGGATCCAGAAGCGGTCACTCACCGAAAAGTTGAGGGCCGATTGGTAGCTGTTCGTCTTGTAGCGAACGGTCATCTCCGTTGCACCCGAAAGGTCAACGGTGCCGTTGGGGCTGCGGACAGACGAGAAGCCGCCGTTGTTTTCCAGCGACACGCGCCCCGCAAAGTAGAGGGCGTCGTCTTGCAGGTTGGCGTTGCCCTGGGACAAGCCGCCCATGACGCCGTCGTTGACGATATACCAGTCGGTACCGTCTTTCTCGGAGCCGAAATCGATGAGTAGAATTTCTGCAGAGGTGGGCATCCAGAGCAGGGCGAGGGCGAGGAGGAACGTTTTCATGATACCGTATGGGGTAGGCTGGTGAAAGCAGGCAGCCGCAACGCCCGGGCGGACGCTGCGGCTAGCCCGCGAAGAGCGGCGGTGGCTTAGTTCGGATCGGCAGCAAACTGGCCCCGCAACGTGGTGCCATCGCTGTAGGCGACATCGAAGGAGCCGGTCACGCGGCCGTTTTCGACCGTAATGATGACTTCACCGCTTTGGCCGCGCGCATCGTTGCCGCGGGTCGAGCCGTCTGCGATGCCGGCGGGCTTGAAGATGGAGACGAAGTCGTAGGGCGGCGTGAGGTTACGGTTCGCTTCGATGCCATAGGTGCCTGACTGCATGCGTTCGCCTGCGCTGATGTAGCCCAGGGTCAGCTCTTCGCCCGTATCCGCCGTGAGCAAAATCGCCGACATGAAGTAGGCGTCCCCATTGGCGTCGCGGTTGGTCAGGGCATAATCGACGAAGGTACCGGAGAACTCTGAGGTGGACAGCTGAAGGCTAGCCGCAGCTTGCCCCGCCAGGTCGGTCACCCCGTCAGCGGTTGTAGCCTTGGCTGTGAAGGTGCCTGGAGCCAATTCTTGTGACTCTGGCTCTTCGATGGCCGTTGCGCTGTCGCACCCGATGAGGGCAAAGCAGAAAACGGCCATGAACAGCAGAGAAGATGAGATACGTCGAGACATTGGAAGTACCACGTTGAATGAGATGATTCAGAGCGCCGCAGCACGATGCTGCTTGCGCCCTTATCATCCTTTAGTCAACGCTATGACCTAGTCACGAGGCAACTCGTGTTGTTACCCTCTTGCCACCAATGCGCTACGAGTTGGACAAGGCCTCGCTTCTTCACCCCGCTTCGAGGGTGGCACTGCCGAGGGTGCTCCTGTTAACGGCTCAAGCCTTGGCAGGCTCGGCCTCGGCCTGTAGATCGGCTTTCGCGGCTTGGGGCTTGGGCGGGAGCACGGCGGCCTTGGCAGCCTTCGGCTTCACGGCTGGCGGGCCAGGGAGTCTCGCTTTACCCGGGGGGAGACCAGCGGGTCTCGCTTTACCGGTAGGCTTTGCCCCAGGTGGCCGTCCCACAGGCTTACCACCTTTGGGCTTGGGCGGGCCTGCCGTCTTGGCGGCGACCGGCGGCGCACCGGCGGGCTTCGCCACAGGCGGGGGTGCGGCTTTCGACTTATTCGACGTAGCGTTCTCGCCGCGGAGGTGCTCAGGCAGGACAACTTGAGGCTTGCCCCCCTTGGGAGTAGGCGGCCGCGCAGCAGCCGAACCCGCCTTCTTGACTGCTGGTGCGCTACCTCGCGGCTCAACGGGTGGCGCCGTACTGTGCGTCGCCTCGGGCATCGTAGCTTCGGGCGCCGGGGCTTCCGCGGTTTTGGGATCGGCGGTGCTGGCGCCGTCGCCACTAGGCTTGCCAGCCTGATTGGCCATTGTGGAGAGCGAGATCGAGTCGGCGGCATCAGCCTCGTCCTCGTCCCAGGTCTCGATGGCGTGGAGCACCGCATCCACGATCTGATCCTGCGGTACGGTTTTCATCACCTTGCCGTACTTGAACAGGTGCGCCCGGCCGCGTCCCAGCGACACGCCCAGATCGGCGCCAGCAGCCTCGCCCGGCCCGTTGACGGCACAGCCCATCAAGGCCACGTTCAGGTCCTTGGTGAACTTACGCGCTTTCACGGCCTCCTCCACCTCGTTCACCACGGTGAACAGATCGCCTGCGAGGCGGCCACACGTAGGGCAGGCGATGATATTGACGCCAGGGCGCCCCAGCCGGAGCGACTTCAGGATCTGGTGCCCCATCTCTACTTCTTTCACCGACTCCGTGGAGAGCGACACGCGGATGGTGTCGCCGATGCCGTCGGCGAGCAAGGCGCCGATGCCGATGGCACTCTTGATGGAGCCCGTCGCCAGAGATCCGGCCTCGGTGACGCCGAGGTGCAGCGGATAGTCGGTGCGCTCGGCCAGCAGGCGATACGCCTGGATCATGAAGAACACGTCGGAGTGCTTGACCGAGATGACGATGTCCTCGAACCCAGCCCGCGTGCATACCTCAATGTGCCGCATCGCGCTCTCGAACAGGGCCTCGGGCTGCGGATAGCCGTACTTGTTGAGGATGTCCTTCTCTAACGAGCCCGAGTTGACGCCGATGCGGATGGGAATCCCCTTCTCCTTGGCCGCCATCAGCACTTCGCGCTCCCACTCTTCCTTGCCGATGTTACCTGGGTTGATGCGCACCTTCGCCACACCCGCCTCAATGGCCTTGAGGGCGTATTTGTGGTTGAAGTGGATGTCCGCCACGATGGGGACCGGAGACCCTTGCACAATGTCCTTGAGTGCTGCGACATCCTCAGGGCGAGGCACGGCCACGCGCACGATGTCGGCACCGGCCTCGGCCAAGCCGCGGATCTCGTTCAGCGAGACGTCGACCTTGTGCGTCTTCGACACCGTCATCGACTGCACCGAGATGGGTGCTCCGCCGCCTACTTGGACGTCACCTACATATACCGGGCGAGAGATCCGGCGGGGTCGTTGCATAGGGCTACGCGTACGCGCACAAGTTGGTCAACAGGAACGTCGGCTGTAACGGAAACCCGTGGTGAAGGTTCAGCCCAGCCACACAGTACGTCTGTGCCTGAGGGCCGCCTCATAGGGCTCTAATCCGACTTGACGTACGATTAATACCCATCTCGCAGATTGAGAATGGTAACGATGTCCTGCGTCTCACAGTACCCATTGTTCTACAGCGTCCTGCGGAAACGCAAACGTCCCGTCGGGGCCGATGTAGGACGCCGTCTCACGCGGAAACGCCAGGAGGCACAGCGGGGCGGTATGCCGGGCGTCGCGTGCCCGCTGATATACCGCGGCCAAGGGCTGGAGACGCATCGCCCACTTAGCCAGCACAATCTTTGTGTTGGGGTAACGGCGGGTGAGTGACGCCACCTTGGCAGGCGTCACCTTACCAGCCTCTCCCCACAGCGTGGGCACCCCATCGCTCCCCAATGCCACCACGTCAGGCTTGTAGCGGTCGCCTATCTCGAGTTCGACGTGCAGTTCTGGATAGTCTTCCACATAGAGCGCCCAGAGCCCTGCTTTCATGAGGACGTGCTCCGTCGACTCGTGGGCACGTTTTAGGAAGACCTGTTGGCGCCCGTGCGCTTTCAACGTCCACTTACGGCGTAGTGCTAACTCCATCGCTCTTCACTTGGATTACGGCTTATCCAATGAAGCAGAATTGCGTTCGTTCATGGCATGCTGCACGTCTCCGCACCATCTACGCGGGCGTCTTCAGGTGCATTTCGCGCGCCACGCCTGTGCGGTTAGAACAGGTAGCGATCTAGGTACAGCGCCAAGAACAAACCGGAGGCAACCAACCAAAAGAAGAAGAAGCTGAGCAGCACGGCGAGCTTACTGATTTGGCCCTTGTCGCGTTGTTGCGTTTTCGGGCTCGGCACAATGTACCGCGGCTGCATGGGAGCCAGTGAGGTAGGATGCTGCGCCCCCCACGACAGTTGCTGATTCGCAGGCGTATGGACACGGTAAGGCTGGGTGTAGGTTGGCGTTGGGTAAGACATAGCCACGGGCAGAGGGTATAAGATTTGGGTGCTGGTATACAGAAGACGGTAGCCTGACCGCGTTTAAGCTGCGCCTGCGGCTTTTTCCTTGCTTAACTTTTTCCTCATGTGTGCCGCCCCCCTATCTTGCGTAGCGGTGGCGGGTTCGGCAGCCTGCGCGTTGCATGGCCAGAACGAAACGCCCCAGCCGAAGCGCCCTGCGTACGCGCTGCTTCCCCATTCCTCTCCTTGCTAGCCGACTTCACTCATGGCTTCGTCTGAGGCACTGCTCGCCGTCGATCTTGGACTCCGCACAGGTCTTGCGTTGTATGGCTCAGACGGACGGCTGCGATGGTATCGTTCGCAGAACTTCGGCGCGCGAGCACGACTCAAGAAGGGGCTCTACACGATGCTTCGCTCGATACCCGACCTTACGCAGGTGGTGCTCGAAGGCGGAGGCGACTTGGCGCACCTTTGGACGAAGGAGGCCCAACGGCGCGGCTTGAACGTGCGGCGGATTGATGCCCATCAGTGGCGGCGGGCCCTGCTGCTGCCGCGCGAGCAACGAAGCGGCGCGCTCGCCAAGGCCCATGCCGATGTATGGGCTCGTCGTGTGATTGCTTGGTCGGGTGCAACAGCGCCCACTTCGCTCCGGCACGACGCCGCCGAAGCCATTATGATCGGCTTATGGGGTGTGCAGACCCTAGGCTGGCTCCCGAAGGAGGTGTTCACGTAGGCTACATTAACAGCCCCTGCTGTACTCTAACCCTTTCAGTACACAAACGGTTATTCGGTTGGGGACCGCCCAGACTCAACATATTGAAGTCACTGTACTCGATGTTCTGGGGCGTGAAGTTCGTCAACTCCTGAAGCAGGTTGTGTCGGACGAGCGGGCGTATGAGGTTATACTAGACGCCCAGGACTTACCCTCGGGGCTCTACCTGATCCGGGTGCGAGGCAACGGCTTCGTCATGACGCGGTCGGTGCTGCTTCAAAGGTAACATCTTCACCCTGACCATCCTCATGCAGCGTCCATGCTCAACGTACTGTGCATAGCAGGCACCCGCCCTAACTTCATCAAGGTGAGTGCCCTCTACCACGCCTTCACGCAGCACCCGAGGCTCAGCCCTACGCTGGTCCATACCGGGCAACACTACGATGCTCAGATGAGCCGCGTGTTCTTTGAGCAGTTGGGGTTGCCCGAGCCCGATCTGTACCTCGGCGTAGGCTCAGGCACGCACGGTGCGCAGACGGCTGCGATCATGCAGGCCTTGGAAGCACACCTCATCGAGAGACCGCCGGACGTGGTGGTCGTTGTTGGCGATGTCAACTCGACGGTGGCGGCTACGCTTGCGGCAGTCAAGCTACACCTTCCTGTCGCGCACGTGGAAGCCGGGCTGCGGTCGTTCGACCGCCGCATGCCCGAAGAGATCAACAGGCTCATCACCGACGCCATCTCGGATGTGCTGTACGTGTCGGAGGAGAGTGGCTTGACGAACCTGAGGCGCGAGGGCATTCCCGATGAGCGCGTGGTGTTCGTGGGCAATGTGATGATTGACTCGCTGATCCGCTTTCAAGCGCATGCCCGTGGCCTGGACACGGCCCAAGCCATGTTTGGCCTAGCAGCGCGCAGCTACCTGCTGGTCACGCTGCACCGCCCGTCTAACGTAGACGTTCCCGAGCGGCTGCTTGACATCGCTGACGTGCTGGAGACGATTCAGGCGCGCATCCCCGTCGTCTTCCCCGTTCACCCCCGCACACGCCAACGCCTCGAAAGCCAAGGCCTCTACAACAAACTCGATGCGCTGCCGAGGCTGCACCTAGCCCCGCCGATTGGCTACTTGGAATTTCTCAGCCTGATGCACGATGCGCGCGGCATGCTCACCGATAGCGGAGGCACGCAAGAGGAAACAACCTTCTTGGGCGTGCCATGCCTCACGCTTCGCGACAACACCGAGCGGCCAGTGACGGTCACCCAGGGCACGAACACCTTGCTCGCGCTCGACAAGGCGCGCATCCTACATCATATTGATGACATCATCGCTTCAGAACCTACCTCGGCGGCCCCTCCGCCACTGTGGGATGGCCAGTCGGCCGTTCGCATCGCCGACGATCTAGCGCGCCGGTACGCTGCGGCGCCGTAGGTTGGTGTAAAGTTCGATGAGCGGCGTCACGGTTTTGGCCCAGTGGTACCGATCCACCACGGCCTCGTGTCCACGCTGCCCCATCGCGTCACGCGCGTCCGCGGCGCCAAGTAGCTCAACCAGTGCGCTGGCCAGCGCCGCCGATTCACCAGCAGGATATACCCGCCCGGCCTGCGTCTCATCGACGATGCGCTTGAGCGGGTCGCAGTTGCTCACTACAACGGGGCGCGCAAAGTACATATAGTGGAAGAGCTTGTGCGGGATAGTGTTGTCAGTATGCACCGTCTTCAAGTGCGGGACGAGGCAGATTTGGCTGCCGAGCATGTAGCTCTTCAGCCGGGCTTGCGGCTGCCACCCTTCAAACGACACATGGGTGTTGAGCACGCCGAGACGCTGCGCCTGCGCCTCCAGTTCAGGCTTCACGCGCCCACTGCCTACCAGCACGAGTTGTGCCTCGGGGTGTTTGACGATGACATCCGGCATGGCATCGATAACGGAGGCCAGTCCCCGATGTATATCCATGCCTCCGGTGTAGAGGATCGTCGGTCGTTGCTGCAAGCGCTCGATGAGTGCAGGCTCTTCAACAAAACCGTCAAAGTCGGCCAGTTGTATAGTGTTGGGTACGACGTGAATCCGCTCTTCAGGCACTCCAAGCGCCTGATTGCGCACGGCTGCCTCTTCTATCACGACAACTAACCCATCGACAGCATTCACCCAGGCACGCTCCAAGCGTTGCCACCGCGGTATGCTGACGACCCATTTTCCTGGTGCGCGCGTGCTCCATGCGTAGTGTTTGAGTGCTTCAACCCAGTTCTCGTGCAAATCGCCGATAACAGGTACATCTAGTGAGCGTCCTGCCTTCAGCCCACCTCCAAACAAGTACAAGTCGTGCATGTGCAATGCATCGAAGGGCCAATCCGCGTAGATCTTCCCGATTTCGCGCACGAGGTACCACTCCAGAAACGGAAACGTACCCGAAAGCCCACGCATCTTGTTGCGCTGCCATGCTGAGATGCGCGCTCGGATGATACGGACGCCTTCGAGCAGGTCGGTAGCAGGTCGATCGTCGGGCGCAATGGCCAACACGGTCACCTCGAACCCCGCCTGCTGCAAGGTGCGCGCCTCGTTTTCAACACGCGCATCTGGTGGGAAGTCTTGATCAAGCACCATCAGAATGCGGAACGGTCGCTCCATAGCATCATCCATGGTTCAAGAGGTGTTCGGCTATCAGGTCGGAGGCGGGCCGCTCCGCAGCACCCAGTGCGCGTTGGGCCGCATGGGGCCGCCGCTGCACGGCCTGTACGATGGCGTGCGCGTTGGCCTCGACGAGTTGGTTCCAGCCTCCCGCCAGTGTCTCGCGCCACTCGGTCTCATCGCGCACGGTGACGCATGGCGTCCCCAGCCAGTAGGCTTCCTTCTGCAAGCCGCCTGAGTCCGTGACGACGGTATCAGCATGTTGGATGAGCTTCAGCATGGTCAAGTAACTCACCGGAGCAACCTGATGGACATTCTTGGCCACTTCAATCCCCTCCAGGCGTGCCTTCGTCCGCGGATGCACTGGGATGACTACGGGCGTGCTGAGCGCTGCTAAGCCATCAAAAATTGCCTGTAAGCGGCTGGGACTATCGGTGTTCACAGGACGATGGATCGTGGCCAACGTAAACGCACCAGCGGTTGCCGGATGCACCGCGTCCAGCACAACGCGCCCTTCGGCACGGGCGGCAAACTGTCGCGTCGCTTCTAGCATGACGTCGCCCGAGAAATGTACGCCTGTGGTGATCCCCTCCCGGGCCAAGCGCTGCACAGCGTCTTGCGTAGGGCAAAACAACCACGTCGCGATCCGATCCGTCGCGATGCGATTCACCTCTTCGGGCATCAGCATATTCTCCGCACGCAAGCCAGCCTCCACATGGGCGACTGGGATGCCTAACTTCACGGCGGCCAGCGCACCTGCTAATGTGCTGTTCGTGTCGCCGTAGACCAAGACTGCATCAGCAGCGCACTCCATCAAGAACCGCTCAATGCCTATGAGGGCAGCCCCCGTCTGGGCAGCGTGCGTGCCAGACCGCACGTTGAGGTTTACCACAGGCGGCGGGATATTCAACTCATCGAAGAAGACCTGGGCGAGATTCGCGTCGTAGTGCTGCCCCGTGTGGACGATGGACTCCTTCACCCCGTGTCGCTGGAAGGCCTGACTCACGACTGCTGCTTTCACGAACTGCGGGCGCGCACCGACGACGGTACAAATATGCATTAGCTTGGCTTTTAATACGAGGGCTGTTTCGAACGCTCACCCAGTCGCTTGTTTCCTCAACAGCCTCTACGCTCACACAGAGCAGGATCTTGAGATTTATTTTTCTGTTTTCCAGAAGTAATGTAACTATCTCATAATCGAGCTGTATATTTTCCGCATTCCAGAATACATCAGGATATGCGATGAAGCTCTTGCTGCGTTCCGAAGAACTGGTGCTGCTGGCCGTATGGCACCTGGGCGACAATGCCTATGGCGTCACGGTGCGCCGTTACCTCATGGCCGAGACCAGCCAGCACTTCTCGTTCGCCTCGGTCTATGACCCGCTCGACCGGCTCACCCGGCAGGGCTTCCTCAAGGCCACCGATGGCGCACCGACCAAAGAACGCGGCGGGCGGCGGCGGCGCTTCTTCACGCTTACCGACAAGGGGCTAACCGCGCTGGCCGAAGTGCAGCGCATTAACGCGGTGCTCTGGCAGGGCGTGCCGCAACTGGCAAGCCGCTTATGAGCGCCCGCCCGCCCCGCTGGGCGGCGTGGCTGCTGCGGCACCTGCGCCTGCGTGGCGATGATGACATTCTGCTGGGGGATTTCGAGGAGGAGTTTCACTACCTGCGCCAGCAGTATGGCGAGGCCTATGCCCGCCGGTGGTACGTGCGTCACGTGCTCGTTTCGCTGCCTGGCTTCATCGATCAAATGACCCGCTGGAGTCTACACATGTTCAAGAACTACCTGCTCGTGGCTGCCCGTGCGTTCCGCAAGCACCCGCTCTACGCCACCATCAACGTGCTAGGCTTGGCGCTGGCGCTGGCCTGCAGCCTGACGATCTTGCTCTTCGTCACGGAGGAGCACTCGTTCGACACGTTCCACGTCAACGCTGACCGCCTCTACCGCCTGGAGCGTATCGCTATGAATGATGCGCCATCCAGCTTTACCGATGGGCCCACCGGGCCGACTATGGCTGCCGACTTCGCCCAGATCCAGGCCGCCTCACGGCTATCGAAGGGAGCGCACCTGCTCCGGCATGGCGAGCGGCAAGCCTATGGCGATGCGGTGGCCTACGCAGACACTACCTTCTTGCAGATGTTCTCCTTTGAGGTGCTGCAAGGAGATCGCACGACGATGCTCTCGGACCCCAACAGCATTGTCCTCACGGCATCGCTAGTGGACAAGTACTTTGACGGCGAGAACCCCGTCGGCCAAACGATGGTGATGGACAATGCCAAGGAGCTCGTCGTCACGGGCGTGATTGCCGATGTGCCTCCTAACAGCCACTACACGTTCGATGCGCTCGCGCCCTTCTCGTTGCTCATCCAAAGCAACTCCTGGCTAGAACACTTCGGCGGCGTAGGTACGCAGACGTACGTACTGCTGGCACCGGGCGCGCAGCCCAGCGACCTCACGGCTGACTTTGCGCACTTTGCCGAGGCCAACCCAGTGTGGACGCAGTCGTTTTACCTGCGCCCGCTCACCGATATCCACCTGCACTCCGATGTTTATGAGGTGACCCCTCAGGGCGACATGGCCACCGTGCGTCTGTTTTCAGCCATCGCCCTGTTCATTCTGCTGCTGGCGTGCATCAACTACGTCAACCTCTCCACGGCGCGGTCGGCACAGCGGATGAAAGAGGTAGGACTGCGCAAGGTGCTCGGCGCCGACCGCGTTCAGCTGCTGTTCCAGTTCCTCAGCGAGTCGATCCTGCTCACCGCCGCCGCGCTCGTGCTGGCGCTTGTCCTTGTAGCCCTCGCCTTGCCTGGTCTCAACAGCGTGCTGGGACGCGCGTTGAGCGTGGCACCACTGGTGAGCGGCAGTGGTCTCCTCTTCCTGGGCGGTGGCGTGCTCCTGATCGGCGCGGCGGCGGGCATCTACCCAGCGCTGCATCTGGCACGCTTCTTACCAGCACAGGTGCTCAAACAGACCATCAGGCGCCCTGGCCATACGTCGCGGCTACGGCAGTCGTTGGTGGTCCTCCAGTTTGCCGTTTCAACGACGTTGATTGTAGCGACCCTCGTGGTGGGTCAGCAACTCCAGTTCATGCAACAGCAAGACCTTGGGTTTGACAGCGAGCAGGTACTTTCACTGCCGCTGCGCGACGGCGCGCTGCTGAACGAGATGGGCGAGGTGCTGAAAGCGCGACTGCTGAGCGATCCGCAGGTGATCCATGCAACAGTCACCAACTCGGGCGTCGATGCCCCCATCAGTTCGGGGCCCGTAGCCGCCTCGCAGTTTGGTGAACGAGAGGAGTCGAGCCCCGTGCATGGCTATGTCTTTGCCGATCCCGAATTCCAGCCCACGGTCGGCCTGGACGTCATTGCGGGCGAGAGCTTGTGGCCCAAGCGTGAAGGGCGCCTGGATACGGATGTGCTCATCAGCAAGCAAGCCGTCACCACGCTGGGCTGGAGAACACCGGAGGAGGCCATTGGCCAGACCCTCTCGGCTACCATCTCCGACGGCCTCCTGACAGTGGTAGGCGTGGTCGATGACTTCCATACCGCTTCGCTGCATCGTTCGGTGCGGCCCATGATCATCTTCGGCAAAGCTGTGCCACGCGACGGCAAGCTGATGCTCCGCTTGGCGCCCGGGTCGGCTCAACATGCCATCGCCCGCTTCGAGCGCGTGTGGACCGAGGTGGTACCGGAATGGCCGTTCGAGTACGAGTTTCTCGACGACGCCCTGCAGCAAAGATATGCGCAGGACCAGCATGAAGCCGCCTTGTACCGCGGCTTCGCTGCACTGGCGCTGTTTATTGCCTGCCTGGGCCTCTTTGGGCTTGCCGCCTTCATGGCCGACCAGCGGACCAAAGAAATTGGGGTCCGCAAGGTGCTGGGCGCGACGGTGTACCAAATCATCCTGCTGCTCTCGCGTGAGTTCGCGGTGCTGGTGTGCGTGGCCATCGTCCTCGCCACGCCAGTTGCCTACACACTGATGAGCCGATGGCTGGAGGGCTTCGCCTACCAAACCGACATCTCGTGGACGGTCTTCGGTGTGGCGGCCGTGATTGCGTTTGCCATCGCCGGGGTCGCCGTCAGCTACCATGCCCTGCAGGCGGCTCGCCAGAACCCGGTTCGGTCGTTACGCGCTGAATGAGTGAGGCCCGCTGGGATCACCTAACGTCACATGCGGCGTATCTTGTAGAGGCATTCTCATCTAGGCCTCCTCCACGTCCGCATGGCTCCCGACGATACCATTGCCCGCACGCTCCTCGACCTGCTCGCTGAGACAACGCCCTTTGCCCAGCTGAGCGCAGCGCTGCGCCGCACACTCCTCCGCGACGTCACGGTCTCGCACATACAGGAAGGCGATGTGCTGCTCCAGCAGGGCAGCACCGTACATGACCACCTGTACATCGTAGCCAGCGGCCTCGTACGGCTGGTGGATCAAGACACCGGGTGGCTGCTGGACAAGTGCGGACGCGGGCAGACCTTTGGGTCGTTTGGCCTGATCAAGGGGGGCGCCCGGCTCTACGAAGCCCAGGCGGTAGAGGCCACTACGGTGGTCTTGCTCAACGCGAAGCGCTTTGTGGAGCTCTACGACGCCGAGCCCGGCTTCGCTACGTTCTTCGACCAAGACCTCCACCAGTTCATCCGCCACCGCGACCTGCCGCGCGACATCGCGGGACGCCACCGCCTGACGCACCTGCCGCTGGGCACCCTGCGGTTGCCAACGCCGCTGTTCTGCACCGCCGACACCCCGGTGGCTGAGGTCAGCGCTGCCATGACGGCCACGGCTTCGGGTACGGCGCTCATCACCGAGGGCGACCAGGTGACTGGTATCATCACCGACCGGGTACTGCGGGACGCATACATCACGGCCCAGCGCCCACCGTCTACCCAGGCGCGCGACATACAGGCACCCCTTCCGCCCACCATTGCTCCCCAGGCCTCCTTGCTCGATGCCCTGACGGTGTTCTTAGCCGAGGAAACGCCTGTGCTTTTGGTGGCCACGGGTACGACCAAGGAGTCCGTTGCTGGCGTCGTCGCCGAGTACACGCTGGCGCACTTTCGCGGCCTTGACCCGCTGGCTACGCTCCACCTGCTGGATCGATATGACCGCCTGGATGCTCTACCCAACATCATGGCTGTCATCTACCAGCAGCATGTGCAGCTGTATCGGCAAGGCGTGGACCCCGAGCGGTTGGCGGGCCTCCTGACGAGCGTGTATGACGCGCTCCTGTACCGCATCGCCAACCTTGCGCAGGCCGAGGTGGCGCTCGCGCCAGACGCGTTCGCCCTCATCGGCTTGGGCGACCTCGGTCGGCGTGAGATGACGATGACAAGCCCTATTCGGCTGGCGCTAGCTTATCGCGATGGTGTTCTTCCACAGGACGCCCAGCACCTTGCCGAGCGAATCCAGTTTGGCTTGCAGCAGTGCGGCATAAGCACCAGCACACTGGAGGCCACGCCGTGGGTACGCCGTGATGCCGACTGGGCAGATCAGTTCAGCCAGTGGCTCAGTGCGGGCGGCATAGCCAGTGGAGCCCTGCTGCATTGGCTAGATGGCCGGACTGTGTTTGGCCATGCGTCCCTTGCCGTAGCTGTGCTGAGCGGCTTGCACCATGCCGCCTCACCCCTTGACCTGCGTGGCGTGATGCATGCTGCGCTTGAGCAGTCCGCCCCCGGACGCTCCTTCCTGCAACGCCTGTCGCCAACGATGCCGTCGGTGAATGTGCGCACGGCGGGCACCGACCCTGCCATGGCGCTGGTCCGGGCGCTGGCATGGCATCACCTGGAGCCCGTACCCACGAACACGTATGTGCGGCTCCGCCAGCTGATGGACATCCCCGCACTCAAGCGGCCACTAGCCGACCTCACAAGCGCATACCGCTTGCTCTGCGATTTCCGCACCGAGCAGCAAGTGCGCCAGGTCGAGATTAGCGAGGCCCCTTCCAACGTCCTGAACCTGCAGGGGATGTCGCGAATGCAGCGCACCCTGCTCAAGCATGCGCTAGATGTAGTCCATGCTCAGCGGCAATTGTTAGGCAAACCTTAACGTTCAGCGCATACAGGCCGATATAACGCATGTAATGCCATTCACCCGGTCAGTTCTGATGCGTAAATGGATTCCTAACCTCCTGATAGGCCTAGCCGTCATCCCCATTGCCCCTGTGCATGCCCAAAGCACTAGCGGCGGTGGCATGGGGTCGCTTGTCGTTGTTGTGCTCATCCTGGGCGGCATCATCGTCGCCTCGGCGTTGGTGCTGCGGCGCTTCAAGTTTGCGCGGAAAGGGACGGCGAAGGCACCACGTGTAGCGCCTGCCCCCCCTGCCCCAGTCGCAACGGCTACCAGCGACACCTCGAAGGCTGTACCCGTGCCGTCGGCAGCAGAAGAGGACGCGGCGTATGAAGCCGAGCAGCGCAAACGGAACCGCTTACGCGTAATCCTGCGCGATACGACGCAATCCGTGGCGCTTATTGCAGCAAAACGCGAAGACAAAGAAACCGCCTTGGCCGAGCAAGCTGATCTACTCAACACCGCCAAGCAGCAGCACGATGCGGCCTTCGCGGAGATACAGGCTACCCGCGGGCTCCTCGATTTCCACAAACGAAGCCTGCAACACATGGGCGAGGCGGACACACATCGCAAGATGGAATTGCAAGATGCGATCCGAGAAGCGAGCTTGGCCGTCATCCAAACTGACAAGGAACAGGCCGAGCGCGAAGAGCGCATCCGGCTCCATCAGTCACGCATCGCCGACCTGAAGCAGGAATGTGACTTCCTGAGTGAGGAAGAGAAGAGGCTGACGCACGAAGCGAAGCAGATTGAGCAGCGCTTGGAGCAGGGGCACCTGCGCCACGCCGCCTGAATGGTTACATGCTAAACGGCTCATCCGGGCGTTCTGATAGAACCTACGCGCTTGCTCGACTGTAGGGGGATTTCTCTACTGCACTCCTGCCACACCCGATGCGCGCCTGCACACTCGCCGCCCTACTTTGCCTCGGCCTGCTCACGGTCCTGCCCGCCCAGGCGCAAGGGTACCGCTCCTATGACCTTCCCGGCCCCGAGGTGGGGTACGGTATCGACCACGGGTTCCGGTTCGTGCGCATCCAGTACGAGACCGTATCCTACCGCCGCTTCCCGGCCTGGGCGTACGACTTCCCCACCGCCGAGGCCAACCTCCACCAAGCCATCGAGCG
>JBCDJT010000072.1:0-25375 GCA_038747545.1 Bacteroidota bacterium
CCCGACCGCACCTTCGGTATCATGGCCAACTACGTGCTGCTGGCGGTGCCGTTCTTCATCTTCATGGGGACGATGCTGGAGAAGTCGCGGCTGGCCGAGGACCTGCTGCAGACCATCGGCGGGCTGTTTGGCGCGATGCGGGGCGGGCTGGCGCTGGCGGTGATCTTTGTGGGCGCGCTGCTGGCGGCGGCGACGGGCGTGGTGGGCGCGTCGGTGGTGGCGATGGGGATGATCTCGCTGCCCGTGATGCTGCAGTACGGCTACTCAAAGGAGCTGGCGGCGGGCGTGATTACGGCGTCGGGGACGCTAGGGCAGATCATCCCGCCGAGCGTGGTGCTCGTGGTGCTGGGCGACCAGCTGGGCGTGTCGGTGGGCGACTTGTTTGTGGGGGCGCTGGTGCCGGGGCTGATGCTCACGGGCATGTACGCGCTCTACGCCATGGGTGTGGCGTGGCTCAAGCCCGGCGCGGCGCCGGCGCTGCCGCCCGAGGCGCGGCCGCACGACAAGGGCGAGCTCATCCGCAAGGTGGTGCTCGTGATGCTGCCGCCGCTGGGGCTTATCCTGGTGGTGCTCGGCAGCATCTTCGCGGGCGTTGCCACGCCGACCGAGGCAGGCGCACTCGGCGCACTCGGCGCGATGCTGCTAGCGGCGCTCAACAAGCGCCTCAACCTGCAGGCGCTCAAAGACACCATGCGCGACACCACCCGCCTGACCTCGATGGTGGTGTTTCTGCTGATCGGCTCTACGGCGTTCGCGCTCGTCTTCCGCGGCCTCAACGGCGACCTGTGGATCGAGGAGCTGCTGACCAACCTGCCGGGTGGCGTGATCGGCCTGCTCATCGTGGCCAACCTCGCCATCTTCATCCTGGGCTTCTTCATCGACTTCTTCGAGATCGCCTTCATTCTGCTGCCGTTGCTGGTGCCCGCCGCCCTCGCGCTGGGCGTAGACCTTGTGTGGTTCGGCGTGATGATCGGCATGAACCTCCAGACCTCGTTCCTGACGCCGCCGTTTGGGTTCGCGCTGTTCTACTTGCGCGGGGTGGCGCCGCCCGAGGTCAAGACCACCGATATCTACCGCGGCGCGCTGCCGTTCATCGCCATCCAGCTCATCGGCCTCGCGCTGATCGTCATCTTCCCCGAGCTGGTGACGTGGCTGATCGACTAGCCGCGCCGTTCATCCGCTGATCCCATGCTGTTCACGCCCGACACCTTGCACCACGAGCCGCTTGAGCGGGCGTCAACGATTCCGTCGGCGTGGTATGTGGATCCGCAGATGCACGCCTTCGACCGAGACGCCGTGCTGGGTACGTCGTGGCAGTACGTGGCGCACGCGAATCAGCTGCCTGCGCCGCGCACGTTTCTCACCGCCGACGTAGCGGGACATCCGATCGTGGTCGTGCGCGATGCTGAGGGCGCGGTGCGGGCGTTCTACAACGTGTGTAAACACCGCGGCGGTCCGCTGGCCACCCGCCCCTGTGGCTCAGCCAAGATGTTGCAGTGCCAGTACCACGGCTGGACGTACCGGCTCGACGGCTCGCTCCGCGGCGTGCCCCGCTTCGACCGCTCCGAGCTGTTCGACAAGCGCGACTTCGGCTTGACGCCCGTCGAACTGGCCGAGTGGCAAGGGCTGCTGTTCGTGCGCCTGCAGCCTGGGCCGCTGCCTGGTTTGGAGGCGTTGCTCTCTGGGATCGCCGAGCGCATCGCGCCGATCCGCCTCGACGATCTGCAGTTCCACACCCGCGTGACGTACGACGTGGCGTGCAACTGGAAGGTGTACGTGGACAACTACCTGGAAGGCTACCACCTGCCGCTGGTCCACCCGGAGCTGTGCAAGGTGCTCGACTACCGCGCGTACCGCACCGAGACGTTCCGCTACTACTCGCTCCAACACAGCCCCCTCCGCGACGGCGACTCGCCGTACGGCGAGGAGGCCGAGGCCGCGTTCTACTACTTCGTCTTCCCCAACATTATGCTCAACATCATGGGCGACCGGCTGCAGATGAACGCCGTCGTGCCTGTGGCGCCGGGCCGCACACTGGTCCACTTCGACTACTTCTACGCCGACCTCGACAAGCCCGGCATGGCCGAGCAGATTGCCAGCGACATGAAATTCAGCGACGAGGTGCAGCTGGAAGACATCGAGATCTGCGAGCACGTGCAGCGCGGCCTCACCTCGCCTGCGTATGACCAAGGGCGCTTCTCCGTCGAGTGTGAGGCGGGCGTCCACCACTTCCAGGGGCTGCTCAAAGAAGCCTATGGCGCGGCGACCCGTTGAATGCTTTACCCTGGACCTCCTGGGTAGGGAGCAACGTACGACGGCGCCTTGCGTAGCCGTGCCATGGCGTTAAAGTATGCTTCCTGATCTTAAGGCCCTGGACCCGGCCGACCTTGACAGACGTTGGGCTGAACTCACCACATGGATCGAGGTGAAGTTCAAGCGCGAGCCCACCATTGAATCGATCCTGTTTCTCATCGGCATCCAGTCGGAAGGACGCGGGTATCAGCCCAAGTTGGCGAAGGAGGAGAAGCAGGACCTGATCATGGAGGGCACGTACGTGGCGTTCGAAACGCTGGGCCTCTACCAGCGCATCGGCGCCGATGCCCAGGGGCGCTGGCTCTGGGAGCCGCGCGTCGCGCTGCCCGCGCTAGAGCTGGACGACCAGGAGACGCTGCTGCGCCTCGCCATCCTCACCTACTTCGACGACATACGACCGCCGTCTGCTTAACCGTTAAGGCGGCCTCCACCCTTGTTCACTACCCATTATGACCATCCGTACCATGCTTCTTGCCGTACTCAGCCTGAGCCTCTGCCTCGGCTGCCAGCCCGCCGACAGCACCACCAGCACGCCTG
Source organism: Bacteroidota bacterium (assembly GCA_038747545.1). Classification (GTDB taxonomy): domain Bacteria; phylum Bacteroidota; class Rhodothermia; order Rhodothermales; family JBCCMF01; genus JBCCMF01. Next base: position 2,851 of record JBCDJT010000072.1, read on the forward strand.
CTGCCAACGATGCCTCGGCTACCACCGCCACCGTGTCCGTCAGCGATTTCTATGAGATCATCACGCCGCAAGGCCGCATGGTGATTCGCCTCTACGACGAGACGCCCGGCCACCGCGACAACTTCGCCAAGCTCGTCGCGGAGCAGTTCTTCGACGGTACCACGTTCCACCGCGTCATCGACCAGTTCATGATCCAGGGTGGCGACCCTAACTCGATGGATGACAATCCGAACAATGACGGCGCGGGCGGTCCGGGCTACACCATTCCCGCGGAGTTCAACCCAGCGCTCTTCCACAAGCGCGGGGCGCTGTCGGCGGCGCGCCAGAGCGATATGGTCAACCCACAGCGTGAGAGCAGTGGCAGCCAGTTCTACATTGTGGAAGGGCGCCCCCTTACCGAAGAGGAGTTGACGATGCAGGAGCTGCGCGTAAAGGAAGCGCTCAACGACCCCGCGTTTACCTTCTCCGAAGAAGCCAAGCAGGTGTACATGACGCAAGGTGGCACGCCCTTCCTCGACATGCAGTACACCGTCTTCGGCGAGTTGGTAGAGGGCTTCGACGTCCTCGATGCCATCTCTGCTGTGCCCGTACAAGGGCGCGGCAACCGCCCCGTCACCGATGTGCCCATGACCGTCCGTGCCTTGGAGAACTACACCCCACCGAGCACCGGGGCCGGAAACTGATCCCGTAGCCCGCGCCGAGAGCGACGATGGATATCCGTTTTGCCAAACGCATCGCGCTCCAAGAGTGGCATCTTGTCCGGCTGGATCGGCGGCTGGCAGCGCTGAAGGCCGCGAGTCGGCAGTGGTCGCGCATCCGGCTGGGGCTTTTCCTCGCCGGGGCTGGACTGGCGGCGGCCTTGGCATGGCAAGACCTGACACAAGCCGCTTGGGCTGGCGGTAGCATCGCACTGGCGGTGTTTATCGCCGTGGCACGTCAGCATCGGCGGGTGGATGCGCGCTGGCAGCGCACCCTCGTTTGGCGGCAACTGCACGCCGAGCGGTTGGCGCGGCAGGGGCTTGACTGGCCAACCTTGCCTCACGCCGCGACACAGGGCGAAGACCCCGCACACCCGTTCACGGCTGATCTCGATGTGTTTGGCGGGCGCTCGGTGCATCGGTTGCTGGATGCCACGGAGACGGCAGGCGGCAGCGCGAAGCTGGCGACGTGGCTCTCGGCGGCGAAGCCAGATGTGGACGCGACGCTGGCGCGGCAACGCGTGGTGCGTCGGCTGGTCGGGATGTCGCTGTTTCGGCAACGGTTGGCACTACTCGGGCGGATGATGCATCGCAAGAAGCCCCGCTGGGATGGCGCTGCGGTCGAGGCGTGGCTAGCGGGCACCGAAGTACACAATGCGTTGCGTACGTGGGCCGTCAGTCTGACGGGGTTGGCGCTGCTGAACGTGGCGCTGATCGTGGCGGATGTGCTGGATGTGTTGCCCGCGCTATGGCTGGGCTCGGTGGTGCTCTACATCGTGCTCTACGCGGTGCAGTTCGGGCGTTTGCAGCAGGCGTTCGCCGAGTCGGAGGCGCTGGTGGATGCGTTTCGGGCGTTCATGCCCGCGCTGACGTTTCTGGAGCGCTACCGCTTGGCGCATGCGCCCGAGGTGGAGGCTGTGTGTGCGCCGCTCCAGCAACCGGGGCAGCAGCCCACAGAGGTGATGCGGCGCATCCAGCGCATCGCCACGGCCGCGAGCGTGACGCGAAGCGAGCTACTGCTGGTACTGCTCAACGCTGCCGTCCCGTGGAATCTGATCGTCACCTACTTGCTGCACCGCACCAAGGGCCAACTACGCGCTGTGCTGCCGCAGTGGTTCGACGCATGGTACACCCTCGATGCCCTCAGCGCGCTCGCCACCTTCGCCGACGACCATCCGCACTACACCTTCCCCACCTTCGCCACGGAGGGCGATCTCATCGACGCCGAAGGCCTCGGCCATCCGCTCATCGACGCCAAGGCCAAGGTGCGCAACACGGTCGCGCTGCGTGAGCCGGGCGAGGTGCTGCTCATCACGGGCTCGAATATGGCGGGCAAGAGCACGTTTATGCGTACGGTGGGCGTGAACGCGGTGCTGGCGTGGGCGGGCGGTGTGGTCGATGCGCATGTGCTGCGGCTCCGCCCGATGCGGCTCTTTTCGTGCATGCAGGTGCAGGACTCCGTCAACGACGGCTTCTCGTTTTTCTACGCCGAGGTACGCCGGCTGCGGGCGCTGCTCGACGCGCTGCACGCCCAAGACGCTGCGCCCCTGCTCTACCTCATCGACGAGATCTTCCGGGGCACCAACAACCGCGAGCGCTTCATGGGCAGCCAAGCCTACATCCGCGAACTGGCCGCAGGCCACGGCGCCGGGCTCCTGGCCACCCACGACCTCGACCTGGTACGCCTCGCCGACGAGCTGCCGCGCCTGCGCAACCTGCACTTCCGCGAGGACGTGGCCGACGGGCGTATGACGTTCGACTACGCCTTGCGCGAGGGTCCGTGCACTACCACCAACGCGCTCAAGATTATGGCGATGGAAGGGCTGCCCGTGCCGTCGTCCGCTTTGGATCTCTGACGCGTTTTGCGTCGTTGACGCGTCAGTTTTCCCTGTTTCGCTCTGTTCTGCACGCGCCATGAAGCTCCGCAAACTCCTGTTCGTCGCCGTTCCTGTGCTGGTCCTGGCTGCTCTGCCCCTCGTCTTTGGGTTCACCCCGTCCATCGATGACGATGGCGAAGTCCACCAGTCTGAACGCCACAGCTTCACCGTAGAGACCGTGGCCGAAGGGCTGGGCCTGCCGTGGGGCATGACCTTCCTGCCGGATGGCCGCATGCTGGTGACCGAGAAAGAAGGGCCGATCAAAGTGGTGAGCCCCGATGGCACCGTGAGTGCGCCGCTGGCAGGTACACCTGAGGTGTGCTTCTGCGGCCAGGGCGGCATGCTAGACGTCGAACTCCACCCCGACTTCGAGAACAACCGCTGGGTTTACCTCACCTACTCCGATCCCGTGCAGCAGGGCGACCAGCAGATCAGCAACACCGTGCTCGTGCGCGCCAAGCTCTCGGCAGACGCCACGGCGCTGACCGACATGGAAACGCTCTTCAAGGCCGACGAAGCCACGTACACACGCCGACCGCACCACTTCGGCTCGCGCATCGTGTTTGACGACGAGGGCTTCGTCTACTTCACCATCGGCGACCGCGGGCAGCAGGATCAGGCCCAGGACCTGTCGCTGCCGAACGGCAAGACGCACCGCCTGCACGACGACGGTCGCATCCCTGCGGACAACCCGTTCGTGAACCAAGCGGGCGCTCTCCCCTCCATCTGGACCTATGGCAACCGCAACGCGCAAGGCATGGCCATCCACCCCGATGGCTCGATCTGGACCAACGAGCACGGCCCCCGCGGCGGCGACGAGCTGAACCTCATGCGGTCTGGCGTCAACTATGGCTGGCCCGTCATCACCTACGGCATCAACTACAACGGCACGCCCATCACCGACATCGTGGAGAAGGAAGGCATGGAGCAGCCCGTCCACTACTGGCTGCCGTCCATCGCCGTCTCCGGCATGGCGTTCTACGACGGCGACGCGTTCTCCGAATGGTACGGCGATGCACTGGTGGTCTCGTTAGCCTACATGGAACTGCAGCGCCTGGACATGCATGAGGGCAAGGTGACGCACGTGGAAGTCGTCCACAACCCTGGCGCCCGCATCCGCGACATCGAAGTCGGTCCTGATGGCAACGTCTACCTCGCGATGGAATCCGACAAGATCGTGCGTCTGGTGCCTGCCGAAGCGTAACCTGCGCCGTACGTGTCAATCACACAGTGATCCCCGGCGCTAGCGTGCGGAGGACACGGTTGTAGACGTTGGCTTTGCCTGCGGGTGGGTTGCCGTCTTCGCCACGCCGCACGAGCAGAAGATCCCACTCGGGCACGACGAACAGCATGTTGTTGTGCAAGCCGCTGGCGTAGTAGGTGCCTACGGGGGCATCCGGCATGCTGCGGGTGCCGTCGGGCGTGACGCCGTTGGTCCACCAGTTGAAGCCGTAGATGCCGCGGCCGTCGGTGGCGCTGCGGTCGGTGTCGGCGATGGCGATGGTGGCGGGCACGTGGTTGATCGTGGCCTCGGCTACCCAGTGTTTGGGGAGCAAGCGCGTTCCATCCCAGACGCCATCGTTGAGGTAAAGTAGCCCGAAGCGGGCAAGGTCGAGCGCGTTGAGGCTGATGCCCGTGGCCCCATAAACCACCGGGATACCGTCCACCTCGTGTTCGCTCCACCAGCTCCAATCGGTGATACCGATGGGGTGCATGACCCGTTGGTCGAGGTAGTCATACAGCGATTCGCCCGCGACGCGTGTGAGCACGCGGCCCATCATAATCATGGCCTCGTCCCAGTAGGCGTATGCCGATCCGGGGGCGAAAAGCGGTTCACCCACCTCGAAGGGCGTTGCTGACCAGTCGGCGCTGGCTTCGCCCCAGCGGTTGGGGCCGTCGGCGTTATAACCCGACCGCATTGTGGCCAGCGTTCGGAAAGTTATTGAGGGGTAGCGCTCGGCGAGCATCGGCTCGATCTCGGCCACGGGCTTGTCAAGCGACGCTTTCCCTTCGTCAACGAGGAGGACCAGCGCCGTGCTCGTGATCGACTTTGTCACGGAGTACACGTTGTGCGCTTTGTGGACGCTGTCGCCTTGGTGGATCACGTAGCCGTTGCGCACGACCACGACCTCGTCGAGCCCATCGGCACCGCTGTAGAACGCCAGCGTGTCGAGGGCGGCTTGCAAGATGGCACCATCCACGCCTTGCGACTCAGCCGTCGCCGTCGCCCACGTCTCGCCGGGAAAGACCATGGCTGAATCGGCTTGCGCAGGCTCATCAGCGGTGCAGCTGGTGAGTAGAAGCAAGACGCCGAGAAGTGGGGCGAAGCGCGAGGACATCATCAGAACCCCGTCCAGTCGAAGGAGCTGTAGAAGCGCTCCACCTTGACAATCGTGGCGTGCGGCGACGGGTCGTAGGCCGTCTTGGTTTTGTGCATGAACACGTAGCCGCCATACTGCACGTAGTACCGGCGCTTACCGCCTCGGTCGCCTTGCATGAGCACCAGCGGCTTGTCGAGCTGCACGAGGAGGCGGGCGAATTCCTCTTGATCGACTGCTGCGATGGCGATCATACCTTGACGACTGGCAGCCTGGTTGTTGGGGACTAACACGGAAGCGGGGCATCTGCTGAGGGCAACGCGAGCAACTTAGCCGCTACCGTCCCAGGGTGCAACCCGGCCCAGGTCCAGACGTTGGCGCGCATCCTCTGCTTACGGCTATGCCATGACCTTCGACCTCCTCCACACCGACGCCACCTCCGACGCTCGCGCAGGCCGCATCACGACGGCGCACGGCGTCATCGAGACGCCCATCTTCATGCCCGTGGGCACCGTCGGTAGTGTGAAAGGACTGGAGCCGCGCGACCTCACCGAGATGATCCGCGCCCAGATCATCCTCGGCAACACCTACCACCTCTTCCTGCGGCCCGGCACCGACCTCTTGGAGCAGGCAGGCGGCTTGCATCGGTTCATGCGCTGGGACGGACCCATCCTGACCGACTCGGGCGGTTTTCAGGTGTTCTCGCTGAAGGGCTTGCGGAAGATCACCGAGGAGGGCGTCCGCTTCCAGAGTCACCTGGACGGCTCGTATCACTGGTTCACGCCCGAGTCGGTGGTGGAGACGCAGCGCAGCATCGGCTCCGACATCATGATGGTGCTGGACGAGTGCCCACCAAGCACGGTCTCGCATGAGGTCGCTAAGACGTCGCATGAACTCACCGTCCGGTGGGCGAAGCGTTGTAAGGCCCACTTCGAGGCTACCCAGCCGCTCTACGGGCACGAGCAGGCCCTCTTCCCCATTGTGCAAGGTGCGCTCTTCCCCGACCTGCGCCGCGAGTCGGCCCGCCACCTGATTGACCTCGACTGTCCGGGCTATGCCATCGGCGGGTTAGCGGTGGGCGAAGGCGCCGACGAGATGTACGCCATGGTCGAGGTGTGCTGCGCCGAGCTGCCAGCGACTAAGCCGCGCTACCTGATGGGCGTAGGCACGCCCGCCAACCTCATCGAAAGCGTCGCGCGCGGCGTGGACATGTTCGACTGCGTGATGCCGACGCGCAACGGCCGCAACGGCACGCTCTTCACCACCGAGGGCATCCTCAACATCCGCAACAAGAAGTGGCAGACCGACTTCTCCCTGGTTGACCCAGGATTGGAATCGCTGGCGGCGCTTGGCTACACGAAAGCCTACCTGCGCCACCTGTTCATCGCGAAAGAGATGCTGGGCCCGCGCCTCGGCTCCCTGCAAAACCTCACCTTCTACCTCTGGCTGATGGACGAAGCCCGAAAAGCCATCCTCGACAACCGCTTCGCCGCCTGGAAAGCCGACATCCTCCCCCGCATCAGCCGCCGGATATAAGTAGAGTCCAGTCTGCCAAACAAACCGAGCTCAGCGAGCCACCAACGTCGATCTCGTGGCCAGGAGCGCGCCGGACAGAGTGGATGGGCGCGTTCAGCTAGCGGGCAAGAGCGTCACGCTCTGAATCACCGCCAACCTTTCGGCTCGCTAGGTGCGGGTTTGCGCGAAGGACATCCGCTGTGCGTTTCGAGATCGACAAGCGTTTTTGGTTCGTTTTGTCGCCACAAAATGAACGACTGATTAGCCAAAGCTAACGGCGATCTAGCCACAACGAGCCTAACGAAGCTACAGGGCGTAAGCAGACAACGCCAACACTTCGTACGTTCTAGCGTCGCTCATCACCGCTCGCACCGCCATGAACCGCCGTCAGTTTATCGCCACCTCCGCCCTGGCTGTGGCCGCCGTCCCGTTCACCACAGGTTTTCGCGAAGACGCAACCGATGTGTTGATTGTGGGAGGCGGAACGGGCGGTGTGGCAGCGGCACTGGCTGCCGCCCGACGGGGTGCTCGTGTCATCATGACCGAAGAGACCGATTGGATTGGTGGGCAACTCACCTCGCAAGCAGTGCCACCGGATGAGAACCCGTGGATCGAGACGATGGGCGGCACGGCATCATACCAGGCCTTCCGCCACGGCGTGCGCGACTACTACCGCCAGCACTACCCGCTGACGGGCGCCGCCTACCGCGCGGACACCCTCAATCCAGGCGCGTGCGGCGTATCGGCGATCTGCCACGAGCCCCACGCTGCGCTGGCGGTCCTCGAAGGCATGCTGGCGCCGTACGTGAGTAGCGGGCAGGTGCGCATCTGGAGAGAGACGATTCCCATCGCTGCCACGACCGATGGCGATCGCGTCACCAGCGTCACGTTGCAGCACCGCCCCACGGGCGAGACGATGGAAGTGACCGCGCCGTTCGTCCTCGACGCCACCGAACTGGGCGACCTCCTGCCGATGACAGACACCGCGTTTGTCGTTGGCGCCGAGGCGCAGGCCGAGACGGGCGAGCTGCACGCTCTCCCCGTCGCCGATCCCACGAACGTTCAAGCCCTCACGTGGTGCTTTGCGCTGAGCTACCACCCCGGCGAGACGCACACCATCGCCCGCCCCACCGACTATGCGTTCTGGCGCGACTTTGTGCCTGAGATGACACCGCCGTGGCCGGGCAAGCTGCTAAGCCTCACGTACAGCAATCCCGCTACGCTGGAGCCGCGCACGCTCGACTTCGACCCGCGCCCCGGTGCCCAGACCGAGCGATTCAACCTGTGGGCGTACCGTCGGTTGGTCGCGCCCGGTCTGTTCGACAACGGTCGGCCGGGCGTATCGCTCATCAACTGGCCGCAGAACGACTACCTTCTGGGCGATCTGATCAGCGCTAGCCCCGAGCAGCGCACCGCGTACGAGCGGCAGGCGCAGCAGCTCAGCCTGTCGCTGTGCTACTGGCTCCAGACGGAGGCGCCCCGTCCCGACGGCAAGCAAGGCTGGCCCGGTTTGCAATTGCGCGGCGACCTACTGGGCACGCGGCACGGCTTGGCCAAGGCGCCGTACGTCCGCGAGAGCCGCCGCATCCGCGCCCGCTTTACCGTCACCGAAGCACACGTGGGCCTCGCCATGCGCGTGGCCGAGACGGGGTTGCCCGAGGGCGAGGTGGCGGCCACCGTGTTCGAGGATAGCGTGGGGATCGGCAGCTACCGCATCGACCTGCATCCGTCTACCCGCGGCGACAACTACATCGACTTCCCAAGCCTGCCGTTCCAGATTCCGCTGGGCGCGCTGGTGCCGCAGCGCATGCGCAACCTGCTGCCCGCCTGCAAGAACCTCGGCGTGACGCATATCACCAATGGATGCTATCGGTTACATCCGGTCGAGTGGAACATCGGCGAGGCGGCGGGGGCGTTGGCCGCGTTCTGTATCGCCCAGCAGACCGAGCCACATGCCGTGTACGAGCGCGATGCGATGCGGAGCGACTTTCAACAGCAGCTTCGGCGCGATGGCGTACGAACGGCATGGGCGCATCCCGCCGTACGTCCGCGATAGCGGTTTATGGACAGGTGCCGAGTTCTGGAGGAACCCATGATCCGAGGCCTACGCTGTTGATCGTGTCAGCATCGGCCCAATGACCCAGAGAGAAGTGGCTGCGCCCCATGCAATAGCTGTAGGCATGATAGGTGGCGTACACCGCTGCCGTGTCTCCACCGCTAACGTAGTGGCCTGTTGACCGTTTGTGGAGTGGAGGACCGTACGCCGCAAACACCTCAGCAACCGATGAGCCTACTCCAATACCGGCCTCAGTGCGACCTTTGTATGGGGCGATGATATTGAATTGATAGGCTTTGCCAGATCGGAATGCCCCTTCCGGGGTGTCGACAAAGTAGACGGTGAGTCCTCCTACCTGCCCGCTGTTCAACCTCATCGAGAGGCCGCCTCCACCAGCGCCTCCCCACCAGCCACCGCCTTCACCCAAGTGCCCCCACTGAGCCTCGACCTCCTCAAGGGTCGTCTCGCCTAACAAGATGCCATGTACGCCGCGCTCTTGGATGGCCGCGTTTGCCCACGTGGGCGGCTGCTCCCCAAGGGTGTCGCAGGATACGCTCATCGCCACAAAGAGAAACAGTCCGAATGATTGGCGAAGCATGGCGTGTGCGGCAAGAGAGTATGGAGCAGAACCTATGCAGTTGCGGGTAGGCAAAAAAAGGCAAAACGAGAGCACGGGTTGATCCGATGCCGCGTCGGGAGAAATTCTGCCTAGCGGCGAACGAACGGCTAAGCGAGCCGTTATGCGGCACCTCAATCGGCTGGCCTGCGCCACGCACCAACGGAGGGGTGGCAGAGCGGTTGAATGCACTGGTCTTGAAAACCAGCGTACCTTTGCGGGTACCGTGGGTTCGAATCCCACCCCCTCCGCACTCATGGAATCAACGTCTTGCTAAGAGCGGCCCACTAGGCCGCTCTTTTTGTTTACGGTGCAGCAAGTTGGTCATACGTGTTATTTTTGTGTAAATCAAGGCTTGATTTGACGCTTTCCCAGCGATAGACTGCTCCACTCGCAGAAAAAGCCACTCATTCTGCGCAAAATCTCCCCCCTACCACCACCAGAATACATGCCCACGCACATCCGCGTGTCGATGCTTTGCAGCAGTTGTTCGATGGCCACGCCGTCGGGCAACCTATCGCTGTTACGCCCTCCCTGTTGAGCAACGCCTTGGCCCGCTGTGCCTTAGCGGCCCGAGGCGTTGCTGTATATCTCTGTTCCCTCACCGTACCACTCTTACTGCTCGGTCATATGAGACGATTGTCTACTGCTGTATGGATTGCGTTGGGCCTCCTTGTGAGCTCAACAACAGCCTTCGCTCAGCTCAGTCCTGAGGTGATTTACCAGAATGAAGCTGTCCGCTTTGCCAAAGTGGGGCCACTCAGCGAACTGGTACCCCAAACCAACTGGCTAGGCTCTAAACAGGGCTACATCAACGGGCGGAATAAGAGCGCCAACCCCAACTTCGCAGGGTTTACGGAGCAGCCCCTTGTACTCTCCGTTGCCGACAACGTACAGCGCAGCCGCACGCTAGCACCCGGCCCCGCTCCCTTCGTCAACTTTGACGGCCCTGCGGTGAGCGACAACCCCAGTGGGCTTGCACCACCAGATCCGAGTGGAGCGATCGGCATCAATCAATATGTGCAGATGTCGAACCTGATCACCGAGATCTTCGACCGCGATGGGAATTCGCTCACGGGGCCCTTTCCCAGCAACGCCTTCTTTACAGGCCTCGGCGGGGCCTGCCAGAATGACAACGATGGCGATCCCATCGTCATCTACGACGCCATCAATGACCGCTGGGTGGTCAGCCAGTTTGCCGTGACGACAGGGACCTCGCAGTGTATCGCCGTCTCGGAGACAGGCGATGCCACAGGCGACTACTTTGTATACGAGTTCCAGCAGCCGGGCTTCAATGACTACCCCAAGATTGGTCTCTCGCCCTCTGGCGACGAGCTGTTCGTGACGTACCGCATGTTCCAGGCGGCGGACTTCATGGTGGGCACCATCATTGACTATGCCTCTATGCGCCAAGGGATGCCCGCCACGGAGATCGCCTTCGACATTCAGGATGCCGTTAACTCCCTAGGTGAGACGCTCAGCATCGACGGCTTCCTGCCCGTCAACTACACAGGCACGGCGCCCTCAACGGCCAACGGCTTCTTCGGCGGCCACATCGACGACGGCGCAGGCGCGTCGGCGGACCAGTTTGTGATGGTCGAGGTGACGAGCTTCGATTTCGGTACAGGCGACATCAACGTGGATGTGACCGGACTGGCTGTGGATCCGTTCGACAGCAACTTCTGTGGCACGTTTGGTGGCTGTATTGATCAGCCTGCAGGCGGCGGCACGCTCGACGCCCTGGCAGGCTTTACCATGTTCTCCCTCTCGGCCCGCGAAATCGGCGGCGAGCTGAGCATGGTCACCACGCACACGACCGATGTGGGCACCAACCATGCGGCCATCCGATGGTACGAATTCCGCCGCCCAGCAGCAGGCTGGAACGTGAAGCAGCAGGGCACCTACGCCCCTGATGCGGATGACCGCTGGATGGGCAGCGCCGCCCAAGACGCCGACGGTAACATCTTCATAGGCTACACGGTCTCGGGTGCCAACACCAACCCGACGATCGCCTACGCCGCCCACACCGTGGGGGCAGCAGCCGGAACGCTCAACATCGACGAAACCATCATCCACGCCAGCGGTGGCGTACAGACCTCGAACCTGACCCGCTGGGGCGACTACAGCCAGGCTAGCGTAGACCCGGTCAACCCCAACACGTTCTGGTACACGCACGAGTACATCCCCTCCACGGGCAGCTTCAACTGGGCCACCCGCGTGGCCGGTGTGGACCTGGGCAGTGAGAACGACACCGAGGCGCCACTGGCTGTGAACGACCTCGCCGTAGACGCCACGGGCTCCTTCTCGATGGATATCTCGTGGACCGCCGTGGGCGATGATCCGCCCGCCCTCGGCCCCGATGACCCGGTGACGGCGTACGACATTCGTATCTCCACCGCCGATATCACCGCCGATAACTTTGACGATGCCGATCAGGTCGTCTTCACCGGTACCCCTGGCGCACCGGGCGACGCCATGACCTTCACCATCGAAGGCTTGATGGCTGGCACCACCTACTACGTCGCCATCAAAGGCGTGGACAATGTGGGCAACACGGCAGAAATCTCGAACGTGGCCACGGGCGAGACCCTGGCGCAGCCGGAGTTCGACTTGGCCCCCGCGAGCCTCTCGTTTGACGTGGACAGCCGCGAAGAAGCTACTCAGCAAGTAACGATCACCAACACGGCCACCGAGGCGTCTACACTGAGCTTCGCCTTCCCGCGCTTCATGGCGCAGGCTGTATTGGCTGATGAGACGCGTGCGAAAAACGATACGTCTCCTGCGTTTGACACGCCGATGGAACTGGAGAAAGGGCAAGACGACCCACGCGCAGGGCTCGGCAAGCAGGTTGTACTCGGCGCTGGCGGTCCTGACGCGTTTGGCTACCTGTGGATTGACAGCGACGAGGATGGTATAGAGGCGCAGTTTGAGGATATCTCTTCCATGGATGACCTCGAACTGGGAGATGACGGCGGCGCTACGTTTAACCTCCCGTTCGACTTCGCGTTTTACGGGGAAACATTCAGCACAGTCAGCATCGCGTCGAACGGCTACCTGACCTTTGGGACAGACGTCTCGGATTGGAGCAACGATGACATCCCGAGCAGCATCGACCCGAACAACCTGATTGCTCCGCTCTGGGATGACTTCAGCCCGCAATTTGGTGGTAGTGTCCATGCAGCTCAGGCCGTCGATGGCTCGTTCTTCATCGCGCAATGGGAGACTGTGCCGTTCTATAACTTCGACAATCCGGGGTCTACATCGAATACGTTCCAGGTAGTCCTCTTCGCAGATGGCTCCATCCTCTTCAACTACGAAGACGTGGAAGATGAAGCCAGCCTTGGGGCTACCGTCGGTCTGGAGAACGGAGACGCGTCAGATGGTCTGCGGGTGGCGTATAACACGGACTACGTCAAGGACAACTTCACTGTAGCGCTCCTGCCGCCGTCCTTCCTCCCTGCGGAGCTGGTGACCGGGGTCTCGCCGATGGCGGGTACACTCGGAGCCACTGAGTCGCAAGTAGTAGACATCACGGCAAGCGGCGGTGAGTTGGGCACGGGTAACTACATCGACGAGCTCTTTGTGATGCACAACGGCGCCGTTGCTGTGACGCCTATTACCGACGCCGTCGAACTGACCGAGCAAGCCACGCTCGAAGTCACTGCCTCGGTCACGGGCTTCCCCGAGATCGACGTGGATGTGACCGAGCTCGACTTCGGGACGGTCTTCGTGGGTGCCAACGATTCCGGCGAGATCGTCATCGAGAACACCGGTACCGACCCGCTCGACGTGACAGACATCACGGTAGACAACGATGACTACGCGCTGGACGTAACCTCGGGCACGCTGGAAGCGGGTGAGTCGATGACCGTCACGGTCACCTACACGCCCGCCGCTGCGGAGAATGACGACGCCACCGTCACCATCGCAAACAGCGCGGGCGACGACGTCACGGTAGCGCTCCTCGGCGATGGCGCCAACCCACCCATCGTAGGCGTCTCGCCTGAGGTGATGGAGGAAGTCACCATCGACGAGTTTTCCACTGACGTGCAGACGCGCACGGTCACCGTGAGCAACACCGGCGAGGCCGACCTTGAGGTGAACGCAATGGTCGCCATGGCGGACCCGAACGGTCCGGCGCCGACGGCTATCGACGAGACGCCGTTCTTCAGTCGCGAAATCACGCCGGGCAGCAGTGACCGTACAATGCCGAAGGCTGCCCTCGGTAGCACAGGCGAGAGCGGCCCGTTTGCTCCGGTCTCCGAAGGCTTCGAGGGCGGCGAGATGCCTCCTGAAGGCTGGATCCACGTGCAGAACAACGCCTCGCAGACCTGGAAGACGGTTGATGTGGGTGCTGCTATCGGTGACCCGCAGAGCGGCACCTTCTTTGCCACCATCGAGTACGATGACAACCTCGTGCAGCAGGACGAGTGGATCATCGGCCCCGAAGGCTTCTACTCGGGCTCGCTCACGTTCTGGTCGTCGGGTAGCATCTTCTGGTGCCGCGACGACAACGACAACTGTGACCTCGAAGCATGGCTCGTCGTGGGCGCCCCCGGTGGCGACGATGACATCCTGCTCGGTGTCGCCGAAGACGACTGGGAAGACAACTTCGAATGGGCACAGACCACGTTCGACCTCGATGCCAACGCGCCGGGCGTACCGCACAGCCTGGCCTTCCGCTACATCGGTCTGGACGGCGCGCAGGTTAGCTTGGACGCCATCGACTTCGACTTCGAAGCCTCATTGCCGCCCGTCACGGTTGACCTGGAGACGTTCACCGTCGCACCAGGCGAGAGCCAGGATGTGACCGTCTCGTTCTCCTCGGAGCTCGTACCGGGTAGCACGCTGATGGGCTCGGTGGACTTCATGAGCAACGACCCCATCACGCCGATGGTCGCCAGCGACTTCACCATGACGGTGGTCGGTACGCCTGACATCGCAGCCTCGACGGACGAACTGGACTTTGGCGGCGTGGTCGTCGGCTCCTCGTACGAACTGTCCGTTGAGATTAGCAACGTCGGCACGGAGAACAACCCGCTGATCATCTCGGATGTCGTGGTGGGGGATGCCGTAGCCGATCAGTTTGCGGTAGGCCTCGCCGATGTGGGACCAACGTTTGAACTTGGCGTCGGCGAAAGCGACATCGTGGTGGTCACGTTCACGCCGCTATCCGTAGGCGACTTCTCAACGACCCTTACGGTGACCAGCAACGACCCAGATACGCCCGACTTGGCGATCATGGTCTCAGCTGAAGGCTTGCCCACACCTGCGCTCGACCTGAGCGAGATGGCATTCTCAGCTGACTTGGTGACAGGTGCTCAGGAAGATCAGACGCTGACGATTGGCAACACGGGCGAAGCGGGTAGCGAATTGGCTTACTTGATGGCTATCCCTTCAGAGGTCGAGTCCGCTGGTGCCACCATTCAGGCCCCTGAGGCCGACGCTGAGAAGCTGGCCCGCGATGTCAACCGCATCAACATGGAGCTGGAGCGCCCGCCGCTCTATGCGCTCAGCAATGAGCCCGTGACCGAGTTCCTAATGCTGGAAACCTTCGATGACGGTATCCCCGGCACCTGGAACGTGGTTGACAACGCAGGCAGTGGCCTGGTGTGGGGCGCGACCGGCGCTTCGGGATGTGGCGAAGGCAACTACACGGGCGGTGCAGGCGGTGGTGCCTGCGCATCGAGTGACCAGTTTGGGAATTCGGCCTTCGATACCGAGCTCGTCACACCGGCCATTACGGTGCCTGCCACGGCACACAGCACCTTCCTCGTCTTCTCGGCCAACTACCAGAACTTCGCGGCGGTTGACTTTTTCGACGTCGATATCTCGACCGATGGCGGCGACAACTGGGAGACCATGCTGAGCTGGAACGAAGACCACGGCGCCTTCCGCGACCTTCCGGGTGAGCAGGTAGCCTTGTGGCTCGATCCGTACCTCGAAGCCACCGATGATGCATCGCCAACGGCCTCTGCGATGGCGCAACTGGCCAACGCACAAGGGCTGGTGGGCAGCTTCCAAGTTCGGTTCCGCTACTACATCCCCAATGGCGGCAGCGACTGGCTCTGGTATGTTGGGCTTGATGACGTCTTTGTGGTCACCGATGTGGTCAACTGGCTGAGCGCCGATCCTGCCGTAGGTACTGTCAACGCCGGCGAGACCACCGATGTCACGCTCACGTTCGACGCCACCTTGCGCGAAGGCGGTGCCTATGAGAAGACAGTCGCCGTGGTTACCAACGACCCGGCTGCTGGCGACGCCACAATCGCCGCTTCGCTCAGCGTAACTAGCGCCCCAGACATCGAAGCCGATCGCGAAACCATTGCGTTCGATGAGACCGTGAAAGGCTTCAACGCCGATGGCCAGTTTGGTGTCTTCAACAACGGTGTTCAGACGCTGTCCATCGCGAGCATCACTTCGGACAACGGCAACTTCCTCGTGCCCAATGGCACGCTGGACCTGGAGCCTGGCTTTGGGATCACCATCCCCGTCCGGTTCTTGCCCACCGAAGTAGGCGACCTCATGGGCAACATCGTGGTGGCCAGCAACGACCCCGACGAAGGCAGCTTCAGCTTCCCCGTCTCGGGGACGGCCCTGGCCACGCCTGCTATCTCGGTCAGCAGCACCGAAATCGAAGCCGACGTCTACAGCAGCCTCGTCGATACCCAGACGCTGACCATCACCAACACCGGTGAGCAAGGCAGCATGCTCGAAGTGGGCATGATGCTGGGCGCCCTGGCGGCCGATTTGACAGCGGATGGCGATGACGAGATCATCATCACGCACTCCACCAGCACGGCTATGGGAACCGAAAGCGTGGCCTGTACGGCTACCGATACGGGCTTCCATTCGCCCAACAGCTACTGGCGTGCCTTTGCCCTGAGCGACTTCGACGTGGTGACTACGTTCACCACGGGTAGCGTTACGTTCGGGGTGCAGTCCGCTGAGGGTGCCGATGGCACACAGCCCATCACGGTTCGCATCTACGCATCCACAGGAGACGCTTTCCCCGACGGGGATCGTGTACTCCTCGGCGAAGAGACGATTACGCTTGATGACCTCACCTCCGAGCTGGTCACCGTGCCCATCGAGGCCGCTGTACCGTCAGGCGCGGAGATGGTCGTCGAAGTGTTCACGCCGGATGGCCGTGACATTGGCAACACGCTCTTCATCGGCTCCAACGATGCCGAAGAGACCGGCCCGAGTTACCTCTCGGCTGAAGCCTGCAGCATCACGACGCCAACCACAGTGGATGATATCGGCTTCCCCGACATGCACATCGTGATGAGCGTGTCCGGTACCGCAGCTGGTGCCAGCGTCACCATCGATCCGCTGGTAGGCCAGATCGCAGCGGGCCAGAGCCTCGACGTGACTTTCACCTTCGACGCCCTCAACGCCGATCCGGGCGTCTACACCACGGCGCTCGAAGTGATTACCAACGTGCCCGGCGCAGCCCAAGCCACCGCCGCCAACGATGGCCCAGCTCCGCTGGCTAACCTCGGCCACCCGCTGGCTGCCGTCCTCGACATCCCGGTTACGATGAACGTGTCCAACTTCACGCTCTCAACGCCGGACATGGAGGTGCATCCCTGGGAAGAGCTAACAATCCCTGTTAATGTAGATGCTGTGGGGGGCGTTGGTCTCTCTACCTACGAGATGACGGTCACCTACAACCCCGACCATCTGATTTTTGTCCAGATCGACAAGGATGGCACGATGAGTTCGGATATGGAGGTGCAGTCGAATACTGTAACGCCGGGCCTCATCCGGATCGCAGCCGTCTCGCCAGTTGGGCCAGAAGGAGCCCCAGCGCCCATGATTCTGGATGGAGAAGGTGAGCTGATTAAGTTGCACTTCCGCGCCAACCGAGCCCACGGTGATGTGGACTTTGCCCTGGATGAGTTCATGTTCGATGAGGGCGACTTGACGGTTTACCCAATTATTGGCGGTATCACAATCCTACCCAAGTATGGGGATGCCACTGTGGACAACCGCGTCAGTATGCTCGACGCATATGCTACCATCCGCCACGTGGCTTGGATCGAAGATTTGCACCAGATTGGGGAGATCCACGCTGACGTATCGGGTAACGGTCGCGTATCGGCACTCGACGCCTATTTCATCGCGCAATTCAAGGCTTTGATCATTAACTGTTTCCCTGTAGAAGAAGGTTGTGATGCTGCCTCCAAGTTGGGTGTAGGTGACGGTGCTATCGCTTTGGCTCCAGCTACCCAAGAGACCGGAAGCGAACTGCTCTCCGTGCCATTTGTCATGCAGTCCGCTGAAGGAACCGTCGGTGCCATCGAGCTCGACGCTGCTTTCGATGGCGAGCTCGCTGAGGTAGCTTCCATTTCGTCTAACCTGCCGGGGGATTGGGTATTCGAGTCCAACACGACCGAAGAGGGTACAGTGCGAATTGTTATGATGGGCACTACTCCGCTGCCCCAAGGTGAACTGGGCCAGATCAACTTCAAAATGAAAGATGCGGCGTCCCGTCTCACGTTGAATGCTAGCTACAGCATCAACGAAGGTGATGCTGTGTCAGTTGACGCCGTTGAAGTAGCTGAAATTCCAAGCCAGTTCGAACTGCAAGGCAACTATCCCAACCCGTTCAATCCCACAACGATGATCTCGTACCAACTCCCTGAGAGTGCGACGGTGCGTCTCGAGATCTACAACGTGATGGGACAGCTGGTGCGCGTTCTAGTAGATGCCGAACAGCGTGCAGGTACGTACCGTGTGGCTTGGGATGCGCGCAACGATGTGGGCCTGCAGGTATCGAGTGGGACGTACATCTACCGCCTCACTGCAGGCAATTACAGTGCTGACCAAATCATGACGTTGGTCAAATAATTGCTTTTGAGGAAGGAGCACAGCCATAAGGTTGTGCTCCTTCGCTTGCTCTTGCGTTGTAGAGAGATATGGAAGGGGGGTCTTCGCGCGTGGATGCTCAAGCCCAAAAGGCTTCATCCCATACCATCCGTGAAGATCCCCCTCTCTATTGCTAGAGCACGCCTCCTCTGCTATTGATCTACTGAATACTGATGCATAGCAATATGAAGAAGTCCCACCTACTTGTAGGCCTTGCTTTGGGCCTTTTGCTCTGCGGCGCAACAACAAGTCGTGCACAGGTTTCCGCGTCACTGCCTGATGTGACAGGTGACCCAGGCCAATTAGTAACCATACCCATATCCTTTACCACGCAGCAGACAGCTGGCATTGTTGGAGCAGCGGTGCGTTTCAATTACGATCCCAGCCAGCTTTCTTTTGGAGCAGCTGGCACAGGTGTTGTCGAGGCTGGGACACTGACAGATGGCTTCAGTGTAAACGGACTGCTGGATACGCCAGGCCTCGTTACCGTCACTTACTTCGACAATACAGGAGGTGACGGCATCACGTCTGATGGTGTCTTTGTTAACATCGTTGCTCAAATTTCCGCTACTGCATCTGGCGGTACGACAGCCCTGGCGTTCGATGCAGATAATACAGAGTTTGAGACCACTGCAGGCCTCGTGTCAAGTACGCTGAATAATGGGTCGCTAACGGTTTCGAATGCTGCGCCCGTCTTCACGGACCAGCTAGGGAGCCAGACCATCAGTCAAGGTGCAACGCTAACGTTCGATTACAACGCGACAGATGCTGACAATGACCTCCTCACCTACGGCTTGCAGAACCCGCCAGCAGGCGCCTCAATCAACTCGCAGACGGGGGAGCTGACGTTCACCCCTACGGGCACGGGCACGTTCGACATCATCGCTACCGTTTCAGACGGGACGAGTGTAACGACAGCGACCACCGCGACGATCACCGTTGAGGCGGGCAACACAGCGCCCGTGTTTACCAGTGAGTTGCCAAGTCAGAGCTTATCACAGGGCGGCACGCTGACGTTCACGTACACGGCGACCGATGCTGATGGCAACACGCTGACGTATGGCTTGCAGAGCCCGCCGGCAGGTGCTTCGATTAACTCGCAGACGGGGGAGCTGACGTTCACCCCCACGGGTACGGGCACGTTTGACATCATCGCCACGGTCAGCGATGGCATCGAGGTGACGACCTCCTCGACTGCTGTCATCACGGTAACAGCAACCAACAATGCTCCGGTTTTTACGAATGAGCTGCAGAGCCAAAACCTATCACAGGGCGGCACGCTGACGTTCACGTACACAGCGACCGATGCTGATGGCAACACGCTGACGTACAGCTTGCAGAGCCCGCCGGCAGGTGCTTCGATTAATTCGCAGACGGGGGAGCTGACGTTTACCCCCACAGGTACGGGCACGTTTGACATCATCGCCACGGTCAGCGATGGCATTGAGGTGACGACCTCCTCGACCGCTGTTATCACGGTAACGGCGGTGAACATACCCCCCACGTTTACCAGCGAACTGTTCAGCCAAACCATTGCGTCTGGTGCCACCCTCACTTTTACCTACACCGCCAACGATGTCAACAGCGATCAGCTGACCTTCGGGCTACAGAATCCTCCGGCAGGAGCATCGATCAACGCGCAGACTGGGGCTTTCTCGTTCACCCCAGCGGGCACGGGCACGTTTGACATTATCGCCACCGTCAGCGATGGCACCAACGTGACCACCTCCAACACGGCTGTCATCACGGTGTCGAGCACGAATACGCCGCCGGTGTTTACGCAGGCCTTGCAGGATCAGCAGATCGAAGCCGGAACAGCACTCACGTTTACCTACGCGGCTACCGACGCGGATAACAACGCCGTCACTTATAGCTTGCAGGGCGCCCCAACGGGCGCAGCCATCGACGCAAACACAGGCGCATTCACCTTCACGCCAGTGGGGACAGGTGCCTTTCAGATCGTGGCTGCTGCTAACGATGGCACCGACGTCACCACCACCAGTGCAACCATCACGGTCGTCCCACAGGGTCAGAACAACGCGCCCGTCTTCACCAGTGTACTGACTGACCGAACGGTAAGCGCGGGTGTCACCGTCGCGTTTCAGTTCCAAGCGACCGATGCCGACAACGACAAGCTGACGTTTGCGCTGCAGCAAGCGCCCGCTGGAGCAACCATCGATCCAAACACAGGACAGTTCGCCTTCACGCCAACCGCAGCTGGCACGTTCACCGTCATCGCCACGGTCAGCGACAACATCGCCACCGCCACGTCGCCAACGGCCACCGTCACCGCCACCCAGGCCAACAACCCGCCCACCTTCACAACAGCACTGCCCGACACCATGATTACGTTGGGCACTACATTGAACTTCACCTATCAGGCAGCGGATGCCGACGGCGATGCCCTAACCTTTGCCCTAGCCTCGCCGCCTGCGGGAGCCAGCATCAATGGGCAGACCGGGGCCTTGGCATTCACCCCGGCAGCAGTAGGCACGTTTCCGATAGTAGTCACCGTCAGCGATGGGGCTGGCTCGGCGTTCACCAGCGCCACCGTGACGGTCGCTGAGGCGCCCGCGAATACGCCGCCCGTGTTCTCCAATCAACTAGAAGACCAAGCGACCACGGTAGGCGAAACCATCAGCTTTGACTTTGATGCCACCGATGCCGACAACGACGCGCTGACGTTCAGCCTCACCAACCCACCCGATGGCGCGTCCATCAATTCCGAAACAGGGGCATTCACGTTCACGCCGACGGCAGCGGGCAGCTTCGACATCATCGCCACCGTCAGCGATGGCACCGAGGCGGTCAGCGCTCCCGCCGCCACCATCACTGTTACGGCGTCCACAGGCTCGACGCCTGCATTTACGGCCGTGCTCGGCGACCAAAGCCTTGTCTTGGGGCGCACACTCACGTTCACGTTCACCGCCACCGACCCGGACAACGATGCGCTGACGTTCGGCCTCTCCAATCCGCCTGCTGGCGCTTCCATTAATTCGCAGACCGGAGTGTTTACGTTTACGCCCACCGCCGTAGGCAGCTTTGAAGTTGTGGCCACGGTTAGCGATGGCGCCGAAGCTGTCAGCGCTGCTCCGGCCACGATCACGGTTGTCGAAAACGCGGCCCCCGAGTTCACAAGCCTCCCTTCCGCGCCCAGCGTGGCAGTAGGCACGGCCTTCGCTTTCACGATTGAGGCTGCCGATGCGAATGGGGATGCACTCACCTTCAGCCTGCCTACTGCTCCCGAAGGCGCGACCATCGATGAAGTAACGGGCGCTCTCGCCTTCACCCCCGATGCCGCTGGCGACTTTGCCTTTACCGTGGCCGTCACAGATGGGCTAGTTACCACGACGGCTGACTTCACGCTGACGGCTGCGGCTGCCACCGAGGCGCCGGTGGCAAACGATGATAGCCTCAGAGGGCTGGTGCAGGGTTTCATCTCCACCACCGTCCCGGCACCCGGCGTTCTGGGTAACGACACGGACGCCGACACAGACCTTGCTGACCTCACCGCTATTCTCGTCAGCGAGACCAGCGGCGGCGCTATCGTGCTGAATGCAGACGGCGGATACACATACACGCCAAATCCTGACTTCAGCGGGGTAGACTCCTTCACCTATCAGGCGAGTGATGGGACGAATACGTCGAACACAGCCACCGTGACCATTGAAGTGCTACCCGACGAAGACCGCGATGGCATAGAGGATGAAATAGAAGATGGCGTGGATGGTGATGGCGACGGGCAGCCCGATGGCGATGGCAATAATGACGGGATCGCTGACCGTGACCAAGGCAATATATCGTCAGCCCCCATCGATGGTGACGGCGATGACTATGTGACCGTCGCTGCACCTGAAGGTACAGCGATCGTGGCGCTCAGCATTACCAGTATCAGCCCAGCGCCTGACGCCCCTGATGCTCCTACCGCCGAAGAAGGCTTGGCCTTCTTCGACTTCGTGCTCGACCTCGACCCCGATGGCAATGGCACCTGTGAGGCGGGCGGGAATGTCGATTTGGTCATGCCCGACGGCGTAGAGCCGAACCGCTACCTCAAGTTCGGTCCTACCCCAGACAACGCCGACTCGCGCTGGTACGAGTTCAAGTCGGATGGGACAACAGGCACCGCCGTGAGCACCAACGCCCAGGGCCGCACCGTGCTGACGCTTAGCTTCGTCGATGGCGCTCGGGGAGATAGCGACCTCACCGTCAACTGCCGGGTCGCCGATCCTGGAGCCGCCGTCTTCCGCCCCAGCCAAGTAGACGTAGAAGACGAGCCCGAGACGCCTGCGCAGTTTGCGCTTCTGCAGAACTACCCCAACCCGTTCAACCCAACCACGACGCTCGCCTACCGCCTCGCTACCCCGGCGGACGTGGAGTTGGAAGTAGTAAACATGCTAGGCCAGCGCGTCCAACTGCTGGTGCAAGAACGCCAGGCACCCGGGCGCTACGACGTGGTGTTCGAAGCAGCGGACTTACCGAGTGGCATCTACCTCTACAGGCTCACCGCAGGCGAGCACGTAGCCTACAAGACCATGCTGCTGCTCAAGTAGGGTTGTCCCAAACACCACCGA
>JBCDJT010000073.1:0-25187 GCA_038747545.1 Bacteroidota bacterium
ATCCAAGCTGATGCAACATCGGTGGTCATTGACATAAACCCAGAATACCTAATCAAAAAAATCTTCGTTTCCCCAAGAGCAGACCAATGGTTCTCTGAATTAGTCGAGCAGATTGTTAATCGCTACTCTTTACCGATTCCGGTAGTTAAGTCTAATCTATATGATCGCCCTATCTATTAGCGATAGACAGGCTAAAGCTAGTTATTTCAAGATCATTGTATCCTGAATCGCTAAATCCAGAAGCTGAAGTAGAGGTAGACGCCCAGCACGAGACCGAGCACGACGACGGTGCCCACGACCTCGGCAGTGCCCCAGCTGGCGCGGTTCTCGGCGCGCTGCTCGTCCGTGACGGAGCCGTAGGTGAGGCCGCGTAGCTGCTCCTCGCTCTGCGCAGGCGTGGCGTAGGAGATGACGATGATCAGGATAATGCTGATGAGGAAGAGCACGCCCGCGAAGTAATAGCCGTTAAAGTCGCCGATGGCAAACAAGACGCCTGAGGTGAGCACGCCGCTCTGCGTCAGCGTCTGCACGGTCAGCTTGAACATGCCAATCACGAAGCCGATGATGAGGCCCCAGAACGCGCCCTGCTCGTTGATGCGCTTGTGGAACAGGCCGAGCAGGAAGACGGCGGTGATGGGCGGCGCCAGGAAGCCCTGCACGTTCTGCAGGTAGTCATACAGGCCCGCGTTGCCCTCCGAGATCACCTTCATGATCGGAATCCACAGCAGCCCAAAGCCCACGACGACGCCCGTGGCCATGCGGCCCACCTTCACAAGGTGCTTCTGCGACCGTCCGGGGCGGATCTTCTCGTAGATGTCGATGGTGAAGAGCGTGGCGCACGAGTTGAAGAGCGACGCCAGCGAACTCATCAGCGCCGAGAGCAAGCCGCCCACCACCAGGCCGCGCAAGCCCACGGGCAGCAGCTCGGCCACCATCGTTGGGAAGACCATGTCGCCCAGGACGCGGCCCGACTCAGGGTCAGTGGGGATGGCGAGCATGCCCTTCTGCATCAGCGCAAAGCCGATCATGCCGGGCACGAGGAAGATGAACACGGGCCACACCTTCAGGAAGCCGCCGAAGATGGCGCCGCGCCGCGCGTCCTTGAGCGACTTCGCCGAGAGCGTCCGCTGCACGATGTATTGATCGGTACACCAGTACCAGATGCCCACTACGGGCGAGGCGATCATGATGCCCAGCCACGGGAAGTCGGGATCGGAATTGGGGCGCCAGAGCGAGAAGTTCTGCTCGCTGGCGGCCACGATGGCCTGCAACTCGCCCCATCCGCCCAAGAGCGAGAGGCCGAAGTAGGTGATGAACACCGAGCCCAGCAGCAGCAACGCCGTCTGCGCCACCTCGGTGTAGACCACGGCCCGCAGTCCGCCGAAGACGGTGTAGACGCCCGTCAGCGTCACCGTGGTGAAGGCACCCACCCAGAACGCGTTCTCGGGCGACCCAAACGTATCGGGCAGGAGGGCTTGGAAGACGAGGGCGCCGGCGTAGACCGTCACCGAGACTTTGGTGAACACGTACGCCACGATCGACACGATGGACAGCACCCAGCGCGTGCGGGCGTTGAAGCGCTTCTCCAAGAACTCGGGCATGGTGAAGACGCCCGCGCGGTAGTAGAACGGCACAAACACCCACGCCAGCAGGATCATGATCCACGCGTGCAGCTCGTAGTGCGCCTGCGCCATGCCGTTGAGCGCGCCCCCGCCCGCCAGGCCCACGATGTGCTCAGACCCGATGTTGGAGGCGAACAGCGAGGCCCCCACGGCGAACCAGCCGATGTCGCGCCCGGCCAGGAAGTAGTCTTCGGTGTTGTCTTGCTTCTTCGAGGACCACCAGACGATGCCCACGAGCAGGGCAAAGTATCCGGCGATGACCGTCCAGTCGAGTGGCGTCATGGGTTTGGCGATGTGCGATGGAGAGCCCGCCGAAACTACAGGTTCTGCACCGGACTTGGAAGGCGCCCCCTGAAAAACCCTGCCTGTGCCGCGCGGCGCGTGAAGCGACCGGATCGCGCAAACGACACAGGCCCAACCGAAGGAGTCGGCTGGGCCTGCACAAAGAGAGCTGAGAGGCGCGCTTATTCGGCAGCCGCTTCGGTGATCTCAGCACCTGGGACGTTCTTCTTCAGCGACTCAATCGACTTCTTTGCGCCCGACTTCGAGGCATAGCCTTGGCTGGAGAACATCGTTTCGCCGTTGGGGGCAATGAAGCGGAAGCGCGACTTGCCGGCCTTGTCTTTGTAGAGTTCGAACTTGTAGGGCATGGGTATACGTCTAGGATGTATGGAACGGAGGTACGGCACCTAGGCACCGCGCCGACAAGGTCGAACATTTCGCACGTTGCGCAAAGCCTAGGGTGTTACGCAGCCGTGAAGTCGGCCCTTAAGACGCTGTATTCGACGCCACAGGGTTGGCTGGGTCAGTGATCCATTCACTCCACGAGCCCGCGTACAGCCGGGGCATCGGCAGGCCCGCGCGCACCATGGCGAGGGCGTTGTGCGCTGCCGTCACGCCCGAGCCGCAGTAGCAGACAACCTCGGGCGCAGCGTCAACGTCGGCGAAGCGGCGCTGCAGGACCTCCGGCGGTTGGAAGGTGCCGTCGGCGTTGAGGTTGTCTTTGAAGAAGCGATTTACGGCGCCCGGGATGTGGCCTCCCACCGGGTCGAGCGGTTCCTCCAGACCTGCGTAGCGCTGGGGTGCGCGGGCGTCCACGAGGCACCACGCTGGATCATTGAGGCGGCGCTGCACCTCGTCCATCGTAGCCAGCATGTGGGGCTGCTCACGAGGGGTGAACGTGCGTGGTGGTGGCGATGGGGCGAGGTCGGTGGTGGGGAGGCCCTCGGCTACCCAGCGTGGCCATCCGCCGTCGAGCACGGCCACGGCTTCGTGACCGAGCCAGCGCAGCATCCACCAGAGGCGGCTGGCAATAGCGCCACCAAGGTCGTCGTACGCAATCACACGTACGTGGTCTGTAATGCTCCAACGTCCGAGAGTATGCGCCAGCGCATCCACATCAGGGAGCGGATGCCGTGAGGTCTCGCCGTTGATGATTGGTCCCGAGAGGTCGCGGTCGAGGTCGGCATAGACGGCGCCGGGGATGTGACCTTCGGCGTGCGCGCGGCGCCCAAAGGCGGTGTCCGTCAGCCTGAACCGGGCATCGACGAAGACCACGTCGGGTGAGCCGACCAGCATCGCGGCGTCGGCAGGGCTGATGAGGGGCGTAGTGAACATGGCCGATCTCGGCAACCGTGGAGGGCAGTGGTCCTCACGACCGAGCTAGGCAAGCGTTCCAGCGTTCCAGTCTGCTTCTGGCCGTGGTTGCTCCAGGATGACGGCGGGGGGGAGTTGGATCCAGAACGTGGCACCTTTGCCCAGCGTGCTCTCCACGCCTACGGTGCCGCCATGTGCCTCTACCAGCTCCTTCACAATGAACAAGCCCAGCCCCGTAGAGTGCTCACCGTCCGTTGGGGTGGCGCTGAGGCGCTGGAGCTTGCCAAACACCTTGCGCTTGTCGTCCTCGGTGAGCCCAGGCCCCTGATCGTGGACTTGAATCAAGATGCCGCGCTCTGTAGCCTCGCCCAGGGTAACCCGGATGAGGCTGCCCTCTGGGCTGTACTTGATGGCGTTTGAAAGCAGGTTGTCCACGGCCCGTTGCAGGGCGCCAGTGTCCGCAAGGATATGAGGGTGGGCGGCAGCTTCAACCTGGATGCGCATACGCTTGGCTGTGGCCTGCCGCTTGTTCCAACGTACCACGTTGCGCAAGAGGGGCTCAAGCGCCGTCGGCTGCTTGTGGAGCGTGAGCCTGGCATCGCCCTCCGTGTCAGCATCCTGCCGGTAGCGGTCGAGCATGTCGCGGATGATGGTGAGGGTGCGCTTGGCCTCGTCGCGAATCAGCTCGACCTGCTCGATGCACTCCTCGGCAGGGAAGTCGTGGAAGTCATCGGCAAGCATTTCGGCGAGGGCGTGGATGCCCCCGAGAGGATTCTTGAGGTCGTGCGCGGTGATGCCCAGAATCTGCTTGTTCTGCTCCAGGCTGTCGCGCAGCTCCACGGTACGCAGCTCCAGCGTCTCGTTCAGCTCCCGCAGGTGGATGTTGCGCTGCTCCAACTCTTCTGTGCGTGCCGCCACTTGGCGTTCCAGCACCCGCCGCTCGGCCTCCAGGCGTCGGGTACGCTGCTTGTTGTAGCCGCTGGCGATGCCCACCACGACGCCTGCAAAGAGCGTGCTCCAGATGAGGTAGGCCCACCACGTCTGGTACCACGGGGGCAGTACCTGGAAGGCGAGCGTGTCCACGATGCTCAGGCGGCCATCGGCTAGGCGAGCTTGCACGTGGAATGTGTATGTGCCCGCTGCGAGGTTCGTGTAGTCTTTCTGTGTTTCTTCGGTCCACGCCGACCATTTGCCTACGCCTCCATCAAGACGAACGCGGTACTGCACAGTGCCCACGTCTGCTGTGAGGGGAGCTGCATACGTAAAGCGGAGGCCGTTCAACGTGTGGGGTAACTGTGGGGCGGTCCACCCGGCGGGTTCGTGCCCACCATAGAGGAGCGAGTCGCCCTGTAGAGTGCGTGCTTGGCGGATGGACACAGGAAAGGTGTCGGTGCCTGCCAGCTGCCGGTCTTGATGTATGGCATACCGCATGAGCGCGGCGTCCGTGCCCACCCAGACGGGGGCTCCGCCATAGAGGCCTTGGGGGTCCTGGGCCTGCAGCGCCGGGATGTGTGATGGCCAGAGGCGCGACGCCGTGCCTCCCGTGTCATACTCCCACACGGTCATGCTGGAGTCGGAGAACACCCAGTGGCGCCCTGCGCTATCCTCATGCACCCACCGGGTCTGGCGCGGCACCTCCAGCGCAGAAAACGCCATGCTGGGCACCAGTTGGTACGTCCCGTCGCCCTGTAGCGAAGTCTCCAGGACGCCCTGCGTCGACATCACAAGCAAGCGGTCCTCCTGCCACCGGATGTCGGCGATCAGCTGCGGTAAGCCGTCTTGTTCGGTGATCTGCCATACGATGCGGGCACTGGTGTCCGTGACCGCTATCCGAGCCAGCCCATCAAGCTTTGAGTATACCCAACTGTGCTGATCGTTAGGCGGCGGCTCCTCAGCAAACAGGAAGGCCTGGCGGATGCCTTCCACCACCGATACAGAGGCGAGCGAGTCTGCGGTGAGGCGGTGGGTCTGGACGGAAACCTCTGTAGCGACGTAGACCCTCGCGCTATCCACGGCGGAGGCTTCTAGCATGAAGACTGCGCCATCCTCAGGCGCTCTGAGCTTGGCTATCCGTTTGGCCTGTCCATCCACAAGCTCATAGATGGTATCGCTACACGCGGTCAGCAGCCTGGCGCCGCGTTCTACAAAGGGGGTACAGTTGACGTACGCGCCTGAATCTGTGCTGGGGACCTCCACAAAACGCACCCGCTCCCCTTCCCGTGCCATCTTGCGCAGGCCCAGCATGGTGGAAGCATACACCGTGCCCTGATGCGTAACCACATCGCTGACCGTGCTGGGGATGCCCTCGGATTTGCCAAAGGCGGTGATCGGCGTGTTGACGCGCGCCCGCGCCAGGCCTGTGTAGAGCCCCAGCCACAGTACACCGTCACGATCTTCGAAGAGGTACATGACTTCTGTGTTGTCCAGGCCGTCGGCTTCGGTGAGCCAGCGCAGCAGCGTGCCGTCGGGATGCAGAAGGGCTACCCCGTCTCCGTCAAACCCGAGAGCCACGGCGCCGCTTTGGAGGGTGAGGCCCGCATACGGGCGCTTCCCGCTGAAGGCTGCGACCATGTCTGATGCCCACGGCGCGCACGCCGTTCTCAGCGGGACGTCGAACGCGCAGCGCTCCATGACGCCCTCGGTCGTCATGGTGATGAAATGCCCAGGCCCGCCGTCAAGCACTGCAAAGCCGCCATTATCAGGTCCAGTCAGGCGCCGCCACGCAGAGGCGGCTTGGCCAGGAGCCACTTCTACAATCCCCGATCGCGTGGCACCCAGAAGGCGGTCTTGTATGACAGCGAGTGTAGAAACCTCGTGTTCAGGGGTTCCATACTCGGTGACTGCAATGCGGTCTCCATCCCAGTGCATCAGCTGGGTCGTGGTCTGGAACGTGATGATCCCGTCATGCGCTACAGTGGCCCACACATCGGTGAACGTTCGAGACGAGTCGGGGACGTGATCGAGGAGCGAGTGGAAGACGAGGCGCCCTTGGGTATCGGGCGCGAGGTAGCCAAGGTCTCCCTGGGCGCCTAGATAGATCCGGCCGTCTGGTGCCGCAGCTACCGACCGGACCATCATGCCGATATCGATGCTCGTCCAGCGTACCCCGTCGTACAGGACAAGGCCCTGATCGGTGGCTACGTAGATCAGCCCCTGTCCGTCTTGGGTTATGCTCCAGGCGGATTGCCCCAGGGGCCAGTCGCGGGGGGAGAAGTAGGTGACGGGGAGCTTGCCTGCTTCGGGCAGATCAAAGATGGGGGCCCTGAGCGTATCGCGCGTCTGTGCCTGTGCGCCCAACAGCGTACAGCACGACACAAGCAATGCCGCAACGATATGACGCGCCAAAGAAACAGCCATAACTACGAGTAGGGCAACAGGATATGCACACGGGCCGCTTTGAGTATCGACTGCGGCAAGCTTGTGGTTAAGTATACGGCATGGTCGTCATCTAGCCAGGGTTGCAGCATGCACCACGGCACCCAGCCTGTCGGGTAACGTATATGCACCATGCTACTGTTCACGCCACGTACCACAAAGCGCTGGAGCTGCTCCCTGCTGATATGGGCGATGGCAATGGTGCCGATGGCTCAGGCCCAGCCCAATGCACCGTGGCCGACGGCGTGCGCTGATCTCTCCGTGCTGGACGAACTGCAGCAAGCAGGCGCCCTGTACCGAGGAGCCCAAGGCGTTGCCGATCCGCTGAGGCTGCTCCGCGAGCAAGGGCTCAACATGGTGCGCCTCCGCTTGTGGCATACGCCAGCCGCCGGGCAAGACGGACTGAGAGAGGTGCTCGCGATGGCCGAACGCGTCGATGCCCAAGGCCTTGACCTGATGCTCACCATCCACTACTCCGACACGTGGGCCGACCCTTCGCAGCAAGCCAAGCCCGCCCTGTGGCAAGGCCAGCCGTTCTCGGCACTGCGCGACAGCGTCCGCAGCTACACCGAGCGGACGGTAAGGGCGTTGGTAGACCAGGGCACCTCGCCTGCACTCATCCAGATTGGCAATGAGATCACGGGTGGCATGCTTTGGCCCGAGGGGCGCGTGGGCGGTGCCTACGACACGCCCGCCCAATGGCGCCAACTCGCCGACCTGCTCCAGGCAGGCATCGACGGCGTGCGTGCTGCCGACGATCAGGTGGCGACCATGCTACACGTAGACAATGGCGGCAGCGCAGAAACCGTCCGCTGGTTCTTCGACAACATCCGCAACGCGGGCGTGGACTTCGATGTGATCGGCCTCTCCTACTACCCGTGGTGGCACGGCACCCTCGCCGACTTAGCCGACACGCTAGCTACCGCTGCCGAACGCTACCAACGGCCTGTGATGGTGGTAGAGACGGCTTATCCGTGGACGCTCGACTGGTTCGACACCACACACAACATTGTGGGGCTGCCTGAACAACTCCTAGCCGGGTTTCCCGCGTCGCCAGAAGGGCAGGCGGCGTTCATTGCCGCTGTGCGGCAGGCCGTTGCTGACGTTAAGGACGGACTAGGCCAAGGAATCTGCTATTGGGCACCCGAGCACCTTGCTACCACGAGTGTGGGGTCGCCGTGGGAGAACTTGGCGCTGTTCGACGATACGGGCATGCTGCTTCCTGGTGCCGCCGCGCTGGGAGGGCGACCCTCAACCGTTGCGGTCGGTGTCCCAGCCGCTGCGTCGGCAGCCGTGACGGTGCATCCCAACCCTGTGGCTTCTCAACTCACTATGCGCCTCACGACAGCAGCGCCCGTGTGTCCCGAAGTGACCGTCTATACTGCGCTAGGCCAGATCCAGGCTCAGACGTCCTTGGCGTGCGGGGTGGGCGAGCGGCAGGCCGTGATGGACACATCAACGTGGCCTCCGGGCGTGTACCTGTACACGGTCGTCGCCAGCGATGCGGTGCGGCACCGAGGCATGTTCACCGTCATGCGCTGAATCAGTCCACGATCTGGGTGACGCGCTGCACATCGGGATCGGTGAAGCCGTCGAGCACGTCGCGGGCGATGGTGGAGAAGCTGTAGAAGACGGCTCCTTCTGGCCCGCCCTTGAACCAGTGTTTGGTGCCCGGCGCCAGCGTGATCTGGTCCGTGGGCTGCATGACGAGCTCACGGTAGCAGGTGTACGCGTGTCCCTTGCCAGCAGGAATGGTAGACGGGGGGGGCTCGGTGCCGTCGCCGGGGATGTAGAACAGCAGCGTGCCCGAGATCACCCGGACGGTTTCCTCTTTGCCCGGATCATCGCCTACGGGCGGGTGCCAGTGCTCGGGCTCGGTCTGATCGGGAAACATCGCCAGCACCTTCACGCTGATGCGCTCGGTCTGCACGAGGGTCAGGATCTGCGCGCC
Source organism: Bacteroidota bacterium (assembly GCA_038747545.1). GTDB lineage: Bacteria > Bacteroidota > Rhodothermia > Rhodothermales > JBCCMF01 > JBCCMF01. The sequence goes on from JBCDJT010000073.1 coordinate 8,545, forward strand.
CTCGGTCTCCAGGTGGTTCAGGCCAAAGTCGGCCACCTCAATGCGCTCGGCCTCGGCGTCAGTCATAGCGAGACCGCTGGCACGGATCATCTGGGCAGCGCGGCGTTGGGCGGCGGTGTACTGGGCACGAGTGAGCATGGGGCAAGAGCTTGAGGCGGAGGAACATGAGCCTCAAGTGTACAAAGAACGCGGCGCTCTTGTTGTTAGAAGGTTTCGAAACGCGCCAGGACGTCGTTGCGGTAGGACGCGCCGATGGAGATGGTGGCGTTGCCCACGACGACCGAAGAGGTGTCGAGGTTGTCGATGCGGTCGAGGCGCACGATGTAGGAGCGGTGTACGCGGGCGAAATCGTCTGCAGGCAGCTTGCGCTCCATCGCCTTCATCGTGCCGTGTACCAGGTGCTGCTCGGTAGGCGTGCAGATGAGAACGTAGTCGCCTTGGGCTTCGATATAGCTGATCTCGCGCAGGTGCAGCTTCACCAGCTTGCCGTTCGTCTTGATGTAGACGTAGTCCTCGTCGCTGGGTGCAGGCTCAGCAGCGAGATGGCGCACTACGCGCTCGGCGGCTTGGGCAAAGCGGCTGTACGGGACAGGCTTGAGCAAGTAATCGACCACGTCTACCTCGAAGGCGTCCACAGCGTACTCCTTCTTCGAGGTGAACAGCACCGTGGCAGGGGGCTCGGGAAGCAGGTAAAGCAGTTCCAGCCCGCTCATGCCTGGCATCTCCACATCGAGAAAGAGTGCGTCAACGGGAGTATCCTGCAAGAACGTGCGCGCTTCGACAGCGCTGCTGCAGGTGCCCACGATCTCGAAGCCGCCAAACCGTTGAACATATTGCTCCAGGATGAGCCGAGCGAGGGCGTCATCATCTACGAGAAGGCAGCGCATAGTCGAGAAAGCTTAAGTGGCAGGGTCCGTGTAATCGATGGGTTCAGCTACTGCCAGCGCGTCTAGGGCGCGGTCTGCCCAAGCTAGCACGTTATCCACCAGCTCGGCCTGCTCACTGGGCAGCATCGGACGGAGGTGTACGTCCTCCAACTGATCAAGCGGGTCGAGGAGGTCGCGGCGGCCCAGCAGCCCGGCGGTCGACTTCAGCTTGTGCGCAGCAAAGCGCAGGCGTTGGCCATCGCCGTTGAGTTGAGCCAGGTGCAGGACATCGCGCAGCTCCGCCAATTGCTCACCCGCCATCTCGATCATGATGCTGAGCATCTCGGCGTCGTATTCTACGCTACGCGCAAGAAACGCCAGATCAATCGGGGTGCGGTTGACGAACATAGGGGCGGGGTGGGCTGGCATAGTAGCTACTTCCATCAGTATCGGACGGCGCCCGTCGGCTTTAAACAGGAAACGACAAGCCCCTCTGAGTACGCGAAAAAGTGTACCCTTTGCAGAGAACGTAATCCGTTTTGTGCAATCGTAACTACGAGCAAACACAACGCCTTAACGCATGTGTTGCGTGCATTGGAAGGCCATGGGGAGCGGGTGCCGCCTGCGATGGGAACGCCGGAAAGGCCCACTAGGCAGCCATGCGCACGGCCGAGGCGGTGGCCCCGAGGTGGTCGGCGAGCCATGCGCGAAAGACCTCAGCCTCAGCACGCTTGTTGCTGAACCGGGCGCGGTTGTACATGGTGAGCGCCATCATCATGGCATGGTGCTGCCCGGCGCGGTCCCCGCTGCGCTCAAACTGCTGGTGCATCTGGGCGATGACACGGATGCTGTGGCGCGCGCGTTCTACCGTCCTAAAGCCAAGGCGCCCACGGAAGAAGCGGCTGTACGTGTTCATGCTGTGCCCCGTGGACGTGTACAGGTCGTGGTAGCCTGAAAGATGGCCGGCCTGCTGCAGGACCGACGCGACGTAGCTGGGGCGGGCGTCGGTGCGGCTAGCAAGCTCGCCGATGTCTTCCACGCCGTCGGCAAAGAGGCGCAGAACTTGGGCTTTTTTGGTAGCGGGGGCAGTCGTAGGCATAGCGACAAAGGGCTTGTTTGGAGGGCATCAATCACGTGCGTGATCGAACGAAAATGACGACATAAGGTTCGATTTTGGTGGTGTCAAAATCGCCGTTCTTGGGGCTAAAAATCGTGTTTTTTGACAATGTGCGCGTCCTGCTAACTGGGTTGTCGAAGCGGGCGTTGTAGCGTGCCCAAACCGCTCGCTATCGCCATGCTTATGACCTACCCTCGCCTTGCGCGCTCCGCTAACGGCATCGTGCTTCTGCAAGGTTATGTGCTCTGCTTGCCAGGCTATGTAGAAGCAGGCGCATGCGAGCCCCCAACGTCGATCTCGCGGCCAGGAGTGGGCTGGGAACGGCGGACGGGCGCGTCCAGTCCGGCGAAGGCAGCGAGGTGCGAGGCAGCACAACCTAGAAAGACACCCCCTTCGTCTAAACAGACGCCCACACAATGCGGGTGGCCCCTGGTCCGTTACGTCACCGCTGCACTAAACCGGAACAGCCGTTTTCCGCCTTCCGTTGCAGCCCGCCTTCGCCGCCCCGGCCTCTATCCGTGCCCCTATGACGTTTCTCAACCCCCTGCTGCTTCTCGGGCTGGCCGCCGCCGCGATTCCGCTCATCATCCACCTGTTCAACTTCCGTAAGCCGAAGCGCGTCGAGTTCAGCTCGCTGGCGTTTCTGAAGCAGCTGCAGCAGAGCACGATGCAGCGCGTGCGTGTGAAGCAGTGGCTACTGCTGCTGCTGCGCACCCTGGCGCTTGCGTGCTTGGCGATGGCTTTCGCCCGCCCCACGCTCACGGGTAACATGGCCGGAGCGCTCGGCGGCCGGGCCAATGCGTCGGTAGCCGTGGTGGTCGACAACTCGCGGTCGATGCTGCTGCGCGGTAGTCAGGGCGCTTATCTGGGTCAAGCCCAAACCGTGGCGCAGGCGCTGGTGGAGCAAGCCGAGCAGGGCGACGAGTTCTTGCTGGTCACTACGGGCGAGGGGCCGCGCCGCCTGCTTTACCAGAACCGCGCGCCGATGCAGGACGCCGTGGCCGACGTGGCGGGCCAGCAGGGCGCCGGCTCGCTGGCGGGTGCCATCGCTACTGCCGCCGAGCGCTTGGCAGAAGACGGCACCCACCTTGGCAAAGACCTCTACGTCCTCACCGATGCGCAAGCGTCCACCTTGACCGACTCGCTGGTCGTGCCTGTGCCTGGCGACATCCGCATGCGCCTCATCCCCATCGGCGACCGCACGTACGCCAACGTAGCCGTGACGGATGTGCGCGTGACGAGCCGGATCATCGAGGCTGGGCAGCCCGTCCGCATAGAGGCGACGCTGGTGAACTACAGCACCGAGCCCGTCGAGGATTATGTGGCCAGTGTCTTCCTGGAGGGCGAACGCGTGGCCCAAGGCACTGCCGATCTGCCACCCAACCTGCCCACGCGCGTGCTCATGACGGTGACGCCGCAGCAGCGTGGCTGGCTGGCGGGCACCGTGGTAATCGAAGAAGACGCCTTCGAAGATGACAACGAGCGGTTCTTCACGCTCCACGTGCCGGAGCAGCGCCCCGTGCTGGTCGTGCGCGGCGACGGCCAGAGCACGCAGTACCTCAACCTTGCGCTGTCGCCGCAGATGGCGCGCGGCGAGGCCGCATTCGCGCCCGAGGTCATCGCCGAGAGCGGCCTCGCTGCCGCGGGGCTCAACAGCTACGCCGTGGTGGCCCTCGTGGGAGTGCGCACGCTGTCGAGCGGCGAGGTGAGCACCCTCGCGCGCTATGTAGAAGGTGGCGGCGGGCTGCTCTTCTTCCCCGCCGCAGGCGCTCAGGCCCAGGACTACAACGCGCTCTTCTCTGCCCTCAATGCGGGACAGTTCTCAGGCTTCAGTGGCACCATCGGGCAGACCAACGTGGTGGGCAGCTTCGACCAAGTTGACCTCGACCACCCGGTCTTTGAGGGCGTGCTCGACCAAGCCACACAGACCCGGGGCACGCTAGAGAGCCCTGACGTCTTCTTTGCCATGAACTACACGGCCGGGGCGAGCCGCGAGCAGTCGCTCATCCGCCTCTCCAATGGCTTTCCGTTTCTGCAAGAGGTACGGCACGGCAGCGGCGTGGCGTTCCTGATGGCCGTCTCGCCCGATCTCGACTGGAGCGATCTGCCCGTGCGTGGCCTGTTCGTCCCGCTCATCTACCGCTCGTTCTTTTACCTCTCGGCCAACGGCGGTGACGATGAAGCCGCACTCCGGGTGGGCCAGCCCGGCGAGCTTCGCCTGCCCAGCACATCGGCCACCGGGCTTTCGCTCATTTCGCCCTCAGGCATAGAGTACACACCCGAGCAGCGCACACTCTTCGGCGCCACGCTCCTCCAGACCGACGCCACGCTGCAGGAGGCGGGCATCTACACGGTCCAGTCGGGCGATCAAGTCCTGCGCCGTGTGGCCCTCAACCTCGACAACCGCGAGTCTGACCTGCGGACACTGGCGCCCGGCGTTGCTGCCGAGCAACTCAGCGTCGCCCTTGGCCACGACGTGCAGGTGCTCGACGTGGGCGATGGCAATGTGGAGCAGTTGATGACGGCGCTCACGCAGGAGCGGAGCGGCATCGAGATCTGGAACGTGTTCCTGATGCTGGCGTTGCTCTTTTTGATCGCCGAAATGGTCGTCGCCAAAGCTTGGCGGCCCGAATCGGTCCCCGCTTAGCTACAGCGCATCCCTCCCTTCAGCGCTGGCTCCCTCCGCTCCTTCTGACGTCAGCCTGCGTGCTCCACACGGCCTACATCATCCTGCTTTTCACCTTCCTCGGTGTGACCTCGGCGTTACTCATCGCCACGGTGACGTCGCGGATGCGTATCCGGCGGGTGCAGATGCAGTGGCCCACAGGCGTCCTCTTCGGCTTTCCGCTTGGCCCCTCGGCGTTCATGTCGGTGATTGCGCTATCGTTGGTGTTCATCGCCCTGGAGCGCCCCGCGGCTGAGGCCATTGTGCCGCTCGGCTATCTGGTTGGGGGCAGCTTCTGGCTGTTGGCGGTGCGCCTCGGCAAGGCCACGGTCATCACCGAGACCACCATCTACCGCACCATGAACGACCCAAGCTCCAGCCTGGCTTGGGTCTGCGTGGTAGACTACGCCGTGCAGGAGACGCCTAAGGAAGACCGCTATGTCTTCTTCTACCGCAACGGCCGCGGCATGCGCTTGCGCTACGAACTGCGCGTGCCCGCCTCCCGCCGCGTCGCCTTCCGCGAACTGGTCGACGAGCGCTTGTCGAACCGCTTTGCCTACGAGCCCGCCACCCCCCCGGGTAAGCAGCGGCAAACGCGTTGATGCGTGAGCGCATGGGCGCGTTCTGGTAGTCTCGTTTGCGCCTGTCATGCTCACACGCATCAACGCGTAGCGCAGCGAACGCACACACGCGCCAACGCGTAAGAATTGGGCATTATTCTAGCTTCTATTGTATCCTGAGTACAGCATTTACCACCAACACCTCTAGCTATTGCACACGCCGAACGCTAAGAAGAAAGAATCCGCTATTCTCGTCGGGATCGTGATTCCTGGCATCACCCGTTGGGACATTGAAGACTCGCTCGACGAACTGGAGCAGCTCGCCGATACCGCAGGCGCCGTCGCCACCGACCGCGTCTTCCAGACCCTGCCGAGTGTCAACCCATCGACCTACATCGGGAGGGGGAAGGTGGAGGAGCTGAAGAACCTCGTGGGCCAGCGCAAGACCGACCTCGTCATCTTCGACGACGACCTGTCGCCCGTCCAGATCCGCAACTTGGAGCGCAAGCTCGACTGCAAGATCCTCGACCGCTCGGCGCTCATCCTCGACATCTTCGCCACGCGTGCTAAGACGGCCATCGCGAAGAATCAGGTGGAGTTGGCGCAACTCGACTACCTGCGTACGCGGCTCACAAGGCAGTGGACCCACCTTTCGCGGCAGAAAGGCGGCATCGGCTTCAAGGGGCCGGGGGAGACGCAGATCGAAACTGACCGCCGCCTCATTGGCAAGCGCATGGCGGTGCTGAAGGATAAGCTGGAGCGCATTGATCGGCAGAAGACCACGCAGCGCAAGAGCCGCACCGACTTCACGCGCGTCTCGCTGGTGGGGTACACCAACGCGGGCAAGTCCACGCTGATGAACGCGATGGCCGATGCCGACGTCTTCGCCGAGGACCGCCTCTTCGCCACACTCGACGCCACTACGCGGCTCGTCCGCATTGCGCCGAACAAAGAGGTGTTGCTCTCCGACACCGTCGGCTTCATCCGCAAGCTGCCGCACAAGCTGATCGAGAGCTTCAAGAGCACGCTCGACGAGGTGCGCGAGAGCGACGTGCTGCTGCACGTGGTCGATGCCACGCATCCGCGCTTCGAGGACCACATCGCGGTCGTGCGCACGACGCTGCAAGAACTCGGCGCGCTGGACAAGCCGACCTTGATGGTGTTCAACAAAGTAGACGCCTTGGAAGAGCGCGGCCTGCTTGACATGCTCCAAGGTGAGTACGAGGACGTGGCCTTTGTTTCGGCGCTGCGCGGCATCGGCCTGGACACGCTCAAGGAGCGGCTGCTGAGCGTGATTGAGAAGGACTTCGTGGAGCATGTGACGCTGGTGCCCATGCGCGAGTCGAAGACCATTGCGCACATCCACAAGGTGGCCGACGTGCTAGACGAGGATTACCTCTACGCCGAAGACACCTATGCCGACGATCCGCTGGCCGTAGCACGCCTCCGTTTCCGCGTCGATCGCCGCCACGAGCGCGATTTACGGCCCGTGCTGGCAAAGTTTGCCCACCTGCGTCCGCTGCCCGACCCCTCGGGAGCGGTGTAAGTTTTTACGTCGTTGTCTCGTCGGGGGTGGGAGAATCGCTTGCGGTTGAGCGTATAGTTTTGTAATTCCGGTTGCCTTCGCGACCCGCGAAGCACGATCACCTCCGGCAGTCTGCACCCCTCCTCTTGCGGATGCCCCTTACAAGGCCTGAGGCCCTTTCGGCACAGGTGTTGCACAGCTACAACTGAACGCGTACCCCAGCCACGGAGCAGGCCGCGCCTGCATCCAACCCGGTATTGCTCATGTCGAGTCCCATGACGGTGCTACAGATTGTGAGTCCTGAGACAGCTCCGCTGCTCCCTGCCGATACGGTAGAGCATGCGCTGGGGCTCTTGCTGGAGTTTCGCCTGCGCCACCTCCCCGTGGTTGACAGCGAAGGGCAACTCATCGGGATGGTCTCTGAAGACCAACTGCTGGACGCGTCGGGTCCCGATGCGCTGCTTTCGTCGCTGTACTTGGCACGGCCCATCCATGCCACCCCGGACCTGCATATGTTCGACGCCACACGCATGATGATGGCACACGACCTGACGATGCTGGCTGTGGCGGATGAAGACAACGCCTACCTCGGCCTCATCCGGCGCAGCGATCTCTTTGAGCGCTTTGCTACGATGCTGGCCACGCAAGAACCGGGCACCATCCTACTGCTTGAAGTGCCCGAGCGCGACTACTCGCTTTCGCAGCTCGTCTATGCCACCGAGCAGACGGGCGCCCGCATCCTCTCCGTCGCCACCGAGCCCCACGCTACCGAGAACGGCACCGTGGGCGTCACGCTCAAGCTCAACGTCACCGACACCTCACGCGTGCGGCATGTGCTAGAGCACTACGGATACAAGGTCGTCGCTCTGTTTGGCGAAGAGGACGACGAAGAGGCGTTAAGCATCCGCGTGCAAGAGTTCATGCGGTATCTGGAAGTCTAGAGCAGCCTGCAGAACCATTATGGAAGCCGAGACGCTGAGTCGCTACGTCGTGCGGAAGCCCAGCCTCTTGCATGGCGAGCCTGTCATCGACGGCACCCGCACGCCAGTACGTGCCATCGTGGAGCTATGGCGTGGTGGCCTGGCCGCAGAGGCCATCCCTGATCGATTCCACCTCAACATGGCGCAAGTCTTCGACGCCCTCAGCTACTACAGCGACCACCAGGCGGAGATCAACGCGTACATCGAGCAGAACCGCATTCCCGACGCGATGATCGACCCGCTCGTGCGTGATTTATGAGTCGTCTGTTTATCTCGTTCTACTTGGACGAGGACGTAGATGTACTCGTGGCCAGGTTGCTACAGCATTATGGCTTCAATGCCGTCACCGTGCGAGACGTGGAAGCATATGGACTGGACGATGCCGCACAGCTCGATTACGCAGTCAAACATGACCCCGTGCTTGTAACGCACAACCGAGTCGACTTCGAGCACGTGGCGCAGGCCTATTTTGACGAGGAAAAAGATCACGCAGGCCTCATCCTGGCTGTACGTCGTGCCCCTCACGAGATCGTGCGACGGCTCTTGACGATTGCTGATCACGTCACTGCTGATGAGATGAAAAACCAGGTCCGCTATATCTGATCAGGGCGCTCTTGGGTCGTATTTCTCACCCATTCTTCCCGGGCTCCCGTTGGGCGTTGACGGCGCTGGTGATATATTGGCCGCCTGTATTTGCGATTTTGACAGCTTATCTCTTCAGCAACCAACGCTATGGCGGACACTAGCGATTTCAGGAACGGCTTCACCCTGGAGTGGAACAACGGCATCTGGCAGATCATCGAGTTCATGCACGTGAAGCCCGGAAAAGGCGGCGCCTTTGTGCGTACGAAGCTCAAGAACGTGCAGTCCGGCAAAGTGGTAGACAACACGTTTCGTGCTGGCGAGAAGGTGACCGAAGCCCGCGTGGAGCGTCGGCAGTTCCAGTACCTCTACGAGGACGACCTCGGCCTCCACTTCATGAACACCGAGACGTACGAGCAGACGTCCCTTCCTGCCGAGAGCGTGAGCGGGCGCGAGTTCATCAAGGAGGGCAACACCATCACGGTGCTCTTCCACGCGGAGACCGAGCAGCCGCTGGCGACCGAGATCCCGCAGACGGTGGAACTGGAGATCGCCCAGACCGACCCTGGTCTCAAGGGCGACACCGCCACGGGGGCTACCAAGCCCGCCACGCTGGAGACGGGCGCCATCGTCAACGTGCCGCTGTTCCTCAACGAGGGCGACGTGATCCGCGTCAACACCACCACGGGCGACTATGTCACCCGCGTCTCCACGGCCTCCTAAGTCGCAGCCTCCTTCAAGCCAAGCCCCCTGGTGTCATGGATCTCAAAACCATCCGCGAACTCCTCCAGATCGTAGCCGACAGCGGCGTAGCTGAGGTCGAGATCGAGGAGAACGACTTCCGCCTCGTCGTGCGCAAGAGCACGCCCACGGTGGAAGTGCAGGCGCCGCAAGCACCGCAGCCCTTCCCGATGCCATACCCGGCGCCGATGTACAACCTGCCGCCGCAGATGCCCGTCGCGCCGCTGCCCTCGGCACCCGTTGCTCCGGCGCCTGCCGCTGCACCTGCTCCGGCCGCCGAAGCGGCACCTGCTGCGCCCGCCCAAAACCTGACCGAGGTGCGCGCGCCCATCGTAGGTACGTTCTACGCCGCACCATCGCCCGACGCCGACCCATTCGTGCAGGTAGGCCAGACGGTAAAGAAGGGCGATGTGCTGTGCATCATCGAGGCCATGAAGCTAATGAACGAGATCGAGTGCGAGGTAGCAGGTACCATCCGCGAGATCAAGGTCGAGAATGCCCAGCCGGTTGAGTTCGATCAGGTGTTGTTCCTCGTCGAGGAGTAGGATCGCGGCTCTCCCTTCCTTTACCTGGCTGCGTGCGCTTGCGCGCCCCGGCCCTCCCGTCTGCGCCCCATGAAAAAAGTCCTCATCGCCAACCGCGGCGAGATCGCCCTACGCATCATCCGCTCCTGCAACGAGCTCGGCATCCAAACCGTCGCCGTCTATTCCACCGCCGACCGCGACTCGCTGCACGTCCGCTTTGCCGATGAGGCCGTGTGCATCGGCCCGCCCAGCTCGGGCGAGAGCTACCTGCGGCCGGACCGCATCATCGCCGCCGCCGAAGTGACGGGCGCCGACGCCATCCACCCCGGCTACGGCTTCCTCTCGGAGAACGCCGACTTCTGCGCCATCTGCGAGGACCACGACATCACCTTCATTGGCCCCTCGCCGCACACCATCCAGACGATGGGCGACAAGAGCATGGCGAAGGACACCATGCGCGCTGCTAATGTACCCGTGGTACCCGGCTCCGAAGGTGTGCTGCCTAGCGCAAAGGATGGCTTGGCACTGGCCAGGGAGATCGGCTTCCCGGTTATGATCAAAGCCAGCGCGGGCGGCGGCGGGCGCGGCATGCGCGCCGTGCAGGATGAGGGCGACTTCGTCCGGCAGTACAACGCTGCCAAGGCCGAAGCTGAAGCCGCGTTTGGCAATGGCGATTTGTACATGGAGAAGCTGATCCAGAAGCCGCGCCACATCGAGATCCAGGTGCTGGGCGACGGCAAGGGCGACGTGGTCCACTTGGGCGAGCGCGAGTGCTCCATCCAGCGGCGCCACCAGAAGCTCATCGAAGAAGCCCCTTCGCCTATCGTAGACGCTGCCCTGCGCGAACGGATGGGCGAAGCCGCCATCAAGGGCAGCGAGGCCGTAAAGTACGCCGGTGCCGGGACGATGGAGTTCCTCGTCGATGCCGACCGCAACTTCTACTTCATGGAGATGAACACGCGCATCCAGGTGGAGCATCCGGTGACAGAAGAAGTCACAGGTCTCGACCTGATCGCCTACCAGCTTCTCATCGCCGCGGGCGCCGACGAGCCGCTGCCTGTGGTCAGCCTGGACGGCCATTCTATTGAGTGCCGCATCAACGCCGAGAACCCGTTCCGCGGCTTCAGCCCCTCGCCGGGGACGCTCAAGACGTTTAACACCCCTGGCGGCCGCAACGTGCGCGTGGATACGCACGCCTACACGGGCTACGTCATCCCGCAGTACTACGACTCGATGATTGGCAAGCTGATCGTGCGCGGCCGCGACCGCATGGACGCCATCTACCGCATGCGCCGCGCCCTGGACGAGTTTGTGGTGGAAGGCATCCACACGACGATCCCGTTCCACCAACAGCTCCTGCAGCACCCGCGCTTCCTCGACGGCGACTTCGACACGCACTTCCTGGAGCACTTCCAGATGCAGCCCGAACTAGGCTGAGTTGTTGCTGCCTTAGGGGTACAGCACGGCTGCCAGCCCATGCCGTGAACAAAGCGCTACGGAGCGATAAACTGGATGCTCAAGGTGTCGCTTCTAAACTCCCCCACTGAGGCTGTGACGACAGCCGTTACAGTGGTGTCGGCGCTAAGGGTAACACGAGCAACTAGGGCACCGTTTACCAGATAGGCCCGTTGTGAAACGCTTTTGCCGGAACTAGATCCCAGGCTGAAACTGCCCCTGGAGCTCTCGAAGGTCACAAGGCGCTGGTCTGCATCCAGGGGGAGTGTGGCGACCACGATAGCCGACGCTGTTCCGTTAACTGTGATTACGTTGGGACCTTCAACGTGAATGTCAATAATGTCCTCAAGCGGTATATCCTCTGAGCTTCCGAGTGAGCCCACGGAGCAACCAGCGAGGAGCGCAGTCAAGGCGACAAACCCTATCGTTTGGCTAAACATGATGGTATCAGGTTTACTTGGCGAAGAGACCTGCTAGAGGCCCGAGGATAGTTTGTGGCTTGAAATCAACAGTCAGGCTCACAAAAAAGTCAGCCCTATTGCGGTTCTTGGTCACCAGAGGATTTGGGTCGTCTTGGGCATAAAACAGCCAGCCCGCATTTATCCGGGAGTACATGAAGATCTGCTGGTACCACAAGTAGTGTGGCGTGGACGTGTCGAGATCACGTTTAGTGCGCCAGAAAAAGGGCGCCCTGAATCCGGCGCCTACAACGGGGTTACCAATAGCCGTTCGGTTGATAACGGGGTTATCGGAGGGCCCTCCAAGATTGGTGACAACCAGTCCCGTGAATACACTGAAGCGCTTCAACGGGTCGAAGCCATGCAGTTCTGCATCGCGTTTGACCGGGACGAGGTGCAGGTGGAGACCAGTGTACAGGCCGAAGTAGTAGCCAGCTTTTGGTGCATAGAGAGTCCCCACGTCACTGACGAAGTGATCGGTCCATGCTGCTTTGGTATACCCCGATACAAGCAGTGCTGACGGGCCGAAATCGGGGTTTACGAAGGTGTCTGTGTTTGTCTCTGTCGTCCGAATGCCGAACGGCTGTGGAATGACAACCCGGGCGTCTCGCACCCCGCGGCCAGCGGACTGTTCACACCCTTCGCCCCGATTGGTGAGTGCCTGCAAGCTGTCTTGAACAGCAGTGAGGGAATCGGGAAGCCCTGCCCCAATTAGGCTGTGAAAGGCCGAATCAATTTTGGCAACACTGTCTTGCTTGGCATCCGTGGAACCCTTTTTCGCAGGTGGTTTACTCTTCACAACGTTGGTGCAGAATGTAAAAGAGAAGGTATACCTCTGGTTTGGCTCCAACGGCAGAACAGGCACGGCGAACTCCGTCTCGCTCTTGAAGCGCTCATCCCACCAGGTCTCAATCGGTCGCCGACCCAGCTTGGGTACGTCAGCCTCGTAGCGCATGTACACGCGAGAGACCCCCTTGGGTACTTTCCCCGTGATGAAGAAAGGTTCGTCAAATGGCAGTGACCCTTTGAAGCTGTTGGCACGCAGGTCCAACGTAACCTCGCGCAGCGCTTCATACGTGGGCGGAGGCGTTAGATGCTGGATGGCAGTCTGTTTGCTGCTTGTCTGCGCATGGCTTGCGTGCACACCCAAGAGGAGCAGGAGGAGTGCTGCGAAAAGGTGGGCTGGACGATGGTGCTTCATCAGGCTTTTGTCAATTGGCCGAGACAGCGCAAATTGTACATGGCTGGGAGCTGACGCGAATCCCGCAATTACCTGATTTTGCTCACAAACCAAGGGTCACTGGTTGTGGAACGCATGGGGGAGTTACAAGCAGAGGTGTAGCTTGGACGAGTGCATGGTAGCAGGCATCCACACGACGTCCCCATTCTCCTAACAGCAGCTCTTGCACCCGCGCTTCCTCGTCGGCGACTTCGACACGAACTTCCTGGAGCACTTCCAGCTACAGCCTGAGATGGGCCGACGCGATCAACGCCACAGTGCCGCTAGATAACTAGGGAATCGGCAGGTAGGGATCACTGGGGATCACTCTTCCGTCGGCTTCACCAGCAATCCCGATCTGCGAAGAACCACGCTCACACATACTTGAGTGATTATGCCAAAGAAGAGCGAGAAGAGGGCGATCCACAAGATCGACCCAGGCTTGAACGACAGTGCAAAGCCGTCTGTCGCAAACATGATGATCAGAAAGCCACTAGTCGCTGACGTAAACACCAGCCACACCAACGAGATGACCTGTGCGCCGAGCATACGCCCTCCGAAGTAGATGACCAGCGCAGGCACGGTCAGCAGCAGCAACCCTGTTGCCAGCAGCGGCGGCGGCATGGGGAGACGAGGCGGGGTAACGTGCTTAACCATTAGTACCACAAGTAGAGGGAGTATCCAGGTGCCTAGTGCAAGGAGGAAGAGGTTTCTGTTGCTCATGCGGCTGGCCGAGATCGACTAATGTGGTAGGATAAGAGGCCTCGCTTTCTCCAGCCGTCGTATGGCGTAGCCGAACATGATAGCGAAGAGGCAGCCAACCCCAAGCATGCCTGTAGCGAAGGGAAGGATGGGCAGCGCATAGCCGACTTCCGAGTAGCCTTCTATGGGGTAAACCAGCATAATCATCCCTCCCATGAACAACGCGAAGGTGAGGCCGCACAGCGCATACACGGTGGACATGCCGAACCACTCTGCCTTCTTACCGAAGTAGGCTACTCCTAGAGCTAAGACACCGAGCGCATTCAGTGTGGCGGCAGTGAGGATAAGGGAGCGCGTGAGCGGGACAGAGTCGGCAACGTACGGAAGCTGCCATCGGATCATGAATAGGGGGATGGGAGCCAGCACGAACATGCAAGCCATAAACCCCCGCTCGTTTGGCGCTAAACTTTTGGGAGCCATGGTGTACGAACGGGTGGAGGCCATGCTGATCAGTGACACGCGGCGATGCGGATGGGCATCGTTACAGGGAGTCGCAGTGACAACGTTAGACAATAATAAGGCGATGTTACAAAAAGTGCAATTATATATTTTAATACGGGCCAGTCTGGATCAGTCCACCCGTAGGCCGATCAACCACAACGCTGAATCAACGGAGGACTACCTGCACCTGCAGTTGTGCGTGACGAAGCGGACGGCGATATTGGAGCCCCGTTTCATCACAGGCGCACCTCCCCATGCCACGTAGTATCGGCGTTCTCACACTGCTTCTCCTCATCACCCCGCTCGCGCACGCCCAATCGGTGACCGAGGTGGATTACGCTCGCGCTGAGAGCTATCTGGCGCAGCACGTCAACACGCTGGTGTACGGCGCCACGGTGCGGCCCAACTGGATCGATGGCGACCGCTTCTGGTATCGCAACACGACCGCCGACGGCCCGCGCTACGTCTTCGTCGATCCCACCACGGCGACGCGGCGGATGGCGTTTGACCACGCCCGGCTGGCCGATGCGCTCGGCGCGGCCACGGATCGCACGTTTGAGGCCGATGCCTTGAACCTGCGCAGCCTGACGTTCACTTCGAATGGGCAATCGCTGACGACGCAGGTGGGCGCAAATACCGTGCGATGCGACCTCTCAGCGTACACGTGCTCGGAGGCCGGAGCGGCGTCAATACCGGATCGGCTGAGCATCCTCTCTCCCGACGAGACGAAAGCGGCGTTTATCCGCGACTACAATCTGTGGATGCGCGACGTGGCCACGGACGAAGAAACGCAGCTCACCACCGACGGCGTCGAAGACTTCGGCTATGCCACGAACAACGCCGGCTGGACGCGCAACGACCGCCCCGTGCTGCTGTGGTCGCCCGACTCGAAGAAGATCGCCACGTTCCAGCAGGACGCACGCGGTATCGGCATGATGTACCTCACCACGACCAACGTGGGGCACCCGGAGCTGGACGCGTGGCGCTACCCGCTGCCCTCCGACAGCGTCGTCTTCCGCATCCACCGCGTCATCATCGAGGTGGATGAGCCGAAGATGATTCGACTGGACCTGCCGCCCGATCCGCAGCGCAGCACCACCACAGACCACATCGCCGGGCGCGACGGGACGTTTCTGGATGTGCAGTGGAGCGATGACGCTACCCAGCTGGCGTTCGTCTCCAGCTCGCGCGACCACAAAGAAGCCCGCCTTCGCATCGCCGATGCCGAGACGGGCGCTGTGCGCGACGTGATGGAGGAGATCGTGGACACGTACTACGAGTCCGGCGTGCGCGCGACGAACTGGCGCGTCTTCTTCGGCAGCGGCGAGGTGCTGTGGTTTTCGGAGCGCGACAACTGGGGCCACCTTTACCTGTACGACCTCGCCACGGGCAACATCAAGAACCAAATCACTTCGGGCGACTGGGCCGTGCTGCAGCTGCGCCGCGTAGACCACGACAATCGGCAGCTCTACTTCACGGCAGGCGGCCGCGAACCGGGCGACCCTTACTTCCACCACTTCTACCGCGTCGGCTTTGACGGCGATGGGCTGGAGCACCTGACGCCCGATTCGGCCCATCACACGGTCACGATGTCGCCCTCGGGGCAATACTTCGTCGACAGCTACTCGACGCCCACCACAGCGCCCGTTACGGTCGTGCGCGATGCGTCCGGCAAGCAGGTGGTGAGGCTGGAAGAGGCTGACATCTCGGCCCTCCTCGCCAGTGGCTGGCATCCGCCTGTGCCGTTCTCGACCAAGGCCCGCGATGGCGAGACGGATCTGTACGGGCTGATGTACAAGCCATCGAACTTCGACGCGAGCCGCAGCTATCCGGTGCTCAACTACCTGTACCCCGGACCGCAGTCCGGCAGCGTGGGCTCGCGTGCGTTTCGCGCTGCCCGCAGTGACAAACAAGCCGTGGCCGAGCTGGGCTTTATCGTGGTCGAGGTGGATGCGATGGGGACGCCGGGCCGCTCGAAGTCCTTCCACGACGCCTACTACGGCAACATGGGCGACAACGGCCTGCCCGATCAGGTGACGACCATCCAGCAACTCGGCGAGCGCCACGCGTGGATGGATCTGGACCGTGTGGGCATCTGGGGCCACTCGGGCGGCGGCTTCGCCTCGACACGAGGCATCCTGCAATACCCCGACTTCTACAAGGTCGCCGTCTCGGGCGCAGGCAACCACGACAACCGCAACTACGAGGACGACTGGGGCGAGAAGTGGCAAGGCCTGCTCGTCACCAACCCCGACGGCACCACCAACTATGACAACCAAGCCAACCAACTGCTGGCGGGCAACCTGAAGGGCAAGCTGCTGCTGGCGCACGGGCTGCTGGACGACAACGTGCCGCCCTCGAACACGATGCTGATGGTGGACGCGCTGGTGGAGGCCAACAAGGACTTCGACCTGGTCGTCTTCCCACAAGGCAACCATGGCTTCGGCCGGGCGCGCACCTACTGGATGCGCAAGCGCTGGGACTACTTCGTGCAGCACTTGCTGAATACGGCGCCGCCCAAAGAATACGCGTTCGGCGAGCGCACCTTCCGCGCCCCAGTGACGCAGGCGGATGGGTAAACGCAGCTCTGAGAGATAGTAGTGCGATCTAAGGTTGTCATCCCGAAGGCTATGACATTGTCAAGCCTCTGCGGCCTGCAGTAAGCGCGGCTGCACCGAACGATACGACGCATCGTACGCCCGCTCGTGCAACAGCATACTGCACAACACACGCAGCAGCTTGTTCGCC
>JBCDJT010000074.1:0-25183 GCA_038747545.1 Bacteroidota bacterium
CCAAGACCCAAGACCCAAGACCCAAGACCCAAGACCCAAGACCCAAGACCCAAGACCCAAGACCCAAGACCCAAGACCCAAGACCCAAGACCCAAGACCCAAGACATGAGCATACTGAATACCTTCGACCTTACGGGAAAGACCGCCCTCGTGACCGGGTGCCGCCGAGGCATCGGGTTTGGGATGGCTGAGGGGCTAGCTGAAGCGGGGGCCGACATCGTGGGCGTCTCGGCATCGTTGGAGGCGGAGGGCAGTGCCATCGAGCAAGCTGTGACCGAGCTCGGGCGTCGCTTCACAGCATACCAGTGCGATTTTGCCGATCGTACAGCGGTCCACGCCTTCGCCGAGCAGGTCCAGGCGGATGGGCACCAGATCGACATCTTGGTCAACAACGCGGGGACGATTCTGCGCACGCCCGCCGCCGAGCATCCCGACGAGTATTGGGACCGGGTCATCGAGGTCAACCTGAATGCCCAGTTTGTGCTGGCGCGTGCGTTTGGCAAGGCGATGCTCGAACGCGGGGCCGGCAAGATCATCTTCACTGCCTCACTGCTCACGTTCCAGGGTGGCATCACAGTGCCGGGCTATGCCGCCAGCAAGGGCGCCATCGGGCAGCTCACCATGGCGCTCGCCAACGAGTGGGCCGGGCGCGGCGTCAACGTGAATGCCATCGCTCCAGGGTATATCGCCACCGACAACACGGCGCCGCTCCGCGAAGACCCCGACCGGGCGCCTGCCATCCTCGGCCGCATCCCCGCTGGCCGCTGGGGCACCCCTGACGATTTCAAAGGCCCCGTCGTCTTCCTCGCCTCCGACGCCGCGCAGTACATGCATGGCGCCATCCTCCTCATCGATGGCGGCTGGATGGGCCGCTGACTCTATCCGACACAGACCCCAAGCCCATGCCTGAACAGTTTTCCATGTGGATCGACAACGCGCCTACCGACGCGGCGTCGGGCGAGCGCATCGCAGTCGAGAACCCATCCGATGAGTCGGTGATTTACAGCGTGCCGAAGGGCGGCGTGGCCGATGCACAACGGGCGCTGGCGAGTGCGCAAGCGGCGCAGGCTGCGTGGGCGACGCTGCCCGCCGTAGAGCGCGGCACCCACCTCAACCGCTTAGCCGACGCGCTCCGCGCCAACCGCGAGCACCTGGCGCGCATCCTCGCCCGCGAGATGGGCAAGACGTATGCGCTGGCACTCGGCGAGGTCGACGTGTCGGCGGACTTCATCGACTTCCCGGCCCACTACGCCCGTCGCATCGAAGGCGACCTGCTGCCGTCGGATCTGCCGAACGAGCACATCTGGATTCACAAGGTGCCGTACGGCGTCACGGTCGGGATTGCCGCGTGGAATTTCCCGCTGGCGCTGGCGTGCCTGAAGGTGGGCCCTGCGCTGACGGCGGGGAACGTGATGGTCGTCAAGCCGCCGTCGGTGACGCCCGTGGCGGTGCTCGAACTCGGGCGCCTTGCCAGCGAGGCGGGGCTGCCGCCGGGCGTGCTCAACGTGATCACAGGCGGAGGCAGTACGGTCGGGCAGGAACTGGTCACCAACCCCATCACCAAGCTGGTGTCGATGACGGGCAGCACGCAGACGGGCCAAGACATCTTCCGCTCCGCGGCGGATCGGCTGACGGCGGTGCGGCTGGAGCTGGGCGGCAAGGCGCCGTTCATCGTCCTCGAAGACGCCGACCTCGACAAGGCCGTGGACGCCGCCATGACCTCGCGCTACCTCAACAACGGGCAGGTCTGCACCTGCGCCGAGCGGTTCTACATCCACGACGCCGTCTACGACGCGTTTGTCGAGCGCTACGTGGCCCGCAGCGCCGCGCTAAAGCTGGGCGACCCGCTCGATCCCGACACGGACATCGGCCCCAAGGTGAACGCCTACGAGTTGGAGCAGATGGAGGCGATGGTCGCCGAGGCGGTGGCGCAGGGCTGCGAGGTCGCGCTCGGCGGCAAGCGGCCTACGGGCTCGCCGTTTGCCACGGGCCACTGGTACGAGCCCACCATCCTGACGGGCGCCACCCACGCCATGCGCGTCATGCGCGACGAGATCTTCGGCGTGGTCAGCCCCATCATGCGCATCCACAGCTTCGACGAAGCCCTCACGCTGGCCAACGACAGCGAATACGGCCTCGCCGCGTTCCTCTTCACGCACGACATGCGCCGCATCCAACGCGCCGTGCTCGAACTCGACTTCGGCGAGATCTACGTCAACCGCCCGATGGGCGAGCAGCGCCAAGGCTTCCACAACGGCCTCAAGATGAGCGGCACGGGCGGCGAAGACGGCAAGTACGGGCTGGAGAATTACCTGGAGAAGAAGACGTTCTATGTCAACTTCGGCTGACGCCATCGTGCCCGCCGCTGCCCACGCGGCGACCGCCATCCGTGCCATCACGGTGGAGCTGTTCGCCGTGCCGTTGGCCGAGCCGCTGGTCGATGCCAAGCACGGCACGCACACGCACTTTCAACTCGTCACCGCTACCATCGAGCAGGCGGACGGGCGGACGGGCACGGGCTACACGTACACCGGCGGCAAGGGCGGCAGCGCGATCTATGCGATGCTGGTGGACGACTTTGCCCCGGCACTCCTCGGCCGCGACGCCACCAACGTAGAGGGGCTGTGGGACTGGATGATCTGGCACATCCACTACGTGGGGCGCGGCGGCATCGCGTCGTTCGCCCGCTCGGCGCTCGACATCGCGCTGTGGGACCTCCGCTGCAAGCGGGTCGAGCAGCCGCTGTGGCATATGGCGGGCGGTGCCGATGCTACGTGCAAGGCCTACTACGGCGGCATCGACCTGCACTTCGGCACCGAGAAGCTCCTCGCCAACCTGCAAGCGCAACTCGACGTGGGCGTGGGCGCCGTCAAGATCAAGGTGGGAAGGCCGCTGGCGGAAGATCTCGACCGTGTACGCGCCGTGCGCGGCCTCATCGGCGACCGCCCCTTCATGGTGGATGGCAACTACTCGATGGACGTAGAGCAAGCCATCACGGCTGCCCGCGCCTTCGCCGAGCACGACATCCTGTGGTTCGAGGAGCCCACGCTGCCCGACGACTACCTCGGCTTCGCCCGCATCGCCGACGCGACGGGGGTGCCGCTGGCGATGGGCGAGAATCTGCACACGCTGCACGAGTTCGGCTACGCGTTCGAGCAGGCCAAGCTGTCGTACATCCAGCCCGACGCGTCCAACTGTGGCGGCATCACGGGTTGGCTCCGCGTGGCCGAGGAGGCGAAGCGCTACGGCCTGCCCGTGTGCTCGCACGGCACGCAAGAGCTGCACGTCAGCCTCGTCTCGGCGCAGCCGCACGGCGGGTGGCTGGAAATCCACAGCTTCCCCATCGACCAGTACACCACGCAATCGCTTGTGTTGCGTCAAGAGCGCGCCGTCGCGCCCGACGTGCCCGGCATTGGCGTCACGTTCGATGAGGCCCTCCTCAAGCCCCATCGCACCGCGATCACGAGGGTGCGTTAACCCGAAGGAGCAGACAATAGACCTATGCTGCGGCGGTGCGCTGTGTGGCGTTGCCTGCCCATGCGCAACACGCGCTGGCGGGGGGCTTGGCGATCAGGCTTCGCTCGTTGCCGTCCGCACGGAGGAACGCCGCACGATGAGTTCCACGGGCAGCATGACCTTGCGCGCGGGGTACGTTTTGCCTTCGATCCGCTCAATCAGCATCTCCATCGCCAACTGGCCGATGTCGTAGGCGGGTTGGGCCGCCACGGTGAGGAAGGGATCGATGAGCGAGGCCGTTTCTAGGTCATCCACGCAGGCCACGGCCACATCGTCGGGGATGCGGATGCCGTGCCGCCGTGCAGCCACGAGCACGCCGAGTGCTACCTTATT
The DNA here is from genome assembly GCA_038747545.1 of Bacteroidota bacterium. Taxonomy (GTDB): domain Bacteria; phylum Bacteroidota; class Rhodothermia; order Rhodothermales; family JBCCMF01; genus JBCCMF01. Next base: position 3,850 of record JBCDJT010000074.1, read on the forward strand.
GCTTGCTGCAACGATGGCTTCGGGCAACGTGTCGTCGGTAGCCAGTGCGTCGAAGATCGCCTCGCCACTCTGCCGTGAGTAGGTGCCGAGATGGACACGGAGAGGGTGCCCGGCGGCCGTCATGGCATCGGTGTACCCCTTCAGACGCTGCTCCAGCGAAGAGACCCCTTCGGGACCGCCCACGAACGCGATGTCGCGGAGGCCCTGGTCGAGAAGGTGATGCGTAAGGGTGCGCCCGGCCTCGTACGAGTCGCCATGCACCAGGTCGTAGCGGCCATTCGGTAGCTCGCGATCGATGAGGACGACGGCAATGCCATGGCGCTCTAGTTGCGAGAGGTCATGCCCTTCGCCTTGCGCTGGCGTGAGAATGACGCCGTCGATGCGGTGGGCGATGAGCGCATCCAGCAGCGCCCGCTCTTTCTCCACGGACTCATCGGTGTTGACCAGGATGAGCGTGTAGCCGTGCGATTGAGCGGTGGCTTCCACGCCGTGCATGATGGTGGTGTAGAACGCGCTCGTGATGTCGGTGACGACGAGTGCAACCAAGTTGGTGCGGCCGCTGCTTAGGCTACGGGCGGCGGCGTTGGGCACGTAGTGCAACTCGTTGACCACGGCCTCCACGCGTCGGTACGTGCGCGCGCTCAGCTTCTCGGGCTGCCGGAAGAACCGCGTAACGGTGGCATGGCTGACGCCCGCCTTGGTGGCAACATCGTAAATCGTGACGCGGTGGTCACCCGAGCGCGAGGACGGCATAAGCGCTGAAGAGGACAGAACAAGGCGATAGAATACGAAAACCCGCGTGCAAAAGCCGACCGTTACGCCAGCTCAAAAAATGTTGTCGGCAACACTTGCGGGTGTCAAGGTGGTCATATACCTTCGAAAGAGGAACGCTACGAGCCCGTACAGCAATGCGTATTCAGGTCCGGCCAGGCTGTTTGGGGCAACATGATGAGGCGGCGGCATGCGGGTGTACCGCCCACAGCAGCACCCCATCAGCGTCCTAGTGTGCGTGCTATGCTGCCTTGGCAAGGAGCATCTCGGTTTCACTGCACGTGCGGTGTATCGGCGTCAGCTGGCACACATCACCTTACCGTTTTCATTGTCCAACCGGGGCGGCTTGCTGTCGCGCTAGCTTGGCGCATGCGCGCACGGAGTCGTCTCGGTTGAACGATGAAACCCCATGACCCTCGTCTCATCGGCCTCCACCGTTATGTCCACCTGTACCCGTTTAGCTGCCCTGTGCGTGTTTTTATGCGTGCCTCTGGCCTGTACCTCCAACGAGCAAGTGGCCGAGCCAGTAGGCAGGTACACCGCCGACTGGGAGTCGATCTCAGCCTACGAGATTCCCGACTGGTTCGCCGATGCCAAGCTCGGCATCTTCATCCACTGGGGCGTCTACAGCGTGCCCGCCTTTGGCAGCGAGTGGTACCCGCGCCGCATGTACGAGCGCGACTCGGTACGCCATGCCAGCGGCCGCGCCACCAGCGCCAACACCTACATCCACCAGCACCACGTGGACACCTACGGCGATCCGTCGGAGTTTGGCTACAAGGACTTCATCCCGATGTTCAAAGCCGAGAACTTCGATGCTGACGCGTGGCTCGACCTGTTCGAAGAAGCCGGGGCGCGCTACGTCATCCCCGTGGCGGAGCACCACGACAGCTTCGCGATGTACAACTCCTCGCACACCCGCTGGGACGCTGTGGAGATGGGCCCGAAGCGCGATGTGCTGGCCGAGATTGCGGAGGCGACCCGTGAGCGCGGCCTCTACTTCGGCGCATCGAGTCACCTCGCCTTCAACTGGGACTACTTCACCCGCGAAGAGGGCTGGGACACGGCCGATCCTGAGTACGCCGACCTCTACGCACCCGCGCATGAGCAGTACGTAGATCCCGTCAGCGAGGAATACCTGGAGTACTGGTGGGCTCGCACGACGGAGATCATCGACACGTATCAGCCCGACGCGATGTGGTTCGACTTCTTCATCGACCAGGAAGACTTTGTGCCGTACCACGCCAAGCTGGCGGCGTACTACTATAACAAGGGCCTGGATTGGGACCGCGAGGTGGTGTTGCAGACCAAGAACATGGGCTTCGAGTCGTACCCACAGGGCACTCACGTGCTCGACATTGAGCGCGGTAAGCTCCCGGGCATCCACCCATACGCGTGGCAGACCGACACCTCGGTGGGCGCCAACTCGTGGGGCTACGTGACCAACTGGATCTCGAAGTCGCCCAACACCATCGTGGATGACCTCGTGGACATCGTGGCCAAAAACGGCAACCTGCTGCTGAACGTGGGGCCAAAGGCAGATGGGACCATTCCCGAAGATCAGGCTGAGGTGTTGCGCGAGCTGGGTGGCTGGCTCGGGCAGAACGGCGAGGCCATCTACGGCACGCGCCCCTGGACCGCGTTCGGCGAAGGGCCCACCAAGGACGCCGAAGGCCACCACTCGGAGGGCCGCAACAAGCAGCTCACCGCCGAAGACATCCGCTTCACCACCAAAGACAATACGCTCTACGCGATCCTCATGGCCTGGCCGGAGTCGGGCACGGCGGTCGTGAAGTCACTGGGCGAAGGTGGCGCGCTGGACCGTGCCATCAGTGGTGTGACGCTGCTGGGGCATGACGGCGCGCTGGCATATGAGCAGACCGCCGACGGGCTGGTGGTGACGCTGCCGGACGAGCGCCCGAACGCCTACGCGTACGCCATCGCCGTGGCGCTCAACTAAGCCGGAGCACGACCATGCAGTACCGCACGCTTGGACAGACCGGACTGGAGGTGTCGATTCTCGGCTTCGGCGCCTCGCCGCTAGGCAACGAGTTTCGCGAGATCGACCCCGCCGAGGGGCGCCGCGCCGTCGACGCAGCGCTGGACGCGGGCATCAACTACTTCGACGTGGCGCCTTACTACGGACGTACGCTGGCCGAGGAGCGCCTAGGCACCTTCCTCCGAGGCAAGCGCGACAGGGTGTTTCTGGCGACTAAGGTGGCTCGCTACGGCAAAGCCCTGCCCGACGGCTTTGACTTCTCGGCCGAGCGCATGGTGCAGTCCGTGGAGGCCAGCCTCCGCCGCCTCCGCACCGACGTGATCGATGTCATCCAAGTACACGACGTGGAGTTTGGCGATGCCGACGTGATCCTCAACGAGACGCTGCCCGCGCTGGAGCGGCTGCGCCAAGCGGGCAAGGTGCGCTTCATCGGTGTGACGGGTTACCCCCTCCAGATCTTGCGCGCCCTCGCCGATCAGGCGCCCGTAGATACCCTCCTCAGCTACTGCCACTACAACCTGCTCGACACCACGATGGACGCGGTGTTGACGCCGTTCGCGCAGGCCAGCGGTGTGGGCCTGATCAGCGCCTCGCCGCTCCACATGGGCATGCTGACGCAGCGTGGGGCGCCCGACTGGCACCCGGCCCCCGACGTCGTCAAGGTCGCCTCGGAAGCCGCTGCGGCTTGGTGCGCCGAGCGCGGTCTGGACTTGGCGACGCTGGCCATGCAGTTCGCCTTGGCGCACGACGCCGTGGCGACGACGCTCGTCGGTATGAGCTCTACGCGGAGCGTAACGCGCAACGTTGCCGCAATGGCAGCGCCCCTCGACCAAGACGCCATCGCCGCTGTCCGAAAGCTGCTCGCGCCCGTGGCCGACATCACGTGGCCGTCCGGGCTGCCGCAGAACCAAGACGCCGCCGTGCTGGCCGCGCTTTCCCGGGAGGCCGCATGATTCGCGACGGCATCCTCAATCCTGCTATCAACGACCTGATCAGCCGCGTGCGCCACACCAACACGCTGGTCATCGCCGACCGTGGCTTTCCGTTCTGGCCGATGATCGAGACGGTGGACATTGCGCTCGTCGACGACATCCCCACGGTCCTCGATGTGCTCCACGCGCTCCAGCAGCGCTGCCACTTTGGGCAGATCCGCATGGCCGAGGAGTTCAGGCAGCACAACAGCGCCGGGAAGCAGGCGGCGTTCACACACGCCATCGGCAGCATCCCCGTCGCCTACCTGCCGCACGACGCGCTGAAGCAGCAGGTCCCGAGCGCCATCGGCCTCATCCGCACGGGCGACACGACGCCGTACGCCAACATGATCTTGGAGTCGGCATGACGATCGACGCGCACCATCATGTCTGGCGCTACACGCCTGAGGAGTTCGGCTGGATCGACGAGTCGATGCAGGTCATCCGCCGCGACTTCGGGTCAGACGACTTACGTGCCGCATTGGACGAGGCAGGCATCGACAGCGCGGTCAGCGTGCAAGCGCGGCAGTCGCTGGAGGAGACGGCGTGGCTGCTGGCGTTGGCGACCGCGCACGACTGGCTGCGCGGCGTGGTCGGCTGGGTGCCGCTGGTGGAGCCGAGCGTGAGCGAGGTGCTGGCGAAGCTGGTCTCAAACCCGAAGCTGGTGGGCGTGCGCCATGTGCTGCACGACGAGCCCGACGACGATTACATGCTGCGCGATGCTTTCAACCGCGGCATCCGTGCGCTGCGTGATCACGGTTTGGCCTACGACATCCTGATCTTCGAGCGCCACCTGCCGCAAACCATCGCCTTCGTGGATTGTCATCCCGACCAGCCGTTTGTGCTGGATCACGTCGCGAAGCCACGCATCGCCGAGGGCGGGTCGGAGCCGTGGCGCACGCACATCCGCGCCCTCGCCGAGCGTCCGCACGTGAGCTGCAAGGTCTCGGGCATGGTGACGGAGGCTGAGTGGGCGACCTGGACGCCGGAGGTGCTGCGCCCGTATTGGGACACGGTGCTTGACGCCTTCGGCCCATCGCGGCTGATGTTCGGCTCCGACTGGCCCGTGTGCCTCGTGGCCAGCAGCTACACGCGTTGGGCAGAAACCGTGCATGGGTGGATCGCCGACCTCTCAGCTGCCGAGCAGGCGCAGATCATGGGCGGCACGGCGGCGCAGGTGTACGGGCTCACTATCACGGAGGCGGCATGAGCGCGTTCTACATCACCGCGCCCGGAAAGACGGAGATGGGGCCCGCGCGTACGCCACAGCCCACAGCTGGCGACGTGCTGCTCCGCATCAGCACGGTGGGCTTCTGCGGCACTGACCTCAGCACCTTCCGGGGACGCAACCCGCTGGTGAGCTACCCGCGCATTCCAGGCCATGAGATCGCCGCCCGCGTCGAGGCGCTGGGTGCCGATGTGCCCGATGGGCCAACCGTGGGCGACGCGGTGACCGTGATGCCGTACACCGCATCCGGGGCGTGCGGTGCGTGCCGTCGCGGGCGTCCCAACTCGTGTGCCAACAACCAAACCCTGGGGGTGCAGCGCGATGGTGCGATGCAACCGCTGATGGCGATACCCTGGGATAAGGTGCTGCCCGCGCCGCGGCTCTCGCTATCTGAACTCGCCCTCGTAGAACCACTCAGCGTAGGGGATCACGCGGTTGTGCGAGGAGAAGTGGACCGTGGGGACACGGTCGCCGTGTTCGGATGCGGAGCCGTCGGCCTGGGCGCCATCGTGAGCGCGGCCTATCGGGGGGCGCGGGTGATCGCCATCGACCTAGACGAGGCGAAGCTGGCCATCGCGCAGCAGTGTGGCGCGGCGCATGGCCTGAACGCCCGCACCTCCGATGTCGCCACCGCCTTGCGCGACCTCACGGACGGCTACGGCCCCGACGTCGTGGTTGAGGCGGTCGGCGTGCCCGAGACGTTCGTCGGCGCTGTGGAGCACGTGGCGTATGCGGGGCGCGTGGTCTATATCGGCTACGCGAAGGCGCCCGTGACCTACAACACCGCGCTGTTCGTCAAGAAAGAGCTCAACATCCGAGGCTCCCGCAACGCCACCGCCGCCAGCTTCCAAAACGTCATCCAGATGATGGACGCTGGCCGCGTGCCCACCGACGCCCTCGTCACGCGCACCATCGACTTCGCAGATGCTGGCGCGGCCCTCGCTGCCTGGGATGCCGACCCCGGCGCCGTCACGCGCATCCACGTCCGCCTCAGCGACTAACCCTGTTACCCATGCCTGCTACGCTGCCGCCCCCCGCCGACCGTCCCTCGGGCACGCTGCCCGTCGTGCCTAAGCCCTTCCTCGTGCCGTTCATCGTGCTCACGACCCTCTTCGCGCTATGGGGCTTGGCGAACAACCTCACCGATGTGCTGCTGGCGACCTTCAAGCGCATCATGAGCATGACGGATTTCCAGACGTCGTGGATTCAGGTGGCGTTCTACGGCTCGTACTTCTGCCTCGCGCTGCCCGCCGCGCTGTTCATTCGCAAGTTCTCGTACAAGGCGGGCGTGCTGCTTGGCCTCGGGCTGTTTGCAGCAGGCGCGCTGGCGTTTTACCCGGCGAGCCAGACGATGCAGTACAGCCACTTCCTGATGGCGCTGTTCGTGCTGGCAGGTGGGCTCTCCGTGCTGGAGACGAGCGCGAATCCGTACATCCTCGTGTTGGGGCCGGAGGAGACGGCCACGCAGCGGCTCAACCTCGCGCAGTCGTTTAATCCGATTGGGTCGATCACGGGCGTCATCATCGGCAAGCTGTTCATCCTCTCGCAGCTCAACCAAGCCACCGAGGCCGAGCGACTGGCGATGTCGGCGGCGGAGCTAGAGGCCGTGCAACAGGCGGAACTGGCGGCAGTGATGGGTCCGTACGTGACCATCGCCGCGCTGATTGTGGGCATCTGGCTGCTGATCGCGTTTACGAAGTTTCCGCACGCGAAGGAGTCGGGCGCGTTCAACCTGAGCCAGACGCTAGGCCGGCTGCTGAAGAAGAAGCACTACGTGGGCGGCGTCATCGCGCAGTTCTTCTACGTGGGCGCGCAGATCGGCGTGTGGTCGTTCACCATCCGCTACGTGATGGACGAGCTGAGCCTCAACGAAGACGACGCCTCCACCTACTACCTCGCCGCCATCGTGGTCTTCGCCGTGAGCCGCTTCATCTGCACCGCGCTGATGAAGGTCATCGCCCCGCACACGCTGCTGTGGATGCTGGCGCTCGCCGCCGCCGTGCTGACGGCGGTCGTAGCTGCAGCGGGTGGCATGGTCGGCGTGGTGGCGCTGGTGGCGATCTCGGCCTGCATGTCGCTCATGTTTCCGACGATCTACGGCCTCGGCCTGCAAGGGCTGGGCGAAGACACCAAGATTGGCGCCTCGGGCCTTATCATGGCGATCCTCGGCGGCGCCGTGCTGACGGCCATCCAAGGGCAGGTCTCCGACCTCTTCGGCATCCGCGCCGCCTACCTCATCCCGCTCGCGTGCTTCTTCGTGATTGCCTACTATGGCGCACGCGGGCATCGCGTCCAGACCGTATGAGGCAGGATGCCCTGAGCCTCGACCATAGCATGGTACCGTCATGAAGCGCGCTTTGACACCAAGAATTGGCAGTACGTACAGGTTTGTCATCCCGAGCGAAGCCGAGGGATCTCCCACTCGTTCGTCGTGCAAAACGCATAAGGGGGAGATCCCTCGACTCTGGCCTTCGGCCTCCGCTCGGGATGACACGAGGAAGCGCCGCGCTGCATTTTCAAGTGTCAGCTTAGCGTGGCTCTTCGTGCTGATGCTTACCTGGGCTGGGAGCGCCTTCGCGCAGGAGACGAAGCCGAACATTCTGTTCATCATGACGGATGACCACGCGGCGCACGCGCTCGGGGCATACGGCGGTCGGCTGGCGGGCCTGAACCCGACGCCCACGCTGGACCAGCTCGCCGCCGAGGGCATGCGCTTCAGCAACGCGTTCGTGTCAAACTCCATCTGCACGCCCAGCCGCGCCACGCTGATGACGGGGCAGTACAGCCACACGAACGGCATCCGCACGCTCCGCGGCCCGCTCCCGCCCGAGCGGCAGCACCTGCCACGGCTGATCGGCGAGGCGGGGTATCAGACGGCGATGATTGGGAAGTGGCACCTCACCGAAGAGCCTGCCGCCTACGATGAGTACAGCGTGCTAGAGGTCCAGGGCAACTACTTCAACCCCACGCTGCGGCGCTCGGTGCGCGGCGACTGGCCGGACAACGAGCAGTATTTCAGCGGCTACGATTCCAAGCACTCGTCGGATGTCGTCACCGACCTGTCGCTGGAGTGGCTGAAGCGCCGCGACACGAGCCGCCCGTTCTTTCTGATGCACCACTTCAAGGCGCCGCACGACAACTTCGAGAACGCCGAGCGCTACGATTGGCTCTACGAGGACACCGACATCCCCGAGCCCACCACACTGTGGTACCAGCCCGACTTCGGCTCGGCGTCTACGCACGGGCGTGGCAGCGGCACCTCGGTCTCCAAGCGCAACACACGGCGCAACATGGGCCACCATATGTTCGTGGATCCCTCGCTCGACAGCACCGAGTACACGCGCGTCACCTACCAGCGCTACCTCAAGAAGTACCTCCGCACTGTGCGCGGCGTGGACGACAACATCAAGCGGCTCATCGACCACCTGCGCGAGACAGGCGAGTTCGATAACACCATCATCATCTACACGTCCGATCAAGGCATGATGCTGGGCGAGCACGACCTGATCGACAAGCGCTGGATGTACGACGAGTCGATGCGCATCCCGCTCATCGTGTGTTATCCCGACCGCATCCAGCCCGGCACCGTCTCCGACGCGATGGTGAGCAACGTGGACCTTGCCCCGACACTCTTGGACCTCGCGGGTGCCGAGACGCCGGACTTCATGCAAGGCCGCAGTCTGACGCCGATCCTCGACGGCGACACGCCCGCCGACTGGCGCGAGGCGGTCTACTACCGCTACTGGATGCACCTCACGCACCACGATGTGCCCGCGCACTACGGCATCCGCACGAAGGACCACAAGCTGATCTTCTTCTACGGCTTGCCTCTCGACGCCGAAGGCGCACTCGAACCGGCCACCACGCCGTCGTGGGAGCTGTACGACCTGCGCACCGACCCGTGGGAGAGCGTCAACCGCTACGGCGACCCCAACTACGCCGAGGTTGCCGAACAGCTAAAGCGCGACCTCCTCGCCCTCAAAGCCACCATCGGCGACACCGACGAGGCGTATCCCGCCCTCATGCAAGTCCGCGCCGACCACTGGTAAATCCCACCACCCAACTCCTGAGACCACGATGAAGCCCCGTTTCGCTCTTTTCCTGCTGCTGGTGCTCGCCTGCACGGCCTGCTCCGGCAGCGACCCCGCCACTGACGCTGACGAGACGCCGCAACTCACCACAGAGCACCTGCCTGCACCGCCCGACGGTATGCAGTGGACGCTCAATGACGCGCTCTCGGACGAGTTCAACGGCGAGCGCCTAGACCTCGACAAGTGGACCCCGTTTCATCCGTATTGGGATGGGCGGGAGCCGAGCCAGTTTGTCGTCGCCAACGTATCGCTCGGCGGTGGCAACGCGCTGCTCAAGGCCACGCCCAGGGTGGAGAGCATGGATGAGGTGCGCAACCCTGAAACGGATGTGTGGGTCAACTCGTCGTGCATCACGTCGAAGGAGCCCATCGCCCAATACGGCTACTACGAGGCACGCATGAAGGCTTCCGAGCTATCCATGACGTCGTCGTTCTGGCTTCAAGGCACCTATAGCGAGATCGACGTGGTGGAGCAGTTGGGCGCGCCCAAGGTGCATCCGCACAAGAACTTCTGGATGCTGATGAACACGCACTACTACAAGACCGGATGGGCGAACGACAAGGCCACACCACAGCACTGGCGGATGCCGTCGGGCTCAGCGGATGACTTTCACACGTACGGCGTCTGGTGGAAGGACGAAAGCACCATCTGGTTCTACCACAACAACGAGAAGGTCGCCGAGATCACGCCCGGCGGTCCGTTCGACGAGCCGATGTACATGTTCTTCGACACCGAGGTCTTCGTCTGGGAAGGCCTGCCCAGCCTTGCCAACCTCAACGACGACACGCGCAACACCATGCAGGTCGACTGGGTGCGCTCGTGGACGTTGGCGCCCGCGAGCTGACCGATCGGCTAAGCGCTACCGTCAACTCGCCCACCGGCGATTAAACACGCTCCTATGCGTCAAGCGACTTCAGGAACGCCATGCACACTCGTATTCCCGTACTGCTATTACTGCTCATTCTCGTCATCACCGCCTGCTCCGGCAGCGAGCCCGTCGCTGATGGCGGCGACGCACCGCCACTCACCACGGAGCACCTGCCCGCGCCGCCCGAGGGCATGCAGTGGGCGCTCAATGATACACTCTCGGACGAGTTCAACGGCGAATATCTCGACCGCGACAAGTGGACGCCGTACCATCCGTACTGGGACGGCCGGGAGCCGAGCCACTTTTTAGTCAGCAACGTGTCGCTGGGCGGCGGACACGCACTGCTGAAATCTACGCCGCGGGTGGTGAGCATGGACGAGGTGCGCGACATCAAGAAGGACGTGTGGGTCAACTCGGCGTGTATCGCGTCGAACAAGCCTGTAGCCCAATATGGCTACTACGAGACGCGGATGAAGGCCTCCAAGCTGTCCATGACCTCGTCCTTCTGGTTGCAGGGCGTCTACAGCGAGATCGACGTGGTGGAGCAACTGGGTGCGTCTAAGGTGAATCCGCACAAGAACTCCTGGATGCAGATGAACACGCACTACTACGTGGGCGGCTGGGACAACGACGTGGCCACGCCAGCGCACTGGCAGATGCCGTCGGGTTCAGCGGATGAGTTCCACACGTACGGCGTCTGGTGGAAGGACGAGCGCACCGTGTGGTTCTACCACAACAACGAGAAGGTGGCCGAGCTCACACCTGCCGGTCTGTTCGAAGAGCCGATGTACATCTTCTTCGACACCGAAGTTTTCAGGTGGGAGGGCATGCCCAGCCTCACCAACCTCAACGACGACACGCGCAACACCATGCAGGTCGACTGGGTGCGCTCGTGGACCCTGGCGCCGGCGAGCTGATAGATCAGCCAAGCAGCAAGTCTAGCGGCGGCGGCCGTTGGTAAGCGCCTCTTCCATCTCTTGAAACTGTGCAGACGTAAGGACAGGCCGCAGCCGCACGCGCATGCTGTCCAGAATGGCGCGGCGCTGCACCCGCACGCTGTCGTAGTACGTGGTTAGCTCGGTGCCGGTAAGCTCAAGGATGCGTTCCACCTCCTCGTGTTGGTCGGCGGTGGGGACGATGACGGTGTGCATCCACTCGGAGAAGCCCTGTGTTCTACGCAGCGAGCGCAGATGGTCCAGGCGATACTGCATGATCGCACTGGTGGCAAGCGCGCCGATGAGCAGGCCCGCGACCAGCGTGGTCAAAAGTACCAGCCCCGATTTGGTCTTCGCAGTCATCGGTCATCCGCGTGGCTAGCGGTCGTCGTCGAGGGCATATGCCGTAGCCAGCGTGACGGGTGGCAGGCCCATCACGGCATCGGTAGCTGTGGCAGGGGCCAGCGCCCGGGTCACCAGTGTGTTGTGTAGCGCCAGGCTGAGCACAACGAGAAGTGCTGCGACCATCACAGGGCCTAGCCAGCGCGACAGTACGGAGGCCATCTCATCGGTCTGCGAAGGGGGAGCAGGTTGCAAGGCACGGCCCACGCGATGCGCAAGCAGCATCGGGCGATGGGCGGCGGCATCACGGAGGATGGGCTCGCGGAGGACGGACTGCAGGTATTCAAACTCAGCATCCGGCGGCGGGGCATGCGGACGGGAACGGAGGCGCATAGTTAGAACAAGTCGCTGGTGGAGGCGGGGGATAAGGTCTGCTTCAGCTTACTCAGGGCGCGGCTGAGGCGGGAGAGGACCGTGCCGTACGGCAGGTCCAGGATGCGCGCCGTTTCTTCGGTGGAGAACCCCTCAATCAAGCGCAGTACGACGACGCAGCGGTGCTTGTCGGACAACGTCCCGAGGGCTTGGTATACCAGGCGGTGGCGGTCTTGGCGTTCCAAGTTGTCGGGGTCGAGGCGCGGAGGGTCTGGCGAGAGGCTGGGGTCGGCGTCGCGGCTGAGGAAGCGGCCCAGGTTGCGGCGGCGGCGGCGCAACGTGTCGAGCGCGCGGTTGATGGCAATGCGCTTCAAGTACGGCTCTGCCGATCCGGTCAGTTCGAAGCGGTCGAGCGAGTGGTAGAAGCGGATGAACACCTCTTGCAACACATCGTCTACTTCGGCGGAGGGGCCGAGCATCCCAATCACCGTGGTCGTCAGGCTCGGTGTGTACCGCTCAATGAGCGTGCGCAACGCCGCATCGCGCCCGTCGCGGATGGCCATGACTAGCACCGCATCGGGTTCACTGCGTAACGTGGAGCCCGCACGGTTGGGACGGCGGAGTGAGGCAGGACGAACAACGGGCATAGGAAACCAGCCAAAGAAACACTACATGGCACAAACGACGCGAGAAGGGCGCTCATTCCGTCGAATGCGTGGAGTGACCAAAGGTGCCATCCCCAATGCGACGAGGTGGCGACCCGCTTTTCTACGCTGCGGAGCCGCCGATCGTCCGGCCTGCCAGTGCCTCGAAGGCTTTGGCGAGCGCGTGGTTACCCTCGGCGCCCAGCCCGCGCTGCTGCAAGGTCCGGTAGAGGTGGGCCACCGTGCTCGTGCCCAGCGTGGGTACGCCCAAGGCCTCGGCGGCCTCCAAGACGAGGCGCAGGTCTTTCTGCTGGAGGTCGATCGTGAAGCCCGGCCGCCAGTCGCGTGCGACTACCTGCGGACCTCGGTTGCTCAGCATCCAACTGCCGGCTGCGCCACCGCTCACCGCCTCCAGGGTTTTGTCTAGGTCGAGGCCGCCTGCTTCGGCAAAGAGGAGCGCTTCGCTCACCGCCCACATGTTGATGACGACCAGGATCTGGTTGACCAGCTTCACTGTCTGCCCGGCGCCGTGCCCGCCCACGTGGGTGATCGTCTGGCCCATGGCTTCCAGGTAGGGCCGCGCGCGCGCAAACTGCGCCGCATCACCACCTACCATGATGCTCAGCGTGCCGTTGGCCGCGCCCTCGCTGCCGCCGCTGATGGGCGCATCCAGCATGTGGCCACCTTGAGCCGCGACCTGCGCCGCCAGCGCCTGCGTGACCTGTGGACTGATCGTGCTCGTGTCTACCACCAGGGTGCCTCGCTGTAACGTGTCGAGCACGCCGTCTCGTCCGGCAATGACGGCCTCCAAATCAGGCGTGTCGCTGACGCAGGTGATGATGATGGTGCTCTGAGCAGCTACATCGGCAGGGGAAGCAGCCGGGGTGGCGCCTGCCTCAACAAGAGGAGTCATCCGGGCTGCCGTGCGGTTCCACACCACAACATCGAAGCCTGCCCGAAGAAGGTTGTGGGCCATACCCCGGCCCATGATGCCCAGCCCAATAAACCCGACCCGCTCGCTCATACCGCCTCGGCGCTGACCAAGCGGTGGTGCGTCTGCCGCCGAGGTAGCGAAAAGGCGAAGGTGCTACCCTCGCCTTCTGTGGTCTTTACGGTAATGGTTCCCTCCATCAGCTCCACCAGCTCTTTGGCAATGCTCAGGCCCAGGCCATGCCCCGCTCGTTTGGGATGGACGGTGGACTGGCTGAAGGCATCGAAGAGGTACGGGATGAAGCCTTCGGGGATGCCCTCGCCCGTATCGCGGATCATGAGGTAGACCGAATGTGCATTCTGCCGGACTACGACTTCTACAGTGCCGTGATCGGTGTACTTGATGGCGTTGCTGATCAGGTTGAGGAGCACGCGGTGTACCGCTGTGTCATTCGCGAACGCGACAGCGGCCTGGGCGGTGCTGTAATGCCGCAGGGTAAGGCCTTTCTGCACGGCCTGGGGCTGCATCTGCTGCACCGCTTCAGCCACCACATTGTCAACGTTGACCCAGGTGCGGCTGAGTGTGCCCTTGCCCTCGCGAATCTGCACCAAGTCCAACACGGACTCGATGGTGTGCTTAATGCGTTCACCGCTGCGCAGGATGAGCTGCACAAACTCGCGCTGCTCCTCATCGACCTCTTCGTTCAAGATCGACGCAAAGCCGAGGATAGACGTTAGCGGATTGTTGATGTCGTGCGTCAGCCGTCCCAGTGTGGTAGAGACGGGCGCGTGTTGGGGCAGAGGCGTTGGCGGTGTACTGCTGCTGTGGCCATCTCCGCTGTGCTGGGGAAGGATGCTAGGTACGGCACGGACAAGCAGCATGCCTGCCGCAGCGACGTTCAGCTCGTCGCGTGCCGGAGCGATGCTGACCGTGTATGCGGCGCCGTCGTGCCGCAGCTGATGGGTGTGCGCGCCGCCGCGAAGGGCTTGCCGTAAGTCGGCCCGCCACAAGTCAAAGAGGGCCTCTGGCAGCAGGTCATGCAAGGTGCCTGCAGTGGGCGACCAGCCAAGCGTGGTGAGGGCATCACCGTCGGCATGGAGGACGAACGAGGCTCGATCGTAGAAGACGACCCCTGTGTTGTGCAACTGCCCAATCAGCGCCTTCATCAGGAAGAAGGAGGTGGCCGGGGCAGCTTCGAGACGGTGTAGGGGGATGGCCCGCATAGCAAAGCAGCAGCGCGAGTGCCTCACCGTCACCAGTCGTGACATGTGGGGCGGCGCAGGTGAGCAAGGATGGTTGGCAAGGGCGCAGCCAACCGCAAGATGGCGGCTGGCTGCGGCGGTTCAATATAGACGGTGCCCATGCGGTGTGCAACGCAGGTGCGAAGGGGGTTATGCCCAGGTTATGCACGAGATCGCCCGGCCGACTGGAAGAACCGACTTGTTACGATCAACACCCTGCCCGGCATACTCAATCGGCGCGTAGGCTACGCACGGGGTCGCTGGTGGCTGCGCGCACCGACTGGTACCCCACAGCAGTGAGGGCTACGGTCACAGCGAGTCCTGCCGCCAGTACGAAGAGCCCAGGCCCAATGGGGACGCGGTAGGCAAACGTATCGAGCCACTGCCCCACGCCGATCCACGCCAGCGGAGCCGCCAGTACAAACGCCAGGGTGACTAGCCGCAGGTAATCCTTCGAGAGCAAGCCAACGAGGCCCGGTACAGACGCGCCGAGCACCTTGCGGATGCCGATCTCTCGCGTGCGCTGCTCGGTGGTGAAGCTGGCCAGCCCAAATAGGCCCAGACAGGCCACCAACAGCGCGAGGCTGGCAAACAGCGTCACGATCTGCCCCAGGCGCTCCTCGTTGCGGTAGAGCTGGTCGTACACCTCGTTCAGAAGCTCGTAGCTAAACGGGCGATGCGGCGCAAACTGCTGCCACACGCTTTCCATGTGCGCCATGGCCGCGGTAGGGTTGCCTGCGGCCAACCGAACCACCAAGTACTGCGCCTGGCTCGGCTCATACCAGATCGAGAGCGGTGCGATGGGCTCATGCAGCGAACTGAAGTGGAAGTCTTTAACAACGCCTACAATGCTTCCCAGGCGGTCGTTGCCCATCGCCACGGGTTGGCCAATCGCGTCTTCGGGTGTCCATCCAAACTGGGCAAGGGCTTGCTCATTGATGATGTACTGGAACGCGCCTGAGTCGGGCGCGGGTGGGCTGGGTGGGAAGGCACGGCCCGCCAGTAGCGCTAAGCCTAGCCCCTCCACCACACCCACATCGGCGGGCAAGCCTTTCGTCAGGAAGGCCTCATCCATTCGGGCAGGGCTGTACAACTCTGACGTCCATCCCAGCCGCCCTGGCACGGCATGCATCGCCGCTGTGGAGACAATCCCTGGATGTTGCTGGAGCGCCTGTGCCATGGCGTCGTGCTGCCGTGAAAGTGTAGGGTCATTGATTGGGAGGGCCGCCAGGTGTTCGCTGTCGAAGCCTAGGTGCTGGTCGCTCATGAAGCGCAACTGGTTCATCACCACCAGCATGCCTACGAGCAGCACCGCCGAGATGCCAAACTGAAGCACGACGAGCCCCTGCCGAAGCCAGCTGTTGCCCTGCCCGCGCGTCGTCTGCCCGCGCAGCACGCGCACCGGCTGGAAGCGCGAGAGGTACAGCGCCGGGTAGCCACCAGCGACCACGCTCACGAGCGCGAAGATGCCTGCAATGAGGCCCATGACGGACGGTGTCAAGAGCGACTGCGCCGTGAGTGCTTTACCGCTGATGGCGTTGAAGCTGGACAGCCCAACGACGACGAGCCCGATGGCCAGCAGCAGCCCCGCCAGCGTCAGCAGGGCCGACTCGCTGAAGAACTGCCCCACCAACTGCCGCCGGAAGGCACCCAGCGCTTTGCGCACACCCACTTCCTTCGCACGCTGTGCCGAACGCGCCGTGGCTAGGTTCATATAGTTGATGCACGCAATGAGCAGCACCAGCAGCGCAATCGTAGAGAGGGCATAGACGGTGGCGCGGTCGCCCGTGGGGTCTAAGTCATAGGCTACGTCAGAGCGGAGGTGGATATCGGTGAGGGGCTGAAGCCGCAAGTCCCGGTACTCTTCCCCGGCATCGCGCAGCCCGGTCAGGTAGGTCACCAGCTTATCCTGCAGGGCAGCCGTCGTGGCACCGTCACGCAGCCGGATGAAGGTGAAGTAGTTGGCCGAACTCCAGGTGGCGTTGCTAGACCAGTAGGACCGAGACGTGAACGACGCCACGGCGTCGAATTGGTAGTGTGACTGGCTGGGAAGGTCCTCAATCACCCCCGTCACCTCGAACGATTGATCGTTGTTGCGCACCAGCGTTTGGCCCATCGGGTTGGCCGCACCGAAGTATCGCTGGGCCATGGAGGCGGTAAGCACCACCGTTTGCGGACGGGTGAGTGCCGTAGCCGGATCGCCATGGATGAAGGGATGCGTGAAGACGTCGAAGAACGTCGAGTCGGCGAAGTAGAAGGCGTTGTCGTCGAGCACGATCTCGCCCGCGCGGATGACACCGCCGGAAGCTTCCATGCGGGTAGCGACCTGCACCTCGGCAAACTCGCGCTGCATCAGCGGGGCCACGATGGTGGGCGTCACGCCTACGTCGCCGCCCAGCCCCGGCACATGCATGTTGATGCGGTAGATGGAGTCGGCATGCTCGTGGTGGCGGTCGTAGCTCAACTCGTCGCGCACATAGAGCAGCAAGAGCAGGCAGCACGCTACGCCTACCGCGAGGCCGAGCACATTGATGATACTGTAGCCGGGCTTGCGTCTGAGGTTACGAGCGCCGGTGATGAGGTAGTTCTTAAACATGGATCCGTGGAGGGCGATGTTCTTGAGGAGGTGACCGCGCTTGCGCAGCTTCTGCCAGTACACCTTGCGGTATTCGGTCTCGGCATGGCCGTACGACCCCATCCGCTGCAGGGCCATGCGGAAGGCCGCCTCGGGTGAGTGACCGCGTTCGATCAATCGCTCCACGCGATCGCGCAGGCTGCCTTCCAACTCGTCGAGGTCATCGCGCGAGAAGGCAGGGTGGTACTCAAACGGGCGGCGCCATGCCGCAATGGCATGGTCGAGGTCGAAGCGCTTTGGCATGACGAAGGAGGCAACAGAAGGACGGCAGACGATCAGGCGAGGCGAGGCTGGAGGCCCCACAGCTGGGCCAGCACGGCGTCCACGCTGAGCCACTGCCGCTTCTCGGCATCCAGCGCCTCCTGCCCCTTGGCCGTCAGGCGGTAGTACTTGCGCCGCCGCATGTTTTCGGCGCGGCGCCACGTCGAGGTCAGCAGCCCTTCGTTCTCGAGGCGGTGCAACACGGGGTAGAGCGAGCTGTCTTCCCACGAGAGGTCGCCGCCCGAGAGCGCTTCGATGCGTTCGAGGATGGCGTAGCCGTAGCTCTCGCCCGAAGCCAAGATGGAGAGGATGATGGGCTTGGCCGAGGCGCCCGCCAGTTCACGCGTGAGCATGCGTAGTATACCTTGATGATAGCAGTATGAGGAGGCGATATACTGTGATCATCAAGGGTAAGTTACATTTTGGGGGCATTTTGTGCGCGCAAGCGCCGAGACGTGCCGTTTTACCACCGTTTAGGGGGACGGAGTACGCCTGTGGTGGCCACAAACACGTTGTAGAGCGCATACAAGAACTCCAGCAGTGGCACCCACAGCAGCAGATCTGCCGACTGGAACCGCCTGGCCGGGGCCATGAGCGTGACGCCCAGCAGCACCAGCCGCGCCGCTAGCAACCCGAGGCCCCAGGCGCCGAGCAGCGCGGGCGCCAGCCACAACACGAGGTGGCTGATATGGAAAACGGCGAGGTGGCGCTGGATGCCTGTGTCGTAAAACCGCCCTGCCGAGGTATGCCGCAGCTTCTGCCGGATCCACTGCCGCCACGTCGAGGCCGCATCGGTGCCCACGAAGCTGTCGGGGGCGAAGAGGTGGTAGATAGGCGCCGCCCGCTCGCGGGCGATGTGTTGCACCAGCAGGTCGTCGTCGCCGCTCATCGACTGCGCCGAGTGCGCGAAGCCGCCGACGGCTTCGAACAGCGTTTTCGGATAGCTGATGTTGCAGCCCCGCGCCATGTACGGCCGCCCCAGCCCGATCGTAGCCGCCGTGGCGAATGTGGTCAGCAGGCGCTCGTAGCGGATGAGGCGGTTGAGCAGCCCTGGGCGTACAGGTACATGCGCGTAGCCTGTCAGCAGCGCGGGGCGGTCGGCGGCGGCATGCACGCGCGCCAAGTGCTCCAGCCAGCCCGGCGCCGGGACACTGTCGGCGTCGGTGAGGGCGAGCAGGTCGTGCTGCGCCGCCGCGATGCCTTGGGTGAGCGCGTGCTTCTTGTACGGCGCCTGCCGATCCATCACGTCCAGCAGGCGCAGCCACGGTGCTTGTGTTTGGTAGTTCCGCACGACCTCGGCGGTACCGTCCTCCGATCCATCGTTGCAGATGATGGCCTCGAAGTGCGGGTGCGTTTGGGCAGCGAGGGCGTCTAACAGCAGCGGCAAATCACGCTCCTCGTTCCGCGCCGCTATGACTACCGAGATGGATGGGCATGCTCCTTCATCCGGGGCAGGCACCTCGCGTTCTGCGTGGCGAAACCCAGCAGCGAAGCGCCAGAGGTAGGCGGCTTGGACAATCAGGCAGCACGCAAAAACCGAAAGTCCGAGGAGTAGCACTGCCTAAAACTGCGCGTCGATTAGAAAGAGCGTGGTACGGGGGAAGACGTCGAAGCGTTCGTCGAGGCGGAGGAGCTTACAGCCAGTCCCGCAGCGCTCGAAGACATAGGTCCGGTCAAAAACATCGAATGGTGCAAGGTCAATGTCAACAGTGTTGCGGATGCTGTTGATCGTGTACTGCCCTGTGAACGTGCCATCGTAGCCGTCCAGGAAGTCAGCGTAGCGGTTGGGAGGCAAGCGCAGTTCGCCCGTGATTGTGCCATCGACAGCAAGAGTCATCGTGAAATCAGTAGGGTTGATGATGACTTGGATCGGTGTGCCGTCTGCAGAGTCGAGGTATTGAAAGGTCTGCGCTTGGTAGGTGCCTGCGATCTCGGTAAAGCTGATCGGCTCCGGATTGATGACGATCGCGGGGGCTGCGGCAAGGCTCGCCACAATGCCAAGGCCATTCTGCACATTGCTGTACACCGGAGCTGGCTCGGCAAACGGGTTTTCCTGTGTGTCTTGCTGATCGCGCAGCGCAGTATGGTAGCGGAAGTAGGCCTCTTCAACCGTATACAGGACGATCTCACTGATTGAGCCGATGTTTACTGAGGCTTCGATGCTAAACTCCACCGTCTGGTTGCGAAAGGTGGCGTCTGAGAAGAAGAGGCCATTCACGCTGTTATCCTCGAACGCAGAAACTGTGCGGAACGGCGCGTTGATAAGCTCAAAAAAGTCGTTGAAGGTGGGGCCTCCAGATATTGAGCGGAAGGCAAGGAAGTAGTAGGTGTCGGCGTTGGGCGCGTCTGTAATGGTGAGATCAGCGCGCAGGCGTTGTGAAAACCCGTCGGAAGAGGGCGTGAGCCGTGAGCGCAACGTGTCTAGGGCAACGGGAGTGGGGATCGTCGTGGTCGCTTCCACAGCAGAGTAGCCCGGAGCCGAGGCCCGCAGGGTGTACGTTTCGCCGGCCACAACGCGTGGCCCCTGCGAGCGGTAAGGAGGAGATAGGAGAAAATTGGGGTCGGTATCGGCAGGGGTGTAAGCCAACTCGGCAATGCGTGCCCCGTTATGAAAGACCTCTACTGTGCCATCAGAGATCACAGATTCCTGAACCTGCTGGGTGGAGACAACAGGGACTGCAGCTGCTAAGTGCGCCTCCCATGAGGCTCCAGCTTCGGGAAAGCTGTTGACGGTGAGCGTGGCGGGCAGCGTGGGGACATCAACGTCAACCACCAACTCACAGCCAGTCACAACCACAGCCACGGCGGCAAAGAGAACAAGGTGGCGCATGCTAGAAGGTGAAGCTGTAGTTGAACGAAGGGATGATGGGGAAGAGGCTGACTTGCTTGAAGACCCGCTCCCGGGTGAAGGGGCCTGTGCTTTCCTCACCGAGGTAGATGTAGAACGGGTTGCGGCGGTTGTAGGTGTTGTAAGCACCGATGCTGAGGGTGCGCTCGCCCCACCGCTTCTTCTTGGTGAAGTTGATGCCGATGTCTAGCCGGTGATAGGCACGCATCCGGTAGCCGTTGCGGTCGGTGTACACCTGAACGTCGTCAAGAAAGCCGCCGAATGAGCCCACATGCGGTCCCTGGCGCCCTGCATGAAGCGCGATGGGGAGGGTGATGGCGTTGCCGGTGCCGTAGACCCAGCTGGCCGAGAGGGTGCGGTTAGCCTTCCACTCGTAGTTAACCACCGCGCTGATGTCGTGGCGGCGGTCGTAGCGGTAGGGAAAGCGAATGCCCTCGTTCAGGTTGTCGAACTGGCGGTCGGTCCAGGATAGCGTGTAGCCCAGCCAGCCGCTCACGCGCCCGGTCTGCTTCTGCAGAAACACCTCGGCGCCGTACGACCACCCCTCGCCGATCTCCACCTTGTCCTGCCAGTCCGTGTCTATGCCGATGAAGTTGGCGCCGGGCTTGAACTCGATCAGGTTGCGCATGGCCTTGTAGTAGCCCTCTATGCTGAACTCCAGGCCGCGCTCGGGGAAGGTACGCGCCACGCCTGCCGCGGCCTGCCAGGCTCGCTGCGGGGGCACGCGCTCGGTGGCCGGGAGCCACAAGTCGGTGGGCAGGCCGATGCCCGAGTTGGTGAGCAGGTGGATGTACTGCGCCATCGACGCGAACGACGCCTTGAGCGCCCAGTCGGCAGTGACGAAGAAGCGGGTGGAGAGGCGGGGCTGGAGCGAGGTGTAGACCTCATCGCCCACGGTGAGGGCGGAGGCGTGTAGGCCTGCGTTGACCTTGAGGCGCGAGCCCAGCGTCATGTCGTCCTCGATGTATGCGGCGAACTCGCCGGCGTCGATGGGCGGGCTGGGGGCGAAGGTGGTATCGACGCGCTCGAAGGCGTCTTCAGACTCGAACTGCGAGGCACCAGGCGAGAAGCGGTGAGCGATGGCACTCGCGCCGAAGCGGATGTAGTGCTCCGGGCGTGGCACGTAGTCGAAGTCGATGCGGCCACTCCAGTCGCGGATACCAGAGAAGTACCGCAGGCCAAAGAACTCGTTCTCGA
>JBCDJT010000075.1:0-25083 GCA_038747545.1 Bacteroidota bacterium
GCTGTTTCTTCGGAGAGGGCTTCGGTGGGGGCCGCCGTGTTCTCGTACAACACGTTGCCAAAGCGGTCTTCGATGCGCGTGATGGACACAGGCGGGTTGTACAGGCCGCGGTTGGCAATGGTGCCGTAGGCAGCGGCCAGCTCCAGCAGCGTCACATCGCTGGTACCCAGGCCGAGCGAGAGCACTTCTTGCAGCGGACTCTGGATGCCCATGCGCCGCGC
The DNA here is from genome assembly GCA_038747545.1 of Bacteroidota bacterium. GTDB lineage: Bacteria > Bacteroidota > Rhodothermia > Rhodothermales > JBCCMF01 > JBCCMF01. The sequence continues at coordinate 222 of JBCDJT010000075.1, forward strand.
GTAAAACGCCGACTCCTTGGGGCCGACCTCGCTGATCAGGTGTGCCGTGATCGTGTTCTTCGACTGCGCCAGCCCGTCGCGGATGCTCATCAGCTGCCCAGTGCTCTCGCCCGAGTTGCGCGGCCGCCACTCGGTGCCTACGGCGTCGTAAAACGTCGTCACGCTGTCGGGGTACATCGTCATGGGCGAGTAGCCGTTGGCGATGGCGGCGGTGTAGACGAACGGCTTGAACGTGGAGCCCGGCTGCCGCTTGGCCTGGGCCACGTGGTCGTACCAGCCGTCGGTCAGGTTGCGGCCACCCACCCACGCCTTCACGTAGCCCGTCTGCGGGTCAACGGCCACAAAACCCGCCTCCAGCCGCGTCTTGACGGTCCTAAGCGAGTCCATAAACGCCTCGTTGCCGCGCAACCGCTCGATAGCCGCCTGCTTGGTCAGCCCCTCGCGGCGGACTGATTGGTAGCGTGCCGTCTCATCGATCATGTCGTTGACGCTGGTGGTGCGGGTGCGCCAGTACGTGGAGAACGGCTCGTAATCCGTGCGCTCCTTGTACCAGTCCACGCTGGTGCTGCGGTTGCGCGCCGGGTTGTCGCGGCTCCACTGGTAATCCACCACCGTCTGGAGGTCATCCATGTTGCGGATCACGGCTTGCTTGGCCAGCTTCTGCATCTCGGCGTCGAGCGTCGTGTAGATGCGGAGGCCGTCGCCGTAGAAGTCAAAGCCCAGGTCGTCGGCAAGCTGCTCGCCCACTTGTTTCACGTACTCGGCGAAGTGCGGGGCGATGCTCGACGCCGACGAGGTAGACTGCGGGTCGACGACGATGTCGAGGTCCTTGTTTTCGTCATAGTAGGAGCGGTCCAGGTAGTCGCGCCGGACCATCTGGAAGAGCACCTGGTTGCGCCGCCGCTTCGAGCGGTCGGGGTTGAGGATGGGGTTGTGCGCCGTGTTGGCCTGCAGCATGCCCACGAGGACGGCAGCCTGCGTCGGCTCCAACTCCGCCGGCGACGTGTTGAAGAAGCGGTGCGCACCCGCCTCGATCCCGAAGGCACGCGGCCCAAACGACACGGTGTTGAGGTACATCTCGATGATCTCCTGCTTCGTGTACCGCTTCTCCAGCTGTACCGCCGTGATCATCTCCTTGAGCTTGCGCTCCACCGAGCGCTCCATGCCGATCTCGTTATAGAGGTTGCGCGCCAGCTGCTGGGTGATGGTGGACCCGCCCTGCGTCATGTAGCCGAAGCCCAGCTTGCCAAGGACCGTCTTGGTGACCGCGGTGAAGGTGCGCCGCACGTTCATGCCCCAGTGGTCGTAGAACTGATGGTCCTCGGTGGCCACCAGCGCGTTGATGACGTTGGGCGAGATCTCGTTGTAGAACGTCCACGAGCGGTTCTGCGTGGCGTAGCGGGCAATCTCCTCGCCGTCGGCGGTGTAGGCGATGGTGGCCAGGTCCAGCTCGGGGTTTTCGAGCTGCTCGATAGACGGCAGGTTGGTGCTCAGCATGAGCATGTAGATGACGAGGGCCAGCACCATAAGCAGCCCGGCCCCTGCAAACAGCGAGACTACAAAGGCCGCCTCTGCCATCTTCGGGTGGGCTATCCGATTGTGAAACCACCCGCGCACCCCTCGCTTCGGCCGCTTGCGTCGCGCGTCGGGGTCGTTGAAGTAGGCATCTAGCTCTTCGTCGCTATACGACCAGTCAGACATCAATGGGCTCCGTGGTAATCGGCAGAGGGTTAGGGGGCTACGGTGCTCGGCAAAGCGGTGGCTTCAACAGGCTCGGCAGAAGTGCCGTTCCAGCGCATCAACTGAAAACCCACGTCGTTTAGTGTGGCAAAGGTGCGCTGCTGGCACCACGCGCCCAAGTTAATGTATTCGCCCTCGGGAAAGTGCATGTGCTCGGGGGCATGCGTGTGACCCAGCACGACGGCATCCGCACGGTGTTTGGCAAGCAGCTCCCGCGCTACGTTGCGGTAACCCATGCGGTTGCTCTCCGAGGTATCGGTCTGTGCAGAATAGCGGGCCACCTTGCGGGCCAGTGCCATGCCTGCGTCGCCAGGCAACAGGTGCTTGTAGATCCAGACGGGGAGCGGGTGCCGCAGCCACGGCTTGAGGGCGTTGTACCGCCTGCTCGTGGAGGCCAGACCATCGCCATGGTGGATGTACAGGCGCCGCCCGTATGCCGTCAGCTCAACCTCGTCCATTTGGACTTCTACCCCGAGGGTTTCGCTGAAGTAGTCGCGGTGCCATGGGTCGTGGTTGCCCACGAGGTACGTGACGGGGATGCCACGCGCGGTCCATTCGGCCAGCAGGGCCAGCACACGCACGGCTCCTTTGGGGACTAGGTGGCGATACTCGATGTACGCGTCGAACAGGTCGCCTACGATGAACAGTTGCGCTACGCTCGGCCCGTGGGCGCGCAGGCAGGCCACAAGGTCTTGCTCCCGTGTGCGTTCTACAGCAGGGGCGTCGCGGCCAAAGTGCGTGTCAGAGACGAAAAGAAGCAAGGGGACCGAGCGCTAGATGAGCCACGCCTTACGCCACGGTATGCACCAAGTTCAGGCTACCAGATGATGACGCGGCGCCGGGTGCGCGTCGTGTCAGAAGGGGAGGCGGGGCGGATGATGGGCTGGCTCGTGTTGGGCCGCAGCGGCTGGTCCGTCGCGTCGTAGTCATAGCGGATGCCGGAGCCGTCGCGCACGGTGGCGGCGCGGCGCACGCGGTCGTACTGTCCGCGGTCCACCTCCCAGTAGCCCGTATCGGGATTGTAGTACATCGTCGAGTCGGCGCGGGGGACGATGGGCGCAGCATAGCGTCGTGGCTCCACGTAGCCCACGGGCCGCTCGTAGCGCATGTCGGAGAGGGTGACGGTGGCGTCATCGCGCATCCGGGCGTAGTAGTCGCCCACCAGGTGGAGCGCGTTGTGCCCGCCTTGGCCCCAGTAGCTGCTGCGGAAGGTGATACGCTGGTCGTTGAAGCCCACCCACGCTCCGGTCACCAGCTTCGGATGCATCAGCATGAACCAGCCATCGGCGCTGTTCTGTGTGGTGCCCGTCTTGCCCGCGAGGTCGAGACGCTGCAAGCCGTACTCGCTGTGGAGCCGCCGGGCGGTGCCGGCGTCTACGGCCCCCCGCATCATGTCGATGAGCGTATACGCGTTCTGCTCAGACAGCACCCGGTCCGGGTTGCCGTCGAAGGTCTCCAGCACCACGCCGTTGCGGTCCTCGATGCGCGTGACGAAGACGGGCTCACGGCGTACACCGCCGGTCGAGATCGTCCCGTACGCCGAGGCCATCTCCAGCAGTGAGACCTCCACGCTCCCCAGCGCAATCGAGGGCACGTACGACAAGTCGCTCTGCACGCCCATCTCCTTGGCTAGGTTGACCACATCGTATACGCCCACGTCGTCCATCAGCTGCGCTGTCACCGTGTTGATCGACTTAGACAGGCCCGTGCGCATCATGACGTAGCGCCCCGAGGAGCCGCCCGCGTTGGTGGGCCGCCAGCGCGCGCCGTTGATGTAGAACGTCCGCACGCTGTCCTGGAAATATTGGTAGGGCGAGTAGCCCGCCTCCAGTGCGGCGGCATATACAAACGGCTTGAAGGTAGAGCCGGGCTGGCGTTTGGCTTGGGCCACCTTGTCGAACTGGTCGGCGGCGAAGTCGCGCCCGCCCACCCAGGCTTTCACGTGCCCCGTGAGCGGGTCGATGCTCACCATCCCCGCGTCGAGGCGGCTCAGCGCGACCTTGACCGAGTCGACGATCTCGGGCTGCTGTGCGTAGATCCGCGCCAGGGCCACCTGCTCAGTGAGGCCGTTGCTGCGGTGTGCGCGGTACTCGGGCGTGCGCATGACATGATCGCGCAGCACAGTCGGATACCGTTGCCAGAAGTAGCGGAACGGCTGGTTGCGCTCGGTGCCCAAGACGCGCACGTACGGCGCCAAGTTGCGGCTCAGCACCGACGGCGAGCTGCGGCCCCACTCGTAGTCTACGACCGCCTGCAGCGCTTGCATCTGCTTGTCGACGCTGGCTTGGGCGAGTTGTTGGAGGTGCGGGTCGAGGGTCGTGTAAATCTTGAGGCCTGCGCTGTATAGGTCGAGGCCCCGTTGGGTGGCCCACGCCTCGGCCCACGTGCGCACGTGCTCGGCGAAGTGCGGCGCGACGCCCGAGATCTTAGACGGCGTGCTGAACTGGAGCCCCAAACCGCTGAGCCGCGCGTCTTGGTACGCGGCATCGGAGAGGTAGCCGTGCTCGTGCATCTTGGCGAGCACCACGTTGCGGCGCTCCACCGCGCGCTCGGGGCGTTGGACCGGGTTGTAGCGCGTCGTCGCCCGCAGCATGCCGATGAGGGTGGCCGCCTGCGGGGGCGTCAGGTCACTGGCGGAGACGCTGAAGAAGGTCTGGGCGGCAGCCTCCAGGCCGAAGGCGTTGTACCCAAACGCGACCGTGTTGAGGTACATCTCGATGATCTGGCGCTTGCTGTAGCGCTGCTCCAGCTTCATCGCTGTCATCATCTCCTTGACTTTGCGGTCGATGGTCACCGCCCGCCCAATGTCTTCCGGGTAGAGATTACGGACGAGCTGCATAGTGATGGTGGAGGCGCCTTGCCGCTCGCCCTGCAGCGTGCGCCATGCCGACCCAAACAGCCGCACCACATCCACGCCGCCGTGCTCAAAGAAGCGGTGGTCCTCTACCGCCACCAGCGCATCAACGGCTGTTGGTGAGATGGCGCTGTAAGGTATCCACGTGCGGTTCTCGTTGAAGAAGCGCGTCAGCTCCGACCCGTCGGCAGCATAGACATAGGACGTGTGCCCCACCTGCGCCTGCGCACTGGTTCGCAACTCAGGCAGGGACGGCGTGAGCATAGCCACGTAGACCACGACAAACACGGCCCCCGCTACCAGTAGGGCTGCACATACACCGCCTGCAATCCACCACCTGAAGCGCCTTGGCCTTGCTGGACGCGCTGGCTGCATGGCCTGTAACGGACGGCGTTGCGACGGATGAAGAGGAGGTGGGGCCGACGGAGCGGGCAGCGCTGCAGGTACCAGCCGTGAGGCCGGTGGTAGCGAACGATGCGCCAGCGCTGGCGAGGTGTAGAGCGTGCGTACGGCCGGGGCTGCTGGGAGGGGTTGGAGCGGCGCCACTGGCGGCGGCGGCGCTACGGGGAGCGGAGCGGGCAGTGGCTCAGCAGGAGGAACGGTACCAGCGGGCTCAGGGGGCGGCGGTGGTGCAGGCGCCGCATGAGGGCGTGCATAGGGATAGGCGTGCTGGTAGTAGCGCGGCCCCTCTGGCTCGGGTATGTCATCGAGCCACGAGGCGATGGTCTCTGGGGAAAGACGTTCGGGCTTGGTGGACCGCTGGGGCAGTGGTCCTTCAAACGGGTTCGTCCACGCGGGAAGCGCCGCGCCTGCCGCTGCGGGCGGCACCTCGGGAGGAGCGTCGTGTGGTGAACCCATGTCTCGATATGGTACGGGGCAGCTAGAACAACAGCGGCATGCCCTCTCCGCAGGAAGCATGCCAGGAACGGGGGAGCGTGACCCACCGTAAGGAGGCGCGGCTTACACGGCGATGCCCTGGCGCGAGTTGCAACCTCTGGGGCGCCAATCCGCTATACGCCAAGCCCGCTGGGCTTGCTCTTCACAACAGACTGCGCGGCCTCCATGGCCATGCGGTTCGCGTTCCTACCCTATGCAAAACAGCTATCAGCCGCCGCGTCAGTTCATGACGTTCCCGCCGGTGATCAAAAACCTGCTCATCATCAATGGGCTGGTGTACTTCGCCCAGATGGTGCCGGCCACCAACGACCTGCTGACGTACCTGTTTGCGCTCTGGCCTCTTGGCACGCCTGACATCGTGCGCACCCCGTCTGGCCTACGCGAGTTGGGCAACTTCTACCCGTGGCAGCTGGTCACGTATGGATTCTTGCACGGGGGCGTCGGCCACATCCTGATGAATATGTTCATCTTGTGGATGTTTGGCGTGCGCATAGAGAATGCCTGGGGCTCTCGGCGCTTTGCCATCTATTACTTCATCTGCGTGGTTGGTGCAGGGCTAGCACAGCTCACGTTCTCGGCCGTGACGGGCAACATCTTCACGCCCACGGTGGGGGCATCGGGCGGGGTGATGGGCATCTTGCTAGCCTTCGGCATGATGTATCCCGATGAGTACATCTACCTCTACTTCCTCGTACCCGTCAAGACCAAGTACTTCGTTCTCTTCCTAGCTTTGCTGGATTTGTTTTCCGGTTTTGCGCGTACGAACACAGGCGTCGCGCACTTCGCCCACTTGGGCGGCATGCTCATCGGCTTCCTGCTGATCCTGTACTGGCGCGGAAAGTTACCGGTTCAACCTGAACGACGTATGTATTGGTAACGTACTACCGGATCTCCAGCGCTCTGTAACGTTAAAGCCCGTCTCGTCTCACTCGACCCCTGCCAACACCCGTGGACCGTTTCCTGATGTGGTATCGGTTGCAGCCCGCCGCGCTGCGTGCTCTGCTCACCATCAACGTGGTGATCTATGTGGTGTGGCAGCTGCCGCTGAAGTTCATCGATCCCGTGGCGGTGTTTGTGAGCAGCCATCTGGCGCTCAACCCGGCCGTGCCGCAGGTCTTCTTCGAGCCCTGGCAGTTCATCACCTACAACTTCCTACACCTCAGCGTACGGCTGGGCGGTTTCTTGCACGTGCTCTTCAACATGCTGTGGCTCGTGTGGCTAGGGCGGGACTACGAAGAGCTGCACGGCAAGGAAAGCCTGGTTGCCGTCTACCTCCTGGGAGGTATCGGCGGCGGCTTGTTGTCTGTAGCGCTGAACAACGTACCGTTTTTGGGCGCCTCCGTAATCTATGGGGCCTCCGCCTCGGTGCTCGCCATCATGACGGCGCTCGCCATCCGGCATCCGTATAAGCAGATCGCGCTGTTCTTCTTCCCGCCCATCCGCATCATCTACCTCGTAGCGATCTTCCTCGCGTTCGATCTCCTGTTCCTGGGCGCAAGCAACACAGCTATCGCCGCACACGCTGGCGGTGCGCTCACAGGTTTTCTGATTGCTACGTTGGAGAAGCAAGGCCGCGACCTCAGCTCGTGGAGTGGCTTCCTCTTTGGTGGGGGAGGCTCGCGCAGCCGGTCGTCGCGTGGGCGCTCCTCCAATACGCCCCGGCCCAGCAAAGACGCCCCGTTCATGGAGCGCCTGGAAGGCTGGCTGGCGGCCCGGCAGAAACCGAAAGCTAAGGAGGCTGACGAACGCCCCGACCAAGAGCCCCGCCGCCACGCTCGCATCCTACCCATCGATGGCGGCCAAGCCGAAGTGGACCGGATCCTCGACAAGATCAGCCAAAGCGGCTACGAGTCGCTGAGCGAAGAGGAGAAGAAGACGCTGTACGAAGCCAGCCAGCGGTGAGCGCAGAGCGATGCGGCGGGTCGGGCGTGCATTGTTTTGGCTGTTTGATGCTATAGTTGTCGGGGTGTTCGTGTGTGGCTACTTGGCGGCCTATGTCCATCCCGCCACAGCCTGGTGGCTCCAGCCCTTCGCCATCGTGCTGCCCTATGCTGCAGCGATCGTGGCAATGCTGACCGTGCTCACGCTGGCGCGCCGCTGGCGCCGGGCACGCCTGGTGCATATGCTTTTGCTCCTTCTCACCGTCGTGCGATTTGGGCCGGGATGGCTGCCACCACCGGAGGCCCCTGCAGGGGGCGACACGCTTTCGGTGTACGTGCTCAATACGCTCAACGGCGCACACGAAGCATCAGCAGGAGACACGCTGCTCGCACAAGTGAACAATCACGCCGCTGATTTGCTTGCCTTGCAAGAGACGTGGATCAGTGTGCAGAGTGAGATCACCTACGCGCCTTTTCTTGAGCCGATCAGAGCTGACGGATTTAGTGTGCCTCCCTCGGTTGCCAGGGGAAAGACCTTGAATCTACCCTTACTTTCCAAGGGTGCCATCGCGGAATATGCGCAGCAGGAGCTAACCTATTGGGAAGGCAGCGAACGCACGTTTGCTGTGGGAAGGGGCATCATTCAGCTCGGTGGACGAGCCATCGTGATCTATAATGTCCACCTCCGCTCGTATGGTGAATCGAAGCCGTGGGATGCTGCTGAGCCTGATTGGCTAAGTCTTGAATTCTGGCGGCCGTACCTCCGGCGTGTCAGGCAAGATTACACACTGCGGGCGCGGCAAGCCGTGCGCATCAGGGAGCGCATGGATGCCGAAGAGCATCCGGTAATCCTGGCGGGTGACTTCAATAGCCCCACGTACGACTGGGTGTACCACCATTTGGCTGCAGGGATGACCGATGCCTTTCAGGCTGCAGGGACCGGGTGGGGAGGTACATACCACCGCGAGGTCCCCTTTGTGCGGATTGACCACGTGCTGCTGAGTCCCGAACTAACGCCCGTACGGGCCGAAGTGCTAGGGCCGCTCTTCTCGGACCACCTGCCACAGATCGTCGAGGTAGCCTGGACCGATGCCGAAGATTCCGCCAAGACCGATGAACGGTAAGCAGCGGTTGTAACCTGTCCGTTCATTCGTCGTGTGTTCCAGCGGTTTCTGCTGGCCTCTACCCGACCCTCCTCGGCCCATGCGATTCGTGCGATCTGTAGCGTCCCTCTCCGTTCTTTGGCTACTGTTGGTCGTGCCTACCTGGGCGCAGCAGCGGGCCTCCCTCAGCGGGTTCGTCCGCGATGCCACCACGGGCGAGACGCTGCTGCTGGCCAACGTGGTCCTCGAAGGCACGTCGCTGGGGACGGCCACCAACAACGCGGGGTACTACACGCTGACCAACTTGGCTGCAGGTGCCTATACCGTCCGAGCCACCTTCATCGGCTTCCAGGATGTTCGCGTTGAGGTGACGCTGGCCGCAGGCGAGGAGCGGCGGCTCGACATCGAGCTCAGCCCCGACGATGTGGCACTCGAAGGCGTGGTGGTCACCGCCGAGGCGGAGTTGGAGGAGGAGAACCGTAACTTGGGTGTGCAGGCCGTCTCCACCGAGACCATCCGCCAGCTGCCCACGATCCTGGAGCCCGACGTCTTCCGGTCGCTCCAACTGCTGCCCGGCATCAAGGCGGCCTCCGACTTCTCCAGCGGCCTCTACATCCGCGGTGGCAGCCCGGACCAGACGCTCATCATGCTAGACCGCACCACGGTCTACAATCCCAGCCACCTGTTCGGCTTCTTCTCGCCGTTCAACCCCGATGCCATCAAAGACGTGCGCCTGTACAAAGGCGGCTACCCCGCCGAGTACGGTGGGCGCCTCGGCTCGGTAGTAGATATCTACAACAAGGACGGCAACCGCAACGAGTACCGGGGGCGCCTGAGTGTCGGCCTTCTGGCCTCGCGCGGCTTGATCGAGGGGCCCTACAAGTACGGCTCGTGGATGCTAGCCGTGCGCCGCTCGACCATTGACCCGCTGCTGGCCGCCCTCCGCAACGCCGACATTGCCAACATCCCCGAGAAGTACTTCTTCTACGACATCAACGGCAAGGTCAATTTCGACGCGGGTGACAACGATCGCTTCTCGGTCTCCGTCTATGCGGGCGCCGACAACCTGGAGGCGACGTTCTTCGAAGACCTCGACATCGACCTCGTCTACGGCAATCAGACCCTCAGTGGCAACTGGACCCACATCTTCTCGCCCCGGCTGTTCTCCAACTTCACGTTCACCTCGGCGCTGTACCGGAGCGACCCGGTGTTCAACTTGGCCAACACGGACTTCAGCCGCATCAACCGCATCTACGACAACTCGGTCAAGGGCGACTTTGAGTACATCTCCAACGAGCGCCACAGCCTGAAGGTGGGCTTTTGGAGCGGCAACTTCATCATGCGTCTCAACGACACGTTCGACGGCAACCCATCGCTGAACACGCGCATCCAGACGTTTTACAGCGCGCTCTACGTGGACGAGACGTTCAAGCCAACGGGCGAATGGCAGGTGCGCACCGGGCTGCGCGCCAACTACTTCGCCGAGGGCGACTACCTACGCCTAGAGCCGCGCCTCGGCCTGGAATACCGGCCCGAAGCCCTCGGCAACGTCCGCCTCCAGGTAGGCTACGGACGCTACTACCAGTTCCTGACGCTCATCACCAGCGAGCTCTTCTCGGCCTTCGACGTGTGGCTGACTACGGACGATGGCGTGGCCCCAGCCTTCGGCGATCAGTTTGTGGCGGGCGCCAAGATTGGCCTGAACGACGGCATCAACCTGGACATCGAGGGCTACTACCGGACGATGGAAGACCTCTTCGTACTCGACCCGTTCTTGCCGGACGCCGCGGGCTTCGACTACGAGGACCTGTTCATGCGGGGCGACGGCTTTGCCTATGGCGGCGAGGTGTTTCTCGAAAAGACCGAGGGGCGCCTCAACGGCTTTGTAGGCTACTCGTTTGCCGTCACGCGCCGCCGCTTCCCGCTGCTGAACGACTTCAACTACTTCTCGCCCAAGTACGACCGCACGCACGACATCAGCATCGTGACCAACTACGACCTGAGCCGCCGCTGGCGGGCCACCGTGGCCTGGGTCTACGGCACGGGCCAGGCCTTCACGCGGCCCAACGGGCAGTACAAGCTGCTCGATGATCCGTTTGGCAATGCGTCGCGCGATGTGCTCGTGGCCGACTTCAACGCGCAGCGCCTCGACGCCTACCACCGCCTCGACTTCGGCTTCACCAACATCGGCCGCTTCTTTGGCTTTGCCGACTACGAGTTCCAGATCCAGGCCATCAACGCCTACTTCCGCAAGAACCCGTGGTTTGTGTTCACCGAGTTCAACGACGACGGCACCACCGAGACCTCGCAGGTCAACCAGATCCCGGTGCTGATTCCCAACCTCTCTTTCTCACTCAAGTTTTAGGAGACTGCACCCCATGACAAGGAGACCTGAGACCTGGGACGTGAACCCTGCTGCCATGACACGGCTCGCGCTGCTGCTGGCCCTCACGTTGGGCGTGGGTGCCTGTGACATCAGCGACCCCGATGGCTTCGAGCGCGAGTATATTGTGGAAGCCTACCTCGAAGCGATGCAGCCCATCGGGCAAGTCCGCCTCAGCCAGTCGGTGCCCATCGACGGCGTGTTCGACTTCGACGCGCTGAGCGTGGGGGGCGCCGAGGTACGGATGCTGCTGGAAGCCCCCGATGGCAGCATCGAACGAACGCTCGACTTCGCCCCGTCACCCAGCGAGCGTGGCATCTACCGCGCCCTGGATGCCTCAGCCGTCGCGTTGCCGCGCCGCACCTACCGCCTGGAGGTGAATATCCCCGACGGCAGCACGCTATCGGCCTCGACCATCGTCCCGGATACGTTCTCGGTGGTCCGTGTCAACAATCCCAGCGCCGTCTACGCCAGCGATGACCAAGTCAGCCTGGACCTCACGCCGAGTTTCTATCCAGGCCGCCAGTCGTACTACCTCTTCACCGTAGAGTCGCTGCAGCCCACGCAAGACAACCTGGTGCCGTTCATCTTTGCCTTCATCGACGATAACGGCGACGGCGTGTTAGACGCCGACGACGACTTCGAGCCCGACGACCTGCTGGATATCCGCATCGGCAACTCGCCACCGCTGAACGAGGCCAACTACACCGTCAATGCCGATGGGTCGCTGAACGTGCCGCTGCCGTGGCTAGCCGTGGCGTTCTATGGCCCAACGACGACTGCTGCGAGCGCCCTGGATGACAACCTGTACGACTTCATCCGTTCTGAGGCGGTGCAGCAAGGCGGCTCCACGCTCTCGCCCGGCGAGGTGCCGAACATCCTGACGCGTATCGAGGGGGGCAAGGGGGTCTTCGGCAGCTTCGCGCGTGTCTTTCAGGAGGGTATCGTGGTGCGAGAGGAGTGAACAGGGCAGGGCCGAGGTCTCAGGTCCAAGGTCAGAAGAGGCGGGGTTGAACTAAGGCCCTCCGTGCGGCATCTTGTGGGCTCAACGTGTCCTAAAGCTGCCTGCTATGCTCAAGCCCCTTGCGTTCGGTCTCCTGGCAATGCTCGCCGTGCTACCCGTCTCGGCACAAGCACCCGCCGACGTTTCTGATGCACCGCTACGCGTGGGCGTTGTGGGCCTCGTCCACACGCACGTCCACTGGATCCTGGGCCGTGAGGACCGAGGCGACATCGAGATTGTCGGCATCGTGGAGCCCAACCGCGACCTGGCCGAGCGCTACGCCGCGCAGCACGGCTACAGCATGGATCTGGTGTACGCCGACTTGGAGGCGATGCTGGATGCGGCACAGCCCGAGGCGGTTACCGTGTTCACGACGATCAAAGATCACCGCCGTGTGACCGAGGTCGCGGCTGGGCGCGGGGTGCATGTGATGGTGGAGAAGCCGCTAGCGGTAAGCTTGGAAGACGCGCAGGCGATGCTGGATGCGGCCGAGCGCGGCGGCATCCACCTCCTCACGAACTACGAGACGACGTGGTACCCGAGCGTCCATGAAGCCCATCGGCTATACGCCGAGGGCGCCCTGGGGCCGCTCCGCAAGATGGTGGTCATGGACGGGCACTTCGGTCCCGAGGAGATCGGCGTGAACGAGGAGTTTCTCGAATGGCTCATCGACCCTGCGTACAACGGCGCGGGCGCGCTCACCGACTTCGGCTGCTACGGCGCCAACCTGCTCACGTGGTTCATGGGCAACCAGCGCCCGCTCACCGTCACCGCCATCACGCAGCAGATCAAGCCCGACCGCTATCCGCTGGTGGATGACGAGGCGACCATCATCGTGACGTACCCCGAGGCGCAAGGCGTCATCCAGGCATCATGGAACTGGCCGTACCACCGCAAGGACATGGAAGTCTACGGCGCGGCGGGCGCTGCCATCGCCACAGGCGGCCAGACCCTCCGCCTTCGCCCCTCCGACCCAGAGCCGTGGGCCGATCAAGCCCTGTCGCCGCTCCCTGCACCGTTCGACGACCCGTTCAGCTACCTCGAAGCCGTCGTCCGCGGCCGCATCGCCCCCGATGGCGATCTCTCCTCGCTGGAGAACAACATGATCGTCATGGAAATCCTCGACGCCGCCATGCGGTCGGCGAGCACGGGGCGGACCGTGGTCCTATCCACGGAGTGAGTGCGTTCACAGTCTCCGCAGGCGAGCCTCTTGCCGGTAGCTCAGGTAGTGCTGATCGAGCGGGTGGTCCGCCTCCACGTACAGCAGGGTAAGCGCGCCGCCGTCGAAGACTGTGGTCAGCACGTAGCTGAACTCCTCTTCGCCGATGTTATTGGAGCCAAGTCCGTGAAAGACCAGGCGCTCATCGAGGGCCACCCACTGCGGTCCGGCGCCCGTCCGGTTGTCTTCACCATCGGTCCCTTCAATCACAAATCGCCTGATGGCAAAGAAGTCCCTCAAGAGCTGGATGGGCCTGAAGGCTTCGATAAGGGGCTGGGAGGCGATGGCTCCATCGGTTCGGAAGAGCACCTGGTTGCTCGATCCAAGCACGGCGACGTCGTAGCCGAACTCGATGGTGCCGAGATCGCGCGTGGTCTCATCGGTAAGCACCGTGCCATCGGCCGCATAGGTACGCGTGTTGATGGACTCGACTACCCACAGCCCTTCAATGTCATCGCCCGGGTAGTCGGGCCACAACGTGTTGATGTCACAGCCGGTCACACTGAGGATGGCCAGGACGAGGGCCATTCGGGTACCATGATTGAGGCGCAGCATCATCGCAAGCTCAGGAATACGGCCATGCCAAGCTGGAACTGGACTCCTTCTACCAGGCCTTTCACGCGCCTTCCGAGATAGGGCGATTCCCAGCGGTCGAAGTCCAGCGGAAGCTCTTGGACAAAGGTGTAGGTATCAGAGCCGATTTGTATGAAGTTGCCCCAGTCTTCCTGTTCAATGCCGCCCGATTCAATGGAGCCGCTGTCAAAGCGCGATGCAATGTCGAAGGGGTTGATCCACTCTACACGGGCAAAAAGACGCACGAACGATATGGGGAAGGCAAACTTGGCACCGATGAGCCAGTCGAAATCCGAAATGCGCCAGACGCCGTTATAGCGGCTCTCGCCCCCAAAGCTACGCGTGCCATCGGGGTATAGGGCATACGATGAGAGGCGTCCGCGCGTGGCTTGGCCCCCGATGAAGGCGCCAAGTCCAGCGGCACCGCCGGGTGCTGTGATGCCAAACGTAAATTTCCAGAGTTGCAGATCGCTCTCGTAAAACCGCTGGAAGCCACCGCGCAACATGGCACTACTAGCGGACTCGCTGCTCCTGAAATCCAACTCCATGTCGTACGGGCCAAAGGCAAAGCCGACGCCAAAGGCGAGATTGCTTTCTACGGTGAGCGGCTGCAAGAGCGTGGCCGGGTCGGCAGTGGCAATGAACGACACCTCACTGCCGTCGTCGTCGATGTTGGTGATGGTGCGTGTAGGGGCGAATTCGGCCACGTCGCCGCCATATAGGAGGAAGAATTCGTCGAGCGACGGCCACGAGATGCGACTGCTTTGCGGCAGGCCCACCGTGAAGAAAAACCCAACCGCTTCGTCGAGGTCGCCGATGTCTTGACCGTGTGCCCCAGCGGGCACGGTGAGTAAGGCGAGCGTGAGGGCAAGAACCTGGCGCATGGCGGGCAGCGAAACCTGAACTGCGTCGAGAATACTCTCGCACGCCCACAATCTCTATCGCCTCATCCGGGTAATCTGCGCGACGAGGCGCATTAAGGTTGAGGTTGGACGAGCGCACGACCTCCTGACGTTCAGACCTGCCGACCTTCGACCTGAGACCAAGAACTACATATTCCGCCGGTACTGCCCGCCCACCTCAAACAGCGCGTCGGTGATTTGGCCGAGAGAGCAGACGCGGACGGCATCCATGAGGGCGTCGAAGACGTTGCCGCCGCGCCGGGCGGTGGCTTTGAGTTCGGCGAGAGCGTCGGGCGCGGCCTCGGCGTGGCGCGTGTGGAAGGCCTGCAGGTTCTCGATCTGGTGTTCTTTCTCGACTGTCGAAGAGCGCATGAGCGAGACGGTGGGCTCGGCGGTCTCCTCTTCGCTGGCGACGAACGTATTGATGCCTACCAGCGGCAACTCGCCCGTGTGCTTCTTGTGCTCGTACACCATCGACTCCTCCTGAATCTTGCCGCGCTGGTACATGGTCTCCATCGCGCCTAGCACGCCGCCCCGGTCGTTGATCCGCTCAAACTCCTGCAAGACGGCCTCTTCCACCAAGTCGGTTAGCTCCTCGATGATGAACGCGCCCTGGAGGGGGTTCTCATTCTTCGCCAGCCCGAGTTCGCGGTTGATGATGAGCTGGATGGCGATGGCACGGCGGACGCTCTCCTCGGTGGGCGTCGTGATGGCCTCGTCGTAGGCGTTGGTGTGGAGGCTGTTGCAGTTGTCGTAGATGGCGTAGAGCGCCTGCAGCGTGGTGCGGATGTCGTTGAACTGGATCTCCTTGGCGTGCAGACTGCGGCCCGAGGTCTGGATGTGGTACTTGAGCTTCTGGCTGCGGGCGTTGGCGCCGTACTTCTCGCGCATGGTCACCGCCCAGATGCGCCGCGCCACGCGCCCGATGACGCTGTACTCGGGGTCCATGCCGTTGGAGAAGAAGAACGACAGGTTGGGCGCGAAGTTGTCGATGTGCATGCCTCGGCTGAGGTAGTACTCGACGAACGTGAAGCCGTTGGAGAGCGTGAAGGCGAGCTGCGAGATCGGGTTGGCGCCGGCCTCGGCGATGTGGTAGCCGGAGATGGAGACCGAGTAGAAGTTGCGCACGCCGTGGTCGATGAAGTACTGCTGGATGTCGCCCATGGTGCGCAGGGCGAAGTCGGTGGAGAAGATGCAGGTGTTCTGCGCCTGGTCCTCCTTCAGGATGTCGGCCTGGACGGTGCCGCGCACACGCTTGAGGGCGTCGGCTTTGAGGGTGGCGTAGGTGTCGGCGTCGAGCAGGCCGCGCTGGACGAGGTCGGGGCCGCTGGTGCCGAGCAGGCCCAGGCCGAAGCCGTCGTTGCCGTCGGGCAGGGCGTCTTCCTCACCGTTGGGACCGAACGGGCGGTACGTGGGCTGCGTGCCGAGCGCTTGCTGGACGCCGCCGAGTTGTCCGGTCTCGCGGAGGTGGCGTTCCACCTGCTGGTCGATGGCCGTGTTCAAGAACATCGCCATGATCATGGGCGCCGGGCCGTTGATCGTCATCGATACCGAGGTGGCGCGGGCGCACAGGTCGAAGCCCGAATAGAGCTTCTTCATGTCGTCGAGTGTGCAGACCGAGACGCCGGCGTTGCCCACCTTACCGTAGATGTCGGGGCGGTGGTGCGGGTCGAAGCCGTAAAGCGTGACCGAGTCGAAGGCAGTGGAGAGGCGACGGGCGGGCATGCCTGCGGAGACGAGGTGGAAGCGGCGGTTTGTGCGCTCGGGGCTGCCCTCGCCCGCGAACATGCGCGTCGGGTCCTCGCCTTGCCGCTTGAACGGGAAGACGCCCGCAGTGTAGGGGAAGTAGCCCGGCAGGTTCTCGCGCAGCGCAAACCGCAGGCGGTCGCCCGCGTGCTCGGTCCTCGGCAGCGCCACGCGCGGGATCTTGGTACCCGACAAGCTCTCCACGTACAGCGGTGCTTCGATTTTGCGGCCGCGCACCTCGTAGGTGAAGATGTCCTTGCGGTAGGCCTCCGCGTTGGCCTCCCAGTTGCCCAGCAGGTTCTGCGAGATCGGATCGAGGCGGTTCCACCAGTGCGCCTCCATCGCCTCCAGGCGCGGCAGCAGCGCCTCGGCATCGTCCGGGTTCCAGTTGAGGAGCTGCGCTTTGGCGCCCTTGGCTTCGTGCCAGCGCGAGGCGGTCTGCACCTGCGCCTCGGCCCAGTCGTGGTAGCTGCGCACGCTCTCGGCGATCTCGCCCAGGTACCGCTGCCGCTTCGGCGGGATGATGGCGAGCGCGTTCGGGTCCACATCGGGCAGTCCCTCGGCGTCGTAGACCGATTGCTGGAAGTCCGTGCCGTGGTGCGTGTTGAGGTGGTCGGCGAGGGCGAGGAAGAGCTTCGTCACGCCGGGGTCGTTGAACTGCGAGGCCATCGTCGGGAAGACGGGCATGGCGTCGGGCGGTTGCTGCCACAGGCCGCGGTTGCGCTGCACCTGCTTGCGAATGTCGCGCAGGGCATCCCGACTGCCGCGCTTCTCAAACTTGTTGAGCACCACGAGGTCGGCGGCGTCCAGCATGCCGATCTTTTCGAGCTGCGTGGGCGCGCCGAAGTCGTGCGTCATCACGTAGACGGTGAGGTCGGCGAACTCCTCGATCTCGGTGTCGCTCTGGCCGATGCCGGCGGTCTCCAGGATGATGAGGTCGAAGCCCGCGGCTTGGCAGACTTGCACGGCCTCCTCCAGTGCTTGCGATGTGGCGCGGTGCCGCTGGCGCGTAGCGAACGAGCGCATGTAGACGCGGCCTTCGCCCAAGCTGTACAGGCTGTTCATGCGGATGCGGTCGCCGAGGAGCGCCCCGCCCGAGCGCCGCTGCGTCGGGTCGATGGAGAGGACAGCGACCTGCACATCGGGCAGCGCCGTCAGGAAACGCCGCACCAGCTCGTCCGTCAGCGTCGACTTGCCCGCGCCGCCCGTGCCTGTGATGCCGACGACGGGTGCTGTCTTGGTGGCCAGCGTCGGCAGGTCGATCGCCGCGCCGTCGCCCTCTTGTACCTCGGCCGCGACGGTCTCGGGGTGCTCGACGCGCGCCTCCACGCGGGTGAGGCGATGTGCCACGCGGTCGGCGGTGGTCCATGCGGTCGGCGCATCGGCACGGACGGTGGCGATGGGGTAGTCGCACTGCCGCAGCATCTCGTCGATCATGCCTTGCAGGCCCAGCTTCATGCCGTCCTCGGGCGAGAAGATCTTGGCGATGCCGTACGCCTCCAACTCCGCGATCTCCTCCGGCACGATCACGCCGCCGCCGCCCCCAAAGAGCTTGATGTGCCCTGCGCCGCGCTCGTACAGCAGGTCGTGGGCGTACTTGAAGTACTCCATGTGCCCGCCCTGGTACGACGAGATGGCGATGGCGTGCGCGTCTTCCTGGATTGCCGTCTCCACCACGTCCTGCACCGAGCGGTTGTGGCCCAGGTGAATCACCTCGGCGCCGCTGGACTGCAAGATGCGGCGCATGATGTTGATGGCGGCATCGTGCCCGTCGAACAGACTAGCGGCGGTGATGAAGCGGACGCGGTGGGTGAGCTGGTATCGCTGGGCTTCCATCGGAACGGAAAACGGCTGGTGAATAGCAATCCACCAACGTTGGCTACGGGCATCCGTTCGGAAGCGCTTTTAGGTTTTCCGTGAGTTTGGGGGTGCTCGCGGAGAAGAGCAGAGGGCTTGCGGTGCTCGATGGGGTGTGTAGCCACTCGCTTTCGCGGTTCGGTTTTCAGACGCGCTCAGCGCTTTCGGGGTTTGGCTATCCAGTCACGCGCAGCACCTTGCTTGGAGCGATGGCGCTGATCTGGGCTTTGATATCCTTCACCAACGGCGCGAGGTCTTCGGTACGGTTGCTCTTGGCCTCCATCAGCACGATGCCGATATCGTACACGCTGAGGTTCTGTTGGTGCGGAATGCCCTGATCCGTCGTGATGAACGCATCAAACTCCGATGATGCAGCGGTGAGTAGCTTGCCGTTCTTCAGCCCATTCCACCCACGCTGCGGAACAGTCACAGCTTCAATCTCAGGCGCAAGCAGGCGGACCAGCGCCTTCGGCATGTTCTCATCCAGCAGTGCTCTCACGCGGCCTGCGCCTCTTGCAGCGTCATCTGGAGGTAGCCGACGGCCTGCTCCCGACTCACGGATGGGAAGTCGTCCAAGAACTTGTCGATGCTGTCGCCTGCTGCGAGGTGCTGGATAAGTATTTCAACAGGCACGCGTGTTCCAGTGAAGACGAGGGCACCGTTCATGACCTCGGGGTCCCGGGAAACGATTTGCTGACGTTTCATCCTATAGCCTCATGCTGCTTCCGAGGTCAAAATGTAGCGCTGCTCGCGGTCAGCGGCGTACGCCAAGCAGGTCAACACATCGTCTCGTGTGAGATAGGGAAAATCCTCCAGCAGCTCGTCGAGACTCATGCCAGAGGCCAGGTAGCTCAGTACGTCATACACCGTGATGCGCATGCCACGGATGCAGGGCTTGCCGCCTCGCTTGCCCGGTTCAATCGTGATGATGTCTTTGTAGTCCATAGCAACCTCACCAACTCCGTGGCCGTGTTCAAGGCTAACCATTGCGATTGAGACGCGTGCTCATCTGGCCTGTTTCATCAACGCGATGGCATACTCGCGGCCATCATTGCACCTCATCGACAAAGAAAGGGCTGAGCGATCGGATGTCGCCCAGCCCTTGGTACGCTTAGCATGCTGACTAGAATCAGCTGGTCTTGTACATCTGCTCGATGTAATCCGTCACCTGGCGGCGGGCGCTGAACTGGAGCGGCAGCGCCCCGATGGCTTGGCGCATCCGGGCGATCCACTTCGTGGGCAGGCCGTTGGCGTCGCGCTCGTAGAAGTCGGGCATGACGCTGTGCAGCAGCGTGTCGTAGAGGAACGTGGCGTCTTCGTTGTCCTGCACAGCCGGGTCCTTGTACGCCGACGAGGCGTCGTCGCCAATGCTCCAGCCGTTGGTGCCGTTGTACCCTTCAGGCCACCAGCCGTCCAAGATCGACAGGTTGAGGCCGCCGTGCGAGGCCACCTTCTGGCCGCTCGTGCCGCTCGCTTCGTATGGGCGCCGCGGGTTGTTGAGCCACACGTCGCTGCCGGACGTCATCATGCGCCCGATCTCCATGTTGTAGTTCTCCAGGAAGATCAGCCGACCTTTGAACGCGGGGTGCTGCGTCATGTCGTAGATTTGCTTGATGAACGCCTGTCCACCCTTGTCGGCGGGGTGGGCTTTGCCGGCGTAGATCAGCTGTATTGGGCGGCCTTCCTGCGAGAACACGTCGATGGCGCGTTCTAAGTGGTGGAAGAACAGCGGCGCGCGCTTGTACGTGGCAAACCGCCGTGCAAAGCCGATGGTCAGCGCCTCGGGATCGAGCGCGGGCTGCTGGTTCAGCGTCTGGCGCGTCACCTGCACGTTTACGTACTCAACGAGGGCGCGGCGCGACATCGAGCGCAGCTCCCACAGCTCGGCATCGGAGAGTGCGGCGGCCTTGGCCCAGTAGTCGGTGTCGTGGTAATGGCTCCACCAGTCGCCGAGCTTGTCGGAGTAGAAGTTCTTGGCGATGGCCGACGTCCAGGTGGGTAGATGCACGCCGTTGGTGATTTGGCCGATGGGCACCTCGTCTACCGAGCGGTCCGGGTACATCTCCTTCCACTGGTCGCGGGCGACTTCGCCATTGAGCTTGGACACGCCGTTGGCCTGACGTGCCAGCTTGAGGCCGAGCACCGTCATGGTGAAGCGCTCGCTCATATCGTGCGGGTTGGTGCGGCCGTACGAGAGGATGTCGTGGTGCGACATGCCCAGCGTCTCGCGCATGAGGTCCATCTCGCGCAGGAAGAGTTCGGGCTCAAAGTAGTCGTGCCCAGCCTTCACGGGCGTGTGCGTCGTGAAGACGCAGGCGGCGCGCACCTCGTTTTCGGCGGTGAGGCGGTCGGTGCCCGCGTGCAGCTTTTCGCGCAGCAGCTCGAACGTGAGGAAGGCGCAGTGGCCTTCGTTGAGGTGGTACACCTCAGGGTCTTGGCCCAGCGCCCGCAGCAGCCGCATTCCGCCGATACCGAGGATGATTTCCTGCTGGATGCGCGTGGTGCGGTCGCCGCCGTAGAGGCGGCACGTCAGCTTACGCAGGTGGTCGGGGTTGGCGCCGAAGTCGCTGTCGAGGAAGTACATCGCTGTGCGCCCCAGGTCGAGGCGCCACGCCATCAGGTGCAGCGGCTGGTGGCCTAGGTGGACCGTCACCACGAGGGGCGTGCCGAGGTCGTCGGTGGCCAGCGTGAGCGGGTGCGTCGTCGGGTTGAACGTCGGGTAGCTGGCTTCTTGCCAGCCGTCGCTGCCGAAGGTCTGCTTGAAGTAGCCGTCGCGCAGCAGCAGGCCGATGGTGGTGAACGGCAGGCCGAGATCAGAGGCCGCCTTGGCATGGTCGCCGGCGAGAACGCCGAGGCCACCGGAGTAGATCGACATGCTCTCGTGCAGCCCGTACTCCATGCAGAAGTAGGCCGTTACCGGGCCATCGCTGTACGGCCCGGGGGTGTTCATATAGGCGTCGAACTGCGCATAGATGGCATCCACACGAGCTGCGTACTCCGCGTCTGCCAGCACGGCGACGTCGGCAGCTTGTAGCGCCGCGACGGGGGAGTTGTCAGCGGCGCGGAAGGCGTCGGGGTTGAGGGCGTGGAAGAGGGCTTGCGCCTCGGTGGACCACGCCCACCACATGTTGCCAGCCAGGGATTCAAGTTTACTGCGAGTCGTCATAATCGACAGAAGAGTCGTCTGAGGGGAATCGGCGATATATACACTATGCTGCGTAAACGCTTACATCAGGCCATACGTGCCCAAACAGTGCGGCTGCGCATGAGGCGCAAACCAGAATATACGCTCACCTTTTGGGGGATTCGGTACGTCGGCGGCCAGATTATTCCAGAAAATGGCTTTGGAAGCGCTTTACACGAGCCTGTGGTACCTCCCAAACGAAAAAAGCCCGTGCAAGCCGCTCGGGATTTAATCGAGACTTTACCTGCAAGGGGTCAAACAGACCGTGTGTGCGCTACATCCTGAACAAATACTGGAACTTGAAGAAAATCTGCCGCTCGCTGGCAAAGAAGCGCGTCTGGAGGTCGTCGGCGTCGAAACCCGTGCGCGGCAGGTTCAGGTAATCGTGCGTGGAGCCGACGTAAAACGCCGAGAACGGGTTGATCTTGTAGGTAACAAGCGGGTCGATCTCCAGGCGTTCGGCGAAGTCGTTGTACTGCACGACGGTGCGCACGAAGAGGCGGCGCGTGAACTGGTAGTTGACGCGGGCACGCGCGATGTAGCCGCTGAAGAACGCCTCGCCCGTGCCGCGGTCCTCCAGGCGCTGGAAGTTGAAGCGTGGCTGGATGGACAGGCGCGAGGTGGGGCGGACGGTGCCCCAGATGCTGACGTCGTTACGCTGCCCAACCTCGGGCGCGTCGGGGTCGAGGAAGAGACCGTCGCCGGTGCGTACGTTGAAGCCGAGCTGGACGGGGTTGCTGAAGTTGCTGTTTACGTTGATGCGCACAAACTGCATCCCGTTGAAGTCCAGCCCCGCGAATTGCTGCTGCGAGCGGACGTAGAGAAGCAGCACCTCGGTCTGGCGCTTGAGCTGTGTGTTGATGCCCGCCGCCAGCCACGCCTGCTTCTGCACGCCGTCGAAGTTCCACTCGCTCTGCCCCTCCACGAACGGAATCAGCCGATCCACGAACGCTGTCTTGGGGAAGAGCACGAACGCCTGCTCGGCGTTGAGACGGCGGGCGTTGTTCTGGCCGATGAAGCCGAGGTCGGCGCGGAAGCTGGGGCTGATCTGCTCGTAGCTGACCTCCGTGTTCCAGATGCGCGCCTCGCGCTCGGCGCCGATCACCAACGCGTGCCCGCCGAACGTCTCGCCATCGAGCGCGCCCGTGTAGCCATCGCCAAAGCGCAGATCGTCCAGCCCAAGCCCGTCGGTGAGCGTGGGGTCGTTGATCTCGCTGGTGGTGCTGAAGACGTACTGCCCGCCGATCAAGTAGTTGTTCGACAGCCGCTTGAGGCCGTCTATGCCTACCGTGGTGCCGCCGCCGCCGCGGTCCATCCGCCGGTCGGTCACCATCGCGCCCAAGTAGCTGTTCTCGCCGAAGCTGTGGCGCGCTCGCACGATGTTGGAGAAGCTGGCGCCGCCCTCAATCAAGCGGCTCGACTCCTCGAAGGGCAGCAGCACGGGCGAGGTCAGGTCGCGGGCGCCGATGTAGCCCACGTCGGTCTGGCCGAACCGCCCCGTCAGCTTGGCCGCCAGCGAGGGGTCGTTGATGGCGCGGGTATAGACGGTTTCGAGGAACGTGTCGAACAGGTTGGCGCCTTCCTGGAAGAACGGCCGCTGCTCGTCGAAGGCGAGCGCGAACGGCGAGTTGACGTCGATCTGGTCGGCGTCGGCTTCAATCTGGCTGAAGTCTGGGTTGACGGTGACATCTGCGGTGAGGCTGGACGTGATGCCGTACTTGACGGCGAGCGACGGCTCGGCCTCAAAGCGCTGCCCGTTGAGCCCCGCACCGGGGACGTCGCGGGACGCTAACGTGGCGGCCTGTGCGCCTACGAGCGCGGGCATCACCTCCAGGTTGCTGCCCGACTGTACGCCGCGGATGCCCGTGAAGGCGCCCAGCTGGCACGCGAAGCAGGCGTTCTCGTCGTCGATGGCGGCCCAGCTGTAGCGGTTGCGGCTGTCGCGCGGGTGGGTGATCCAGAAGGTGCCGCGCCACGTCTGCACGTCTTGCTGTGGGAAGCGCAGGCTGCGGAACGGGATGGCGAACTCGACCTGATAGCCCGTCTCTGTGATGCGCCCTTCGGAGCTGTAGATCAGGTTGAAGTTGCTGTCCTCGTTGCCGTTGAGGCTGCGCGTGTCGCCCTGGACGCCGAGCGGGTTGGCGGCGATGAAGTACGTCTGCTGGCCGTCGCCGTTGGTGTCGAGGATGATGCCTACGTAGTCGTCGCGCCAGATCTGGTCGCGGTCGCTGAGGTTGGCGCGGATCTCGGCCGGATCGTCCTCGATGACGTAGGCGATGTACAGGTGCTTGTCGTCGTACGTCATCCGGGCCTCGATGCCGATGGGCGGCTCGGCGAGGTTGTCGGGGAAGTTCTCCGAGAAGTTGCCTGCGCGGGCCGCCTGCAGCCATCCCCGGTCCGTCAAATCCCCATCCACGATGATCGCCTCGGTCGTAGGCACCACGCTGAGCGAGGGCATAAGGTTGGGCGTGAACGCCGTCGTTCTCGATAGGCGCTCGGGGTCCGTATCGGCAGAGGGCTGGGCGAGCGCATATGTGCTAAAAAAGCAACACAGAAAGCACAGAGCGACGGGGCAAAAGCGGTTGAAGCGAGGCGTCATGGAGGAGAATCTGGAACGACGTGAAGGAGCGGGCGACGCAAAAAGCTGCAGCTGCTCTGGCGACAAGTGGTGTAAGAGAGATACTTGGTCGCCTCAAATGGTTGGCATGCTGCGAAAAAAACAGCAGCATAGCTGCACCCTACGGGGGCGTAACGAGCGAGTTACAGCGGAGGCATCGTCAGTGGGCGAAACCGCCCTTCTTCACGCAACGCCCACCTCAGCATCCCAGGGTGCGGCGGCTGGCTGCGTCGGCGACGGGGAAGCAGTTGCCGGTAGGTAAGTGGCTGGGCACGTAGCGCGTCAGCGACGGGTCGTGCAGGCCTTCTGTGAGGAAGGCGGTGAGGGCGTCAATGTCCTCCTCGGTCAAGCCGAGGGGTTGCATGACGGCTTGTTGCTTGCCCGCGAGGAAGGCCGCGTGCTCGGGCTGTGCGGCGTTCTTGTAAGCGACCACATCGCGGATGGAGCGGAAGGTGCCGCCGTGGCCGTAGAACGGCGCATCGGCTAGGTTGTAGAGCTGCGGCGTCTTGAAGGCGTAGTGGTCGGCAGCGTTGCCGGTGAAGCCGCCACGGCCCAGGTGGGCGCTGTTGTCGGGGTCGTAGGGCAGATGCACATCGCTGCCAGCGAGGTCGCCCATGCCGAGGGCGTGGAAGGTCATGGAGTTGAGTGCTGGCCCGGTGTGGCAGTCGGCGCATCCGGCCTTGCCGAAGAAGAGCACGGCGCCGTGCTTCTGCTCGTCGCGGAGCGCCCACGTCTCGCCGCGCAGCCAGCGCTGGAACGGCGCCTGGTTGGCCAGCAGGGTGCGCTCGTACGCCGCGATGGCGAGCCCGGCGGTTTCGTTGCTGATGCGCTCATTGGGCGCCCAGTCAGCAAAAGCGGCGTCGAAGAGGCGCACGTAGGCCTCGTACTGGTCGATGCCGAGCAC
>JBCDJT010000076.1:0-23936 GCA_038747545.1 Bacteroidota bacterium
GCGACTATGCGCTCATCGAGCAGCTCGAAGTCGAGTTCGACAGCGGGCTGAACATCATCACGGGCGAGACGGGTGCGGGCAAGTCGATCCTGCTGGGCGCGCTCAAGATGATCTTAGGCGAGCGGGCGTCGATGGAGGTGGTCCGCACAAACGCCAAGAAAGCCGTCATCGAGGGCTTGTTCGACGAGGCCGATCAGCCGAACATTCGGGCGCTGCTGGCTGAGCATGACATCGACCCGATGCCGGAGCTGATCCTGCGCCGCGAGATTACGCGGTCGCAGAGCCGCGCCTTCGTCAACGACACGCCCACGACCATAGGCGTGCTGAAGAAGCTAGCGGCCAACGTCATCGACCTGCACGGGCAGCACGAGCACCAGTCGCTCTTGCGCACCGAGTTGCACATCGAGATGCTGGACAACTTCGGCAGCTTGGGCACGCTGCTGGACCACTACCAGCGCCACTACCGCACGGTTGGCGAGTTGCACAAGCGCCGCACCGAGCTGGTCCGCAAGGAGCGGCAGTTGCGGCAGCAGACCGAGCTGTACGCCTTCCAGATCGAGGAGATCGACCGTATTGCCCCGCAGGACGACGAAGAGGAGACGCTGGAGGCCGAGGCACGCGTGCTGGAGAATGCCGAGCGGCTGCACGATGCTACGGCGGAGCTCTACGCGATGCTCTACGAGAGCGAGGACACCGTCCACGACCGCTTGGTGGTAGCACGGAACGAGCTGCAAGACCTGGCGCGTATCTCGCCGGAGTTTGAGGATGCGCTCACGGAGATCCGGTCGGCGCAGATCGTGGTGGCCGAGATCGCGAACTTCCTGCAGGACTACAACGCCAACATCGAGTTCAACCCGGAGCGCTTGGAGGACATCCGCGGGCGGCTGGGCGAGTTGGACCTGCTCAAGCGCAAGTACGGCGGCACCATCGCGCAGGTCATCGCGCACCGTGCCGAGATCGGCGAGCAGTACGAATTGGGCGCCAACTTCGAGGAGGCCATCGCCGACCTCGACCGGCAGATCGCCGAGGCCGAAGCAGCGCTGTCGGAGTCGGCGCACAAGCTCTCGGCGAAGCGGCGCGAGGTGGCCGACCGCATCGAGCGCGCCATCGTGGCCGAGCTCAAGGGCCTCGGCATCCCGCACAGCCAGTTCGAGGTGCGCTTCCGGCTGAACCAGGACAAGAACGGCTGGATCGTGCCGCCCAACGCGACGGGCAACGAACGCTACACCGCGCACACCAACGGCATGGACGAGGTGGAGTTCTACATCTCCACCAACATGGGCGAGCTGCCGAAACCGCTGGCGCGCGTGGCCTCGGGTGGCGAGATCAGCCGCATCATGCTGGCCCTCAAGACGATCCTTGCGAAGAGCGAGCGCCTGCCCATTCTGGTCTTCGACGAGATCGACACGGGCATCTCGGGCGAGATGGCGCGCAAGGTGGGGCTCTCGATGGCGGACCTCGCGCAGTACCATCAGATCATCACGATCACGCACCATCCACAGATTGCCGCGCTCGGCACCCTACATTTCAAGGTGTCGAAGCGCGTAGCCAAGGGCCGCACGCGCACCCAAATTCGCCGACTCTCCGAAGACGAGCGCTCGGAAGAGGTGGCAAGTCTGATCTCCGGCGCCGACATTAGCGAGGCCGCGCTCGTCAGCGCCCGCGAGCTGATGGCCGCTGGGCGACGCGACGACCAATAGCACCTTTGAGCCGTGATTAAAACAGCGGACGCTCTCCTGTTGTCATCCCGAGCGGAGGCCGTAGGCCAAAGTCGAGGGATCTCCCCCCGTTACGAATTGCACAATGTCAAGGTGGGAGATCCCTCGGCTACGCTCGGGATGACAACGTTGAAGGAAATGCTGCATTCCAAACTGCAAGGTTTGGTGTTATCCTGTACTTTTCATCCTCTTCATTTACCGCAGTTTCTATGGCAACGCCCCCGATTAAATTTGGCACCGATGGCTGGCGCGCGATCATCGCAAAAGACTATACCTTCGACAACCTTGAGATCGTCACGCGCGCGACGGCGCAATGGCTGAAAAAGAATTACGGCGCCACGCCGTCGGTGGTGATGGGCCACGACACGCGTTTCCTCGGCCCCGAGTTTACCGAGTTCTCGGCGCGCATCTTTGCCAGCTTGGGCGTGAGTGTCACCATGGCGGAGGGCTTCACCTCCACGCCGGCCATCAGCTGGGCTGCGCTCGGCTACGAGGCCAGCGCGGGCATCGTCATCACCGCCAGCCACAACCCGCCGCAGTACAACGGCTTCAAGATCAAGGCTGACTTCGGCGGCCCGGCTACGCCCGATATGATCGCTGCGGTGGAGGCTGAGATGCTTGACCTCGCGCCCGCCGATGGTCCGCTGCCATCGCTGGAGGCACTGATGGAAGACGGCATGATCCGCTTCCGCGATGTGACGGCCGACTACCTGAACGTCCTCCGCGACCGCCTCGACATCGACGCGATCACAGGCTCGGACCTGAAGGTGGCACACGATGCCATGTACGGTGCTGGCCAGGGTATGGTGGCCGCGCTGATCGGCGAAGACCGCGTGGTGGGGCTGCACCAAGACTACAACCCCGGCTTCATGGGGCAAGCACCCGAGCCGATCTCGAAAAACCTGGGCGACCTGGGTGAACTGGTCGTGCGCGAAGGCTGCGCCATCGGCATCGCGAACGATGGCGACGCCGACCGCATCGGCATGTACGACGAGAACGGCGACTTCGTCAACTCGCACCTGCTGCTGGCGCTGCTCATCAAGTACCTCCACCAAGAGCGCAAGCTCACGGGCGACGTCATCAAGACGTACTCGACCACCCACATGCTGGACCGCATCGGCGAGGCGTATGGGCTGACCGTGCAGACCACGCCGATTGGCTTCAAGTACATCGCAGGCAAGATCGTGGAAGGCGACGTGATCGTGGGCGGCGAGGAGTCGGGCGGGATGGCCGTAAAGGGCCACATCCCCGAGCGTGACGGGATCTACATCGGGCTGCTGATGGCCGAAATGGTGGTCAAACGCGGCAAGCCGCTCTCCGCGCTCGTGCAAGAGCTGTACGACGAGTTCGGCGGGCACTACACCTACCGCAACGACGTCCACACGACAAATGAGAACAAGGCCAAAGTGCTAGAAGCACTCGCCGCAGGTGGCCTCAAGACCATCGCGGGTCGCACCGTGAACGAGGTGGGCACACTGGATGGCTTCAAGCACTTCGCCGACGGCGGCTGGCTGCTCGTCCGCCCCTCCGGCACCGAGCCCGTCCTGCGCGTCTACTCCGAGAGCGACAGCCCGGAGAACGCCAAGGCGATCGTGGACGACGCGATTGTGCAACTCGGGTTGGCGTAAGCGCGTGGACGCGTTCGCTGCGCGTTGCGTGAGCGCGTCTTTTCCATGCCCATGATATTCGAGACGCCCCGTTGTTGTCCACCGGCGGGGCGTTTCGTCGTTTCTGCATGAATCTGAACCCATAGGCTCCCGTTTCCAACAACCACATTCGCCTGCTACGCACACACGCGCTCACGCAACCACGCGTTTACGCCCATGGAACTCACTGATAAGCTCGACGCCGTGCAGCGGCAGTCGCTGGAGCATACCCGCAAGGCCATCGCCTACATGGCGGAGTTTGGCATCAAGCCGGAGGGGCAGGTCAACCTCTTCCTCCCGCCCGACACGCGGCAGCAGGACATTCACACGCTGCCGTACGTCCACGAGGCGCGGCAGGTGGTCGTCTATGAGACCGAGCAGGGCGAGTTTTCGGCGCTGTGCCCGTTCTCTGGCCTGCCGGACTTCGGCGTGCTGCGTGTAGAATACGTGCCCGGCCCGGTGATCCTCGAACTCAAGAGCCTCAAGTACTATATCCTCTCGTGGCGCGGCATCGGGGTGGCACAGGAGGACGTGACGGCGTACATCTACGAGGACCTGAAGCGGCACCTGCAAGCCCCGGATTACCTCGTGGTCAAGACCGTCTACAATGTGCGCGGCGGCATCAACACGACCTGCGTTATAGACTCGCGCGGGCAGTGATACCAATTCTGAAGTTTCATAGTACAGCACACCGTCCAACCTTGTCATCCCGAGCGAAGCCGAGGGATCTCCCAGCTTGGCGTCCAGCAAAACGAATATGGGGGAGATTTACCTACGGTGTGCTGCGCGCTCTCGGCTCCGGCCTCTGCTCGGCATGACAACCTGGGTGGCACAATCATCCCATACCCGGTGAGGCTCACGCCTCCGCACGTGCAAGTAGCGGCTGACGGTGCGCCGTACCTGGCTCGATGGTCGGCAGGCCGAGCGGGAGCGTGCTGACGATGTGTATGACATCGGCGCGGTGGGTACGGAGCCACGTGCGCACCTCGTCGAGCGACGTATAAGGCACCCAGCGGATGTGGGCGGGCTCTTGCACCTCGGCTTTGCCACGGCTCACAAGAAACTCCAGCCCCTCGCCGTAGCCGTGTGGCGTCTTAGAAGCAGCGAGGAACGCTTGCGGCATCTTGAGGCGGCTCGGCGTGGACGGATGCGCCCCCAGCACACCGCGCATCTGCGCCAGCTGATCCAGCAACGTGTCCGGCGTACTTGATTCTGGGGCAAACAGCACGCGCACGTTGGCCTCGCCGAAGCCCTCGTGCAGCAGCATGTCCTCAGCCAGTCCCTCCCATACGTCGGCGGCTTCGCGCTCGCCCACGACGGCCACGCCGTAGCGCAGCCGGATGGCATCCGACTCGGGGTCCGCCTGCCGCTTGACCCAGCGCGTCGGCTGGTCGGCCTCAAACATCACACAAGCGCTAGAAGCCGCTGCGTTCACCTCCGTCCAGAACGCCACCTCCAGCGGGTCGGGGTTGATGAGTTGAATGCGATCCCCTGCCACGAGCGCGAACACGGCATCGCGGAAGCGCGCCATCGGGATGCGCTCGTCGGTTTGGATGGCGATGCGCCCGCCGGAATCGGGCGCGATGTGCGCGACGTCTTCGCCCAGGCGGTACATCGCTTGGTTGATCGCAAACGTGACAGCCTCTTCGGTGAACGGCGCATCGAGCTCAAGCATCTTGGCCACTGCGGCTTTGCGGACAGCATACTCGGGATCACTCCATCGGTGGGCTACGGCACGTAGGGCATCAATCATGGTAAGGCGGAGGATGTGGAAAGCAGTGAACCGAGCCAAAACCCAAGCGCTGCCAGCGCGACGCCTGCGACGTTGCTCACGCCGAGGTACAGCATGGCTTTTGCAACGGCGCCCTCGCGCAACAGCGTCACGGCCTCTAGCGCGAACGTGGAAAACGTCGTAAACGCACCGAGCAGGCCGATCATCACGAGGCCCACGAGCCAGTCGGCCCAGGGCGTGCGCTGCATCAAGGCGGCCAGTATACCAATGAGAAACGCACCGAGCAGGTTCACGATGAGCGTACCCCAGGGGAAGCCCGTCCCGATGTGTTGCCCGCTCCACACGCCCACGCCGTAGCGCAGCAACGCACCGACGGCGCCGCCTAGCGCGATCATCGCCAGCTTGATCACTTCAGGATGCAGCCGAAGGCCTGCGTCTCAAAGGCTTCAAGCGCCTGCTTCGTCGCCAGCGCGTTCACCACGCGGTCCAGGTACGGATCGTTGATGTTGGCCGCATCGCCGGGGCTGTCGTCGATGCCGCCGCGGTAGAGGAAGACGTCGTTGGCGTCAAAGATGGCGATCTGCGGCGCCCGGATGATGCCGAGCCGCGAGGCCAGGGCGCCATCGTCGTAGAGCACGGTGCGGTTGGCATCGGGCGTCACAGCTTCCGTGGGGGCTGTGCCGGCGCGCTGTACGTAGATCACGTTCACCCCTTGCTCGCGGTACTGCGCCTCCACGGCACGCAGACGGTCGGTGTAGCGCTGGACCCACAGGCACGACGGCTCCCAGAAGATGAGGACGAGCCCGGAGGTGCCGCGATAGGTATCTAGCGAGCTGGAAGCCCCAGCGCCGTCTAGCACGGCAAGCTCTGTCAGTGGCACTTTTTGGCCGAACACGTCGGCGGTATCCTGCGCTGCAGCGGGCACTACGAACAACAGCGTGAGTGCAAGGCTAGCGAGCCAGGAGGTGATCGATGCGTATCGAGAGTGTTTCATAGTCGGTTTGGCCTTCCCAAAACTGTGTGGGGTCCGTGTCGTCGTCGAGGTAGAGTGCAGTGGCGGGCAGGGCGCCTGCCCAGCGCGGCGTGATGGTGCGCATGAACGCATAGTCTGCGCCATCGCGCAGGAACGAGCGAGCGCTCCAGGCACGCTCGGTGAGGAACGCCTCGGCCCGCTCGCGGTCCGCCTCTACGTCCATCGACACAAAGATGAGTTCGATGTCGTCTGGCCGATCGGCGGCGAGGGCGATGAAGTCGGGTATCTCTTGCAAGCACGGGGCGCACCACGTTGCCCAAAAGTTCACCACTTTGATGGGCGCCTCGCTGGCTGCGACGGCGTCACGCACATCGCCCGCCGAGGCCACCACCACGCCGGAGGTAGGCGCAGGCTGGCACGCCGGCAGCATGGCTGCACTCAGTAGCAACAGAAGCGAGACCCTTCGCACAGGTTGATGGTTGAGGTTAGCGAGTAGACCACGCGGCACCCGGTGGGCAGCGCATAGCCACAGAAGAACAATTCGCAGCACCACAGCCGGGTTTCATCAGCGGTCGCCCGCCGGCCTGCGCCCGATGGGGTACTGTGCGGCGTCTTCCACCCACTGATCAATCAAACCCCATGCCGTGAGGCCATCATCGGAGCGCGGTTCGAGCAGTGAAAACGTGAGGCGCCCCAGCGGCTGCTCGACGGGAACGACCAGCGTGCCCTCGGGCAGCGTTTCGTCCGAAACAGGCTCGTACGCCCCAAAAAGCGTCCGTTCGTTGTGCCCCTGGAAGGGTCGCGACGCCACCGCCGTCGAGTCAATGCGGAAGCGCTGCACGGGCATGGATGTGGCGGCACCGAGTGTCGTGTACTGGATGCCGTGATCGTCCAGTTTGTTGCGCACCAGGGTCATCTCAGGCGGCACGTAGTAGGCGATGGGCGCTGCTGTCGTCTCGGTCGCTGCGAACGTCCCGAATTCCGGCATCGGCTCTGGCGCCTGCGCATCGGTGCGTTGCAGCATAAGCGCGCCCGAGTACGGATTGCGCTGCCGCTCCACCTCGCCCATCAGGATCTCAACAGGCTCTTCGGAGCGTGTAAAGGTCGCCCGCAGCCCAAGCTCCGCCCCCAACACCGACGCGTCGGCAGCTTCGGTGACAGCGGCGAGGGACGTTGCGTGTTCGTGGGCGTAGTGCAGGATTTCCTCCACGAAGTAGAGGGTGCTGAGGATACGGTCCTCGAACGTGTCGTAGGCGTAGGCTTCGCTGAGGATGGCGAGGCGGTTGCGCAGCCCTACGTAGTTGTTGTTGAAGCGCGGGCGGTGGTCGAAGGTGTACCACCCCCGTTCGGCACGCGGCGAGCGCGGGACGTTGCCGTAGTAGTAGTAGTCCCAGTTGTACTTGGCCTTGATGCGCTCAGTGACGGCGGGCAGCAGTTGCTCACGCAGCAGGTTGATGATACCCGTGTCGGTGTTGGGATGAAGCGGCGGTGCGTACGTCAGGTGGTAGCCGTGGTAGCTGCCGTTGGTGGTGTGCAGGTCGACCAGCACGTGCGGGTCGAAGGCGTTCATGAGCCCCACCAGCGCACGTGCCTCGGGCGAGTCGAGCTTCATGTGGTCGCGGTTGAGGTCATACTCTTGCACGTTGGGGCGTTGGCCCATGCCGCCCACCGGGCCGTGCTGGCGCGGGCGGTTGTACAAGCTCACGCGCTCGTTGCCGTCGGCGTTGTAGATGGGCGCGATGAGCAGCACCAGCGAGTCTGACCATGCGGCGTGCTTCCCGTGGCCGAGCGCCCGGAGCAGCATCAGCATGGCCTCCTTGCCGCACACCTCGCCCGCGTGAATGTTCGCCTGCACAAAGACCCGCAGCTTGCCCGTGTCATGCACGGCTTCTGCGGTGGGCGCTGCCACATCGCCTACGACGGCCAGCGGCAGCTTCCGCCCCTCAACCGAATAGCCAAAATGCGTTAGAGACACCTGCTCAGACGACGCAGCCACGACCTCTAGGAACGCCATGACATCGGCATACGACGATGTTTCCTCGAAGCCCGTCTCTTCCGGCCGCGTTTGCAGAAACGACAGGTCGACGGCTTGGGAGAAGCTAGGCTGCGCGCATAGCAGGAAGACAAGGCTAAGGCAGAGTTTAGGCATGGCCAGCAGAGATCAGGCGGGAAGGGACGCCCACCGACCACATGTGCTGAACGGGCGCTATTGGGCACCTCGGCATGGCGTTGAGCGCGCGCAAGTTACGCCTTTGTCCGGTCTCGTGCAGTTGGTGCTGCCGAGGGGGCGCTGCTGGCTGTTCCCCCGCACGTCTGGCGCACCACTAAGTGCGGAGGCAGGTTGAGATGAATGTCTGTTATCCTTTTCCCCTCAACCATATCGATCAACATGTGGGCAGCCCGCACGCCCTTCTCATAGATCGGCTGATGGACCGTTGTGAGCGCAGGCACCGAATAGGCCGACGCGGGCAGGTCGTCAAAACCGACAACGGCTACATCTTCGGGTACGCGCAGGCCCGCTTCATGAAGCGCACGCAGCGCACCTGTAGCCTTGACATCGCTCGTGCAAAAGACCGCACGGGGGCACTGCCCTGAGGCAATCCACTCCTGCATGACAATGTAGCCCGTCTCCCACGAGTAATGACAGTATGCCTGATACCCGGGGGTGACGCTCAGGCCTGCCTCCTGTAGGGCCTGCTCAAACCCGGCCCGGCGGTCAATGGTCTCCTTGGCCTCCTCCGGCCCCAGCATCATGCCGATGTGTGCATATCCCAACTGCGCTATGTGCTGCCCGGCCAGGTATCCGCCCGTCCAGTTGTCGATATCGATCGAGTGAAGGTTCGGAAACTCAGGGTCCTGCCCCACGAGCAAGATAGGCTTGGGGCTTCCCTGGAGCGCGTCCGCAACAATTGCGGTCACATCATGCGCAATCAGGATATAGCCGTCAAAGGCATGCCGCGTAATGCGGTCAAAGATCTGCCCTTCCATGTCTGGCGACACCAGCGATATCGAGGCGAAATACCCGCGCTGCAGGCTCCCCGCCGACACCCCCAGCAGCACGAGTGCCCAGTAGCCCGAGGAAAGCACCTCGTTACTCCGGCGCGGGGCCATCACACAAAGCTCGTAGGTGCGATCTGACGCCAGACTCCGCGCTACCGAGCTGGGCCTATAGTTGTGCTCCCTGATGACCTTCTCCACACGTGCGCGCGCAGCCGCGCTGACGTTGGGGTGATTATTGAGCACCCGCGAAACCACAGAGCGCGACACATGGGCCAGCGCAGCTACATCGTCGATAGTGATCTTTTTCACCGCCTGCTCCCTTCAACGTTTGCGCTCCTGTCCAGGCGTCCTGCAGGAAATCAGCCCAGGATGCTCGGAATGGGCTTAACACGATCGCCCGTGTGCTGTTTCGCGCGCCTTCGCATCTCCTTCAGCATAAGCAGCGGCCTGGAACGAAAACTGGAAGCGGTTCCAAACTTTCCTCGGCCATCCCAAAGGCATTGTGCTTTGTGTTACCAAACGATAACATTGGGTGCCTCTCCCCCTACATGATGTCCCCCCAGCTGTACTCGTGCCGGACATGCAGTTTCGCCATCAACGTTTAGCGTGACATTTCACCGTCACGGGTACGTCTCTACTTGCAGGGTTTAATGCCCCTGTTTTCTACCTCTCAACCAACCTACCCCATACCTATGCTGAGAACCAGTTACAGGCAGAAGTGCTGTACACGGCACTTGATGACCCTGGGTCATGTCATGACCGTTCTTGCCCTGCTGCTTCTTGCCAGCAACCAGCATGCCCTCGCCCAAGACTTTACGGTTAAGGGTACGGTGGTAGCCGATGCGGACGGCGTAGCCCTACCGGGCGTTAACGTCGTAGAAGCTGGCACCACCAACGGCACCATCACAGGCGCTGACGGGAGCTACTCGCTCCCTGTGTCTGACCGCAATGCGTCGCTCGCCATCTCCTATGTTGGCTTCCTCACACAAACTGTGGCCATTGAAGGGCGGGCGGAAGTCAACATCAGGCTGGAAGAAGACGTAGAGCTGCTCGAAGAAGTGGTCGTCACCGCGTTCGGCATTGAGCGTCAGCAGCGTGCCCTCGGGTATGCCGTGGCCGAGATCTCGGGCGAGGAGCTACGCGAAGTCCGCGAGACGAACGTGGCCAACGCGCTCGCAGGCAAGCTCCCCGGCGTGCTCGTGAGCAAGCCCGCCAGTGGCCCGGCCGGCTCCAGCCGCGTCATCATTCGCGGCGCCTCGTCGCTGGGCGCTGACAGCCAGCCGCTCTATGTGGTGGACGGCGTACCCATCGACAACACCACGCTCGGCTCCGCCGGGATGTGGGGCGGCTCGGACGGTGGCGACGGCATCTCGTCGATCAACTCGGACGACGTGGAGAACTTCACCGTGCTCAAGGGCCCCTCGGCTGCTGCCCTCTACGGCTCACGCGCTAAGAACGGTGTCATCCTGATCACGACCAAGAAAGCCCAGGCCGGGATGGGCCTCGGCGTCGAGTTCAGCAGCAACACCACGTTTGAGGACGTGCTGATCCGCACCGATTGGCAGGAGCTCTATGGCCAAGGCACGCGCGGTGAAGCACCGACGACCGTGGAAGACGCGCTGGCTACGGCCGACGCTTCGTGGGGCGCCCGCCTGGATGGCCGCGAAGTCATCAGCTGGGACGGCTCCATGCAGCCCTATACGCTGCAGGAGAACGCCATCAACTCGTTCTACAACACGGGCCTGACGTCCACCAACAGCCTAGCGCTGACCACGGCTTCGGACAACCTGACGGCGCGCTTCAGCTTCTCGCACCTCAGCAACGACGGCATCTCGCCCAACTCGGGCCTGGAGCGCACGTCGTTCACGCTGCGCACGACGGGTAAGTTTGGCTCCCGCCTCAGCGCCGACGCCAAGCTCAACTTCATCCGCGAGGACGTCCAGAATCGGCCGCGCCTCTCCGACTCGCCAGGCAATGCCAACTTCTCGGTCTTCCAGCTGGCGCGCAACATCAACGTGAACACGCTGCGCTGCCCGCCTGAGGAGCCCAACTGTGCCAACCCTGGTACCGATGTGGACGGACGCGAGCTGCACCGTGGGCTGTTCGACAACACGTTCCAGCAGAACCCCTACTGGGCTGCGTACCAGTTCAACCAGTCGGACGAAGACCGTCGCCTAATCGGTTTTGCCTCGCTGTCGTACCAACTCACCGACTGGCTCTCGCTCTCGGGCCGTTTCGGTGGCGACACCTACACGACGCGCCGCACGGGCATCACGCCGTGGGGCACGGCCTTCCAGCCGCTGGGTAGCCAGAACGAGCAGGAGTTTCGTATCTCTGAGGTCAACACCGACTTCCTCCTCTCGGCCAACCGCCCGATCAGCGAGAAGATCGGCTTGAACGCGACACTGGGTGGCAACATCCTCTACCGTGAGCGTGAGGACTTGACGCTGAGCGGCGGCGGTGGCTTCAACGTGCCAGGGCTGGAAGTGGTGACGAACCAGAACGTGCTCTCGCACGGCTACAGCTTCAACGAGAAGCAGATCAACTCGCTCTATGGGCAGGCTGAGTTTTCGTACAACGACTACTTCTTCCTGAACCTGACGGGCCGTAACGACTGGTCGTCAACACTCCCTGTGGACAACAACTCGTACTTCTACCCCTCGGTGAGCGCCAGCTTCGTCTTCTCGGATGCGCTCCAGATGCCCGAGGCGCTGAGCTTCGGTAAAGTCCGCGCCTCATGGGCTGAGGTTGGTGGCGACACCGACCCGTACCAGCTGGCGCTGACATACCGCCTCAACGGCAGCCACCTCGGCCAGCCGCGTGGGGCCATCGCACAGGGCCAGATCCCGCTCGCTGACTTGCGCCCCTCCTCCACGGTGGGCATGGAAGCAGGGTTCGACGTACGCTTCTTCGACAACCGCCTCGGTGCCGACTTCACGGTCTACACCCAGACGGCTTCCGATCAGATCCTGTCGACGACGATCTCAAGCGCATCGGGCTTTGGCAGCCAGGTGATCAACGCGGGTGAAATCAAGAACTCGGGTGTAGAACTCCTGCTGACGACGACGCCTGTTCGCTCAGGCGACCTGCGCTGGGACCTCGACTTCAACATGGCCCGCAACCGCAACGAAGTCGTTGAACTCATCGACGGTCAGACCTCGCTGGTGCTGGCGGAAAGCCGCAACCGCGGTAACTTCGTCACGGCCGATGTAGGCGAAGCCTACGGCACGATCAAGGGCCGCAAGTACCTGCGCCAGAACGTACCCACGGGCGAAGACGCCTCGGACTGCGACGCCACGGGCGCCATCGTCCATGATGCTGGTGGTCTCCCCGTTCGCACGAACGACCTCTGCGTCTTGGGCAACGGCACGCCAGACCTGATCGGTGGCATCTCGAACACGGTGCGCTACAAGAACTTCAGCGTCCGTGCCCTCGTCGATGTGCGCCTGGGCGGTGAGATCTTCTCCGTGACGAACAGCTCGGGCTACGGCAACGGCCTCCACAAGAACACGCTCGAGGGCCGCGAGGAAGGCTTCATCGTGGGCGAAGGCGTAGACCAGGA
Source organism: Bacteroidota bacterium (assembly GCA_038747545.1). Lineage (GTDB taxonomy): Bacteria > Bacteroidota > Rhodothermia > Rhodothermales > JBCCMF01 > JBCCMF01. The sequence goes on from JBCDJT010000076.1 coordinate 12,632, forward strand.
CGGCAACGTCAACACGACGCAGGCTGACCCGCAGGACTACTTCGGCCGCATCGCTGGCAGCATCGGCGAAGAGTTCGTCTACGACGCCAGCTTTGCCAAGCTGCGCGAGGTGCAGTTCACCTACCGCGTGCCTAACCGCTACCTCAACGCCACGCCGATCAAGCTGGCTACGATCTCGCTGGTGGCCCGCAACCTGTTCATTCTGTACAGCAACGTAGACAACATCGACCCCGAGTCCATCTTCAACAATACGCAGCAGGGCATCGGCCTGGAGCACTCGGGCGTGCCGCAGACGCGCAGCCTGGGCTTCAACCTGAACGTCCGCTTGTAATCGTACCCGGTGCCGGGTACAGCCTGATGGCCCGGCACCGCGGTGTTTATGCTGTGTACGCGAATTAAACTTTGACTCTCATGAGAAATACGATAAAGCAGCTCAGCAGGATTGCCCTTGGCGCCTGCCTCCTGCTCCTGGTGTCCTGCGACTCGCTGGATGACCAGTTTGCCGATCTGAATACCGACCCTACCCAGGCGGACCAGATCGACCCCAACTTCAAGATGACCGACATCCAGCTTCGGATCTCGGGAGAGCGCTACGAAAACTGGCGCGCCAACCTGATCTACAGCTCCACGATGATGCAACACATCGCGGCGCTGCCTGGCTACTGGACGGGCGACAAGTACACCTACAACGCAGGCTACTCGTCCTCCATGTGGGATCGCTACTACCCTAACATCGCGCGCAACCTTGAGGACCTCCTCGTTCAGACGTGTGCGAATCCTGAGGACGCCAACCTGTGCGCCATCACGGAGATCACGCGGGTGATCATGTATCATCGTCTGACCGACCTCCACGGCGACATCCCGTACTCGGAAGCAGGCAAGGGCTTCACCGAAGGCATCTCGCAGCCCAAGTACGACCGGCAGCAGGACATCTACGCCGACATGCTGGCCCGCCTGGAGTCTGCCGCTGGCGCCCTCAACGCTGCCAACCCCTCGTTTGGGGGAGGCGACCTGATCTACCAGGGCGATGTGGATAAGTGGAAGAAGCTGGCCAACTCGCTGATGCTCCGCCTCGGCATGCGCCTCGTGAAGGTAGACCCCGGTGCTGCCCAAAGCTGGGCGCAGAAAGCCATTGCAGGGGGCATGATGACCAGCAATGATGACATTGCAATGGTCAGCCACAACGACCCCTCCGGCTGGCGCAACGGCATCGGCGAAGTCTTCGAAGCCGATGGCAACCCACGCTTGAGTGCCACCTTCGTGGACTGGATGGCACAGTCGAACGACCCGCGTCTCGACATCATCGGCCTGCGTGCCGCTGGCGCTGATGCGGTCGGTCTGCCAAACGGCCGCACGACAGGTGCCACCGACCCCGTCTTCGGCATCGAGAACGATCCGTCCTGGGTCTCCTGCGACAGCGGCGCCGATCCGTGCGGCATGGACGTCTACATGCGCGTCAACCCGATGATCACGGGCACCACAGACCCGATGTTCTTCATGACCTATGCGGAAGTGGAACTGCTGACGGCTGAGGCTATCGAACGCGGGTACACCTCGGGCAACGCTGCCCAGCACTACGAGAACGGTGTACGTGCGGCCATGGGCCACTTGGCACTCTACGATGCCAATGCGGGCATCTCCGCTGCGGACATGGACGCCTACTTGGCCGATAATCCGTACAACGGGACGCTTGAGCAGATCAACAATCAGATCTGGGGCGCTACGTTCTTGAACGAGTACGAGTCCTACGCCAACTGGCGCCGCACAGGCTTTCCCACGCTGACGCCCATCAACTTCCCGGGTAACGAAAGCAACGGCCAGATCCCACGCCGCCTTCGCTACCCGACGGGCGAGTCGGTGGCGAATGCTGCGAACTACGAAGCGGCTGTCGCTGCGCAAGGGCCTGACGAGTTCACTACCCGTGTCTGGTGGGACGCCCAGTAGCACCGCTTAACTGATGGCGTGTGGACCTGCACCACACGCGTCATACCGTACGGGAGCGCTCCTCGGCCCTGCTCATGGTCGAGGCGGCGCTCCCGACGTTTTGCACCCGTCCGCTTCTCCGACAGCACACGCCACCTTTATCACTTGTGACTGCTTCTCTCAACATGGTTCGCTGGCTGAGCTGTTGTGTGTTGCTCTCTGCCCTAGCTACCCCCCTGCTGGCGCAATCCGTCCCGCGGCATTACCGCTGCCTGTTTGCGCCCACGCCGCCCACCATCGATGGGCACTTGGACGATGCCGCGTGGGAAGACACGCCCTGGACCACGTCGTTCGTCAATATTGAAGGCGATGAGCATCCGCCCGCGCCGTTCGAGACGCGCGTCATGATGCGGTGGGATGACGAGCACTTCTACTTTGGGGCTGCACTCGAAGAGGAGCACCTGTGGGCGACGATTACCGAGCGCGATGCCGTCATTTTCTACGACAATGACTTCGAGATCTTCATCGACCCCGACGGCGACACACACGCCTACTACGAGTACGAAGTGAACGCCCTCGGCACGGTGTGGGACCTGTTCCTCACACAGCCCTACCGCGACGGTGGGCGTTATCTGACGGGCTGGGACATCGCGGGCCTGCAGAGCGCGGTCGCCCTTCAGGGCACGCTGAACGACCCGAGCGACACCGATACGAGCTGGACCGTTGAGGTTGCCATTCCCTGGACCGCCCTGCGTGAAGCCAACGCCGGACGCCGCGTGCCTGAGGCAGGCGACCAGTGGCGCGTCAACTTCTCGCGCGTGCAGTGGGCGCTGGATGTCGTAGATGGGCACTACCAAAAGACGCTCGACCCCGAGACGGGCAAGCCGCTACACGAGTCGAACTGGGTGTGGTCGCCGCAAGGGGCGATCAACATGCACCGCCCGGAGCACTGGGGCTTCGTGCAGTTCGAGGCCGCCACCACGCTGGCTGAGGCGATGCCGTTCGTAGAGGCGCCGAACGAGCGCGTCAAGCGCGCTTTGCGCACGCTCTACTACCGGCAAGTCGCCCACCGCAAGGCGCACGGTCAATATGCCGATGCACTCGACATGCTGGGTGACCTCCCAACCGTAGATGGCCTCGACTTCGCTCCTGTGCTCCACACTACGCCGTCGCTCTACGAGATCGTGGCGCCGGGCTTCGACAGCACCACCGTCCACATTCGCCAGGACGGGCGCACCTGGATTCAGCAACACCCTTAGCTCTGAGACTCCCGATGCATCGCAAGCACTTCCTTCAACTCCTCGCCACAGGCGCGGCGGCGCTGCCCACGCTTCCACACTGGTCGGGCGCGGAGCCACGCCGGATGATCTCAAACGCGAAGAAGCACTGGGCGTGGGCACGCGGCGACTTCAGCACGATGGAGCCCTGGAAGCCCAAGTTTGCACGGTGGAAAGCCGCGGGTATCGACGCCATCCTCCCGAATGTAGCTGCCCCCGAAGTGCTGGAGCGCATCGTGCCTGTGGCGCATGAGGCTGGCCTCGAAGTCCACGCTTGGATTATCACCATGATGCGCGGCGGCATGGCCGAGAGCAACCCGCACTGGTACGCGGTCAACCGCGAGGGCGCCTCCACGGCGACCGACCCGCCGTACGTTGACTACTACCGCTTCCTCTGCCCTAACCGCCCCGACGTACACGACCACTTGGCGGCGCACTATGCCGAGATGGCGCAGGTGCCGGGCGTGGTGAGCCTGCACCTCGACTACATCCGCTTCCCCGACGTGATCCTGCCCGAGGCGCTGTGGCCCACATACGACTTGGTGCAGGACCAAGAGTATCCGCCCTTCGACTATTGCTACTGCGACGTGTGCCGGGCGCTCTTCAAGTCGCAAACCGGGATTGATCCGCTCAAGCTCGACGACCCCGCGTCCAACGCGGCGTGGCTGCAGTTTCGCTACGACAGCATCACCCGCGTGGTGGAGATGCTGCGCGCGGTGGTTCATGGGCATGACCGCTTGCTTACAGCGGCCATCTTCCCGACGCCCACCATAGCGCGGCGCCTCGTGCGGCAGGACTGGGATCGCTGGCCGCTGGATGCGTTCCTGCCCATGATCTACCACAGCTTCTACAACGAAGACCTTGCGTGGATCGAGGCCTCGACGCGCGAGGGCGTGATGGCGCTCGCCGGGCGGGCACCGCTCTATGCCGGCCTGTATGTGCCCGAGCTCACACCCGACGAACTAGCCCGGGCCACCCGTCACGCGCTGGACGGCGGCGCAGCAGGCGTGGCCTTGTTCGAGGCACAAGCACCTACCGAGGCACACTGGAACGCGCTGGCACCTGTGCTTAAGGCTGCTCGCTGAGTGTGCCAAGGCGCACCGCGTCGAGCAGCGGTCGTGCGGTGACGTGGCGCGTGTTGTAGGTCTCCATGTAGGCGCGGTTTTCCGGCGTCATCGGGTACTGCTCGGTGTCGGGATACGGGTAGGCCGACATGCCTTGGAACGGCAGCGGCTCCACCGTGTCGCCGTGCGCCGTCTGCAAGTCGCCGTCCTTGAGCCAGCCGTCGCTGTAGAAGACGAACGAGCGGCGCCACCCGTCAGGCAGGTCGGGCAAAGCCGAGGCGTCGAACGCGAGCGTGATCGCATCGCCGGCGTTCATGATGACGTACTGGTCGTCCGTGGTCTGCAGCAGCTCAGTCACATCGCCATAGCGCGTATAAAAGCCTTCGAGATCACGCCAGCGCGGGTCGGTAGACACCACCTGCTCATCGACCAAGTGCGGGCCATAGGGCGAGGTGCGGTACGTCTGCGCAAAGCCGCGATACTGCAAGTCTGCGCTTTCTGGTAGCAGCGACGTGCGGCGGATGGGCACCTCGGGCGAGGCAGGCGCGAAGAAGGCATGGTCCCAGTAGAGCTGCATCGTCGTGCGGATGCGCACGCGGTAGTCGTCGGTCGGGAATTGCCCGGCGAGGTCGAGGCGGATGGTTTTGTTCTTGCCCATCGGGAAGCCCATGTTCGGGATCACCGTCTCCCACTCCCCCGTCGCACCAAGCACCTGCACCATCGGCGCCACGCGCTCGTGCTTCGCCGACTGGCTGAGGGCCACGTTGATGCTGGCGTCGGTGGGAAAGACCCAGCCGTGGAGGTAGAGTGCTTCGGGCGGTGCGCCCAGCGGCCCCGGATCGAGGACGAGGTCGTGCAGCGCCATCTCGCCTTGGTGCAATGACGGCGTGAGGGTGGAGACGAACACGCTGTCGCGCTGCTGGAGCGCTGCCGTCACCTCGGTGCCTGTGCCATCGACGGCGCGCACGACGGGCAGCGGGTCTCGCACGGGGAAGACGGGGACGGGCGTGGCGGGCGGCGGGCCGAAGCGCTCATCTAGGAAGACGTCGACCGAGTCGGGATGGTCGAGCGCGATGAGCGAGGCCGCGTCGAAGTACGGCGTCTCCCACAGCTCAGCCGTGAGCATCAGCTGGTAATCATCGCCCGAGCGCATCAACAGCTCATCGGGCACGCGCACGTAGTCCTGCGCGGACACGGCGGGCGCGTAGACCTGATCGCTGGTGCTGGTGCCTTGAATGCCGAGCGGCATGCCCAGTGCGCTTCGCCACAGGATGTCGGTGGCGAAGACGAAGCGCTCGCCGTTCCAAGTGTAGAGGTAGGGGCACGACCCCTTGAGGATCTGCTCCTCGATGATGTCTTGATCTACGCCCGGCTGGAAGATGTTCTGCGGCACGCCGTTGCTGAAGACGATGCGGATGACGTCGGCGCGGTTGCGCTGCCCCAGGCCGATGTGGACGACGGGGTCGGTGACGACGCGGCTCTGGTACAGGTCGCCCGCGCGTACCTCTACCTTGGCACCGATGCCGTAGTAGTTGTTCTTGCTGCTGCCCGTGATGAGGCCGCGTGGCTGCACCGTCAGCGCCTGGTTCTGGTTGCCGCCGTCGTTGCGCAGCAACTCGGGACCCGCCGTCGTAGCCAGCACGAGGTCGCGGTCGCGATCTTGGTTGTAATCGGCGAGGTGGAGCGCACCTGCTGCCATGGGCAGTTCGTCAACGAGGTCGCTGCGATCGCTGAACTGCGAGGCCGCGCTCTGATGCCATAGCGTGATGCGGTCGCCGGCGCTGACTAGGTCGAGCAAGCCGTCGTTGTCGATCTCCACGAACGCCAATGCGAACACACTGCCTTCTACAGCAGGTTGGTCTGCCATCTCCACAAAGGCCCCGGCTTCGTTGCGCGCCAGCGTGATACCGTTGGTGGTGGCCAGCGCCAGATCCAGCGCGCCGTCGTTGTTGTAATCGCCGGCGGCAACAGCGAGGGCAGGTGCCGCCAGCACCTCATCGGCACCCACAGGCGCGAAGCGTCCCTGGCGCTCGTTGGTGTAGCGCACGCTGGGCTGGTTGGCGTAAGCGACGAACAGGTCGATGTCGCCGTCGTCGTCGAAGTCACCGATAGCGGCGTCACGGGTGTCAGCTGTGGCATCGCCAGCGAGGCCCATCTCAGCGGCCAACTCGTCAAAGGTGCCATCGCCGTTGTTGCGCAGCACGTAGTCAGGGCCGTTGCGCCCGATGAACACGTCCAAGTCGCCATCGTGGTCATAATCGGCCCAGCGCGCTACGTTGCCTCCCGTCAGACCGTTGGGGAAGGCCTCGTCTGTCACATCCTGAAACACGCCTTCGGCCACGTTTTGCCACAGGCGGGGGGCCCCTTCGGTCAGGGCGAAGATATCCAGGAAGGTGTCGTTGTTGTAGTCTGCTGCCCGGACGGTATGTACGGTTGGCCCTTCGTAGGCCAATTCGATGGGCGTATCTGTGAAGCGACCGAACTGGCTGGCGAGCAGACGTATCGCACCTTGGCCAGTAGTAGCATCAGCGTAGGCGAGGATGAGGTCCAGCTCGGTGTCGCTGTTGTAGTCTGCCGTGGCTAGCGCGGTGAGGCGCTGGCCAGCGGGCGCAGCCGCCACGTCGAGGCGACTCGGCGCGGTGGCGCGGACGAGGCGGATGTCGTCGATGATGTCTTCGTCGCCCGTGCCGCGTTGCGTGACCGAAGGCGCAGAGATGAGAGGCGTACCCACGAGCGCATCGCCACGGATGCCGAGGAGGCGCAGGCCCGTCTGGTAGTTCGTCGTGGACTTGAGCAGGTTGTTGAAGAAACGCGCCTGCACCTGCGCTTGCTCTACGTTGCCTGCCAAGAGCTCCGTACGCGTCTCTTCGAACAGCGTGGCAACCTGCCCTGTGAGCGGCGGCAGCTGCGAGCGGATGGCTTCGAGCTGGAACAGCGCCGAGTCGGGCATGCTGGCGTCGGTGAGCGCTTGCAGGTAGTCAAGGCGAGGCACCACGTTAGCGGAGGCGCGCTGCAGCACCTCGGCTAAGTAGGTGCGGTACGCGTCGAGGTCGTCCGTGTACAACTGCGCGCGGCGGTAGAGCAGCGGCACATGGTCGGGGTTGGCCTCCAGCCCTTGCGCCACCTCAGTGCGGGCGGCGCCGAGGTCACCCCGCTGCTGGTAGACCTCAGCCAACGTCAGGCGCACCGACGGATCCTCGGGCGCCCGCTCGCGCGCATCTTGCAGCACGGTTTCGGCCTCGTCAATCTGGCCGCGCCGCAGCAGCACAATGCCCAGGTTGGCGTAGCCTGCCGCATCGCTGGGCACCGCCTCAATGGCCTGCCGAAACGCCGTCTCGGCATCGCCCAGCCGGTTTTCTTCGAGATAGCCCAGCCCCACGTTCAGTGCTTCGGTGCGCGTGGCGAGCTCCTCCTCGGTCGGCTCTCGGTCCGACGAACAGCCTACGATGAGGCCGCAGACCAGCAGGCCCATGAGCACGACGCGACTCAAGCTGGAAGGACGGAGGGAGTGCAGTGGGGTAGGCATATGCAGGTTCATATAAGTGCTGGCCATTTTGAATGCAGCATATCGCTTCATTATGTCATCCCGAGCTCAGTCGAGCGCGCGAAGCACACCGTAGGTAAATCTCCCCCGACAACGAATTGCACAACCTCAGCGGGGGAGATTCCTCGGCTTTGGCCTGTGGCCTCCGCTCGGGATGACAGTCTCAGGCGTGCAGTCATTACTCGAAAGTGCTATCAGCGACTGTTGGGGATGACTAAGATAAGCGCCTCACCGGGGGCGACCACGAACGCCTGGCTGAACACATCGGGATTGTTACCAGCCGACTCCATCTCGAACCGCAGCTCGGTGCCTGGCGCCGTGAGGTAGCCGGGTACGGTGAACGTCTTCACAGCGCCTGCCCGGATACGCCCGAGGCGGAGGCGGCGCGACTGCTCCCAGACGTAGATCTCCATGCTGCGCCAGTTGCGGTTGCGCACTTCCACGGTCGTCCCTGCAGGCTCGCTCTCGTCAGCCGCTTCCTTTGAAGCACTGCACCCGATCGCTGTCAGCACGATCAGCAGGGCCATTGCAGTACGTAGCCCAAGTATCCGCATCATTGGCACCATGCTCCTCCGCGCGCCGTTGGTGGGTGGGCGCCTCGATACCTCGCGTAGGGCATTGCGTTTCCGGTCAGCCTATTGAAAATGCACCGTTTGCGAAAACTGCCCGTCGGGTTTGGCGTTCTGTCGCGGCCAAACGTTTTGTCTTGCTTCCACTGCTTGATGCGTCTCGTTCCTGTTCTCTGTTTTGCCAGTCTCCTCGCTCTGATCAGCTGCGGCCCAGCGGATCACGCTTCGGATGCACCGCTCTTTAAGCTGATGCCGCCTGCCGCCACGGGACTCGACTTCGTGAACGAAATTCAAGAAGACGCGGGCTTCAATGTGTTGGAGTACGAGTATTTCTACAACGGCGGTGGCGTGGCCGTAGGCGATGTGAACCGCGACGGACGGCCCGACCTCTTCTTCACCGCCAACATCGGCCCGGATAGGCTTTACTTGAACCGAGGCAACTGGCAGTTTGAGGATGTGACCGAGCAGGCCGGATTCACGCACGCGCCGTCATGGACCACGGGCGTCACGATGGTTGACATCAACGCCGATGGCTGGCTCGACATCTACGTGTGCAAGTCGGGGCGGGTGAGTGAGGAGCGGCGGCGCAACGCGCTCTACATCAACAACCAGGACGGCACCTTCAGCGAGCAGGCGGCTGCCTACGGCATCGACTCGCCCGCGTATTCGACGCACGCGACGTTCTTCGACTACGACCGCGACGGCGACCTCGACCTGTACCTGCTCAACCACCCCATCCGGCGGCTGGAGCGCTTCGACGTGGAGCTGGTGAAGCAGCAGCGCGACCCGCTCTCGGGCGATAAGCTCTTCCGCAACGACGGCGGCACCTTCGTGGACGTGAGCGAGGCGGCGGGCATCATCGGCAACCCGCTCGGCTTCGGCCTCAGCGTCACTACCAGCGATATCGACGGCGACGGCTGGCTCGACCTCTACATCGCCAACGACTACGTGGAGGACGACTACCTCTACATCAACAACCAGGACGGCACCTTCCGCGAGGAGATCCGCAGCTGGATGCGCTACACGTCGAACGCGTCGATGGGCGCCGACATCGCCGACGTCAACAACGACGGCCTGCAGGACGTAGTCACGCTGGACATGCTGGCCGAGGACCCGCGCCGGCTGCATCGCCTCAAAGGCCCCGACGACGATGCGCGCTTCCAGCAGCTGCGCCGCGAGGGCTACCACGCGCAGTATACGCGCAACATGCTGCAGCTCAACCAGGGCAACGGCACCTTCAGCGAAATCGGGCAGCTGGCCGGCATCGCGCAGACCGACTGGAGCTGGGCGCCGCTGCTGGCCGACTTCGACAACGACGGCCACAAGGACCTATTCGTGACGAACGGCTACATGCGCGACTACACGGACATGGACTTCCTGACGACGAAGCTGCGCGCCGCACTCCAAGTCGCCCGCAACCAAGGGCAGCCGCTGGACGCGCTTACGCTGGTGCAGCAGATGTCGATGTCGACGCTGCCGAACTACGGCTACCGCAACCGCGGCGACCTGACGTTTGCTGACGTGACCGACGACTGGGGCCTCGGCAAGCCCGGCCTCTCCAGCGGCGCGGCCTACGCCGACCTCGACGACGACGGCGATCTCGACCTGATCGTCACCAACCTCAACGAGCCCGCGTGGCTCTACCAGAACACCGCCGATCAGCGCGGGCAGCACAACTACCTGAAGGTGGACTTGACCGGCGCGCCAGGCAACACGCTCGGCATCGGCGCGCATGTTAGCATCAAACTGGCCGACGGCTCTGTGCTCGTGCAGGAGCAGATGCCCGTGCGCGGCTACCAGTCCTCTGTTGACCCGGTGCTGCTCTTCGGATTGGGCGATGCGGCCAACGTCAGCATCACCGTGACGTGGCCCGACGGACGCCATGAGACGCGCGACGCCGTTGCTGCTAACCAGACGCTCGCGTTCGACTGGAGCAATGCGTCGGATACCGCGCAGCCGCCCGCAACCGAGCCAACGCCACGCTTCGTCCTGCTGCCGGACGGCTTGGGCCTCGACGCCGTGCATCGCGAGAACGACTTCGACGATCTGGAGCGCGAGCCGCTGCTGCCCCGCCGTTTCTCGCGGCAAGGTCCCGCCCTTGCTGTGGCCGACGTCAACCGAGACGGCCTGGACGACGTGTTTGTAGGCGGTGCGCAGGACCAAGCCGCCCAGCTCTACCTTCAGCAACTCGACGCCACGTTCAAGCCCGCCGCCGTTCCGGCTTTCGCCACCGACGCGTCGTTTGAGGATGTCGATGCGCTGTTCTTCGACGCCGACGCCGACGGCGACATGGACTTGTACATCGTCAGCGGCGGCACCGCTCGCACCGACGGCGCAGCGTACCAGGATCGTCTCTACCTCAACAGCGGCTTCGGCGGCTTCACACGCGCGCCCGACGCCCTGCCGGAGCTACGCACGAGCGGCGCCGTGGTCGCAGGACACGACTGGGATGGTGACGGCGACACCGACCTGTTCGTCGGCGGCCATGTGCAGCCCGGCCGCTACCCACTGCCCGAGCGCAGCTACCTGCTCGAAAACGTGGGCGGCACCTTCGCCGATGCCACCGAGCGTGTCGCACCCGACCTGATGGCGCCCGGCCTCGTCGGCGATGCGCTTTGGGCAGACCTCGACGGCGACAGCTCGGCTGAGTTGGTCGTGGCGGGCGAGTGGATGCCGATCCGCGTCTTCCAACCAACGGATGGCGGCAGCTTCGCGGAGGTCACATCGGCGTTCGGCTTCGACGGCACCACGGGCTGGTGGCGCAGCCTGCTAGCCCACGACCTCGACGGCGATGGCGACCTTGACCTGCTAGCGGGCAATCGCGGGCTAAACACGCAGATGCCTGCCCCTGCCACCCTCCACGCCGCCGACTTCGACGCCAACGGGCAGATGGAGTCCGTCATGAGCTACGTATGGCACGGCGTCGCC
>JBCDJT010000077.1:0-23730 GCA_038747545.1 Bacteroidota bacterium
CCCCCGAGCGCCGCGAGCCTAACCTAACCCAACCAAGCGCAAACGTGCTCCCTCTCCTTTGTGCTCGTAGTGGTTTGGGGTTTGTTTGATTAGCCACGGCGCCAACCCTTGTTTCGACCTCACCCTGTCCCTCTCCTAGCTCCCAGGAGAGGGGACGCAAGCGTGATGGTTGAGCCAACACCACGCCGTCACACCAATCTGTAAATTGGGACGCGTTCGGCTCAGTCGCCTGTGTTGCTGTCATAAGAAGCATCCGCATAGTCAGAACCGGTAGGCGAGGCCGAACATGATGTGCCGCTGCGGCAGGTAGCGCGCCGGGTTGAACGGCGGCAGCCCAGAGGTGGACGGGTCATCGTAGCGCGGGTCGCGGGTGCCCGTGGGCACGTCGAAGTCGGGGTTGCCGCGCAGGCTGACGAAGTCGGTGGAGGCCGGGTCTACGTTGGGGTAGGCCTTACCCGTCACCGGGTTGACGATGATGCTGTTGAGCTGGTTGAACAGGTTGCTGATGTCCAGCGTCAGGATCATGTCGTTGCCTGCGACCTCTACGGAGCGCTTGATGGCAAGGTCGAACCACCACCACGCTTCGCCGACTTTAGAGAACCGCTCGGCGGGATCGGCGACGCGCTCGTAGATGGGCTCCCAATCGGCTTCGCCCGTGAACGGGTTGATACGGTTGCCGCGGAAGTCTACAGGCGTGTAGCGCTGTCCGCTGCGGTAGGTCGTGCCCAGATAGAGCTGGATGCGGTTGAGGCCGGGGATACCCAGCCACGGGCGCTCTTCGTCGTGCGAAAGCGTAACGCTGGCCTTGATGTCGAGCGGGCGGTCCCACGCGAGCGGTGTCTCAAACGTGTTGTCGATGTCGCCGTTGGCAATGAACTGCACCAGCGCCTCGTTGTTGGTGCTACTCAGGCCCGTCGCTTGGGAGAACGACAGCGACGTCTGGCCGAGGAACCAGCTGCCGATGCGCTTCAGGTAGCTAGCCTCCACCCCACGCACGCGCGCGAAGTCGCCGTTGACGCGGAAGGCGCGGATCGTCTCGCGGCCCGTCGGGTCCTGCACCAGCACGTCCTCCACCGTGATGAAGTCGAACTTGTCGCGCCAGAACGCCGTCACGTTGAGCGCATCGTTCGTCGTGAGCTGGTTGCGCAGGCCGATCTCGTACGAGATGTCCACCTCGGGGTCGAGGTTGGGGTTACCGAGATCGGCGAAGAACGAGCGGTCTTGGAAGAACGGATCGAGGCCGGTGTAGACGAACGTGGGGTGCGGCAGCTTGGTCGAGTGGCCGTAGTTGAAGAACAGCACCTGGTTCTCCTGGATCGGGAACGACACGCGCAGCTTGGGCAGCAGCCGGAACTTGGTGCGGAGGCCGAACAGCTCCACCGTGTCGTCGCGGTAGGCCTGGCGGATGCTCTCCAGGATGGGCGCGCGCTCGTTCTCCACGAGGTCATCCACGTACTGCCCCGGCGACCAGTATTCGAGGCGCGTGCCGAGGTTGGCGATCAGGCCGCGGTAGCGGAACTGCATCGTCCCGAACACGGCGCCGCGCCGGGGCTCCACCTGCCAGATGTCGGAGCTTTCGCCAAGGCGCCCTGTCGCGGTGGCCTCGTCGCCTTCGCCAATGGGCGCGCCTACCCACGGCCGCACCACGTCGATCCACTGGTAGTCGTTGAACTTGCTCTCAAAGCCCACATCCAGGCGGTTGTCTTTGCTCTCCGAGAACCACGTATAGGTGCCGCGCAGCGTCCACTCCTCGGCGTAGTGGTCGTGGAAGCGCGTCGAGACGCCGCCGTTGTTGATCAGGCCAGGCCCAGGCAGCACGAACAGCGCGTTCGGGTCGATGGGCTGGCCGTTCTCATCCGTGAACACCTCGGCGGGGTAGGGCACGATGCTGAACGGGTCCAGCTCGGTGCTCACGTTGTCGGGGCGCCAGCGGCGGCCGTTGGCGTCGGCGCGGAGGCGCGTGAACAGGCGGCTCACCTGCACCTCGTAAAACGACCGCTCGTTGAGCACGTGCGACCACTTCAGGTAGCCGATGATGTTGTCGTGGGCGTAGGTGGTCGCGTTCTCGGGCTGCTGGATGAACGAGTACTGGAAGCCCGGCGTCACCACGGCCTCGTTGCCCGTCACCTGCAGCATGCGCGTGTTCTGGTTTACTGTGAACGACCGCTGGTAGGACGCCTGCAAGCGCATGCCCGGCTTGACGCGGTAGGTCAGCTTGCCGAGGCCGCTCCAGCGGTTGCCCGTGCGCGGCAGCATCCAGTTGGCGTTGCTGAGCGAGGTGCGCACGGAGTCGGGGTCGGCGATGAAGCGCGTGAAGCCGTCGGAGAGCTGCGCTTGGCCGGAGGTGAAGAAGGTGAGCTTCTGCTTGACGATCGGGCCACCCAGGCTGAACTCGTAGACGTCCTCTTTGAAGTTGGCTTCCGAGCCCTCGTTGAGGCCGCCGAAGTTGTCGCGCTGGTGCGAGAAGGTGCCCTCAAAGGTGTCGCCGCCGTCCTGCGTGGTCACGGCCACCACGCCCGACGTCACATCGCCGACCTCGGCGCCCACGCCGCCCGTGGTCACCTCCACCTGACGGAAGGCGTTCGAGCCGATGTCAAGGCCGAAGCCCGTCCCGGCCAGGGGGTCCTGCGCCGAGACGCCATCCACAATGAAGCCGGATTCGTTGGCACGGCCACCACGGATATACAGCCCGGTCGGGTCGCGCACCACGCCCACCTGCGCGGCCACGACCTCTTCGACATCGCGCAAGCCGGCCGCCTCAATCTGCTCCTGCGAGATGGTGGTCGCGCTCGACGACTGCTCCACATCGACCAGCGGTTTCTCGCCGATGACCACGATCTCCTCATCGGTAGAGAGCACGGCGGCGTCCATCGCCACGTCCAGCGTCGTGAACTCGCCCGCGGTCACCTCGATGTTGGTGAACAGCTTGGTGTCGTAGCCGATGTACGAGAAGCGGATGTTGTACTGGCCGGGACGGATGGGCAGCTCGTAGTTGCCGTCCACATCCGAGGCCGTACCGGAGCTAGTGCCTACAATGACGACGTTGACGCCGATCAGCGTCTCGCCGATCTCGGCGTCGGTGATGACGCCGCGGATGCCGGACGACTGCGCCCATGCGGGCAGAGCGGCACTCAGGCAGAGCCCTGCCCACACGGCGACGCGAAGTAAGAGTGCGATTCGGTTCATCCTTTCGGGAAGCCTAACAGGTCAAGCATGGTCTGCACAGCGGCGCGGGCCGTCTCGGGGTTACCGTCGTCGCCTACCAGCAGCGGCGTGCCGTTTTGCTCGTTGATGAGCGGCAAGGCAAACAGCCCCACGCGCAGGTCGGCGCTGACCGAGGCGACGGTGGAGGCTCCGAACCAGACGCCGCGGTCCCCTTGACGCGTGCGATACTCGTAGTCGGCGCGGTAGAGCGAGATCGTGTTGGCACCCGAGGTGCTGTACGGCAGCGTGTTGATGACGATGCCCTCGGCCCGGAGGGCGGGCAGCGTTACGCCCGGCGCCGGCTCGTCCAACGCGATGGGCGTGTTTCGGGGCAGGCGCAGCGACGGACGCAGCGAGTCGGGGAAGCTGACGATGTCGGTGAGCGGCAGCAGCAGCACAGCCGGGTTGCCCAGGTTGTCCTCGGGGTCTTCGGGTACCGAGACGGGCGAGTGTACCATCAGCTTGCCGCCTTCCTCAAAGAAGAGGTCCATCGACCGGGCGGCGAACGGCAGGTTGTTCGTCACCTGGTTGCTGATGGTGTTGGTCGAGACCCAGTAGATGTAGTCGTACAGCGCAAACGTCTGCGACAGCATGGGCTCGGCGTCGGCGGGGAGCGCGGGCGAGCGCTGGGTGTTGCCCGCGGAGCCTGTGCCGTACGGCAGCGACAGGTCCCACAGGTCGATGTCATCGTTCCCGAGGTGCTCGCTCAGCAGATCCAGGTGGTAAGCCGTGATGCGCGGGGTCGTGTTCTTGCGGTAGTCGTTCACGTACAGCACGCGGCTGGTCGGCTTCTTGACGAACCACGTATGCCGCACCAACGCGCTCGTCGTGTCGGTCACGTCCACGGC
Organism: Bacteroidota bacterium; assembly: GCA_038747545.1. Lineage (GTDB taxonomy): Bacteria > Bacteroidota > Rhodothermia > Rhodothermales > JBCCMF01 > JBCCMF01. Next base: position 4,053 of record JBCDJT010000077.1, read on the forward strand.
GCGCATGTAGAGCGTGTTCTCGGCATCGAGCAGCAGGCCCGGCACGCTGATGTTCAGGTCCTGGAAGGCACGGCCCGCGAACACCTCGGCAGTTGTCTCGGTCTGCGCCGTGTTGCCTTGGTCCACCACCCCCGCGAGCGTGATGAAGTCGAGGTCGGCGGGTACGGCGGTGAAGTTGACGCTGTCGTTGAGGGCAATCTCCAGCCGGTCCAAGTTGGCGAGGCCTTCGGGATCGTCGGCTTCGAGGCCGAAGGAGGCGATGGAGAAAGTGGTGTCGGGCGGGAGGCTGAAGGTGGAGAAGCGCGCGGTGGGCGGCGCATTCTGGATGGGGAAGACCGTGCGGGCCGGGTCGGGGTCGGTCAGGCCGCTGTTGTCGATGGCGCGCACTTCGAGCACGACGTTGGCGGTGCGCTGGCCGCGCGGGATGGGCAGCAGGATCAGCGAGTCTTGGCGCGTGGTGCGGTTCCAGCCATCGGTTGGCGCTGGTGTGGTGTCGTCTCCGTAGGCGCGTACCTCGAAGGCCACCACGTAGCCATCGGCGTCGGTGCCGCTCCAGGATGCGGCCACCGTACTGGCCAGCGGGTCTTGGCCTTGGAGGTTGTCCACCAGCGAGTTGTCCCGCACGCTGAGCGCGGTTTCCGGCGGCAGGTTCTCGAAGGTTTCGCCCGAGATGTCGGCGTCGCAGCTGCTGAGCGCGAGGAGGACCAAGCAGCTTGTCAGAAAGAGACCGTGGCGGCGCATGCGGTAAGCGAATGGGTTAAACAAGCGAGGAGCCAGGGTGCGCAGTGGGCACACCCTGGCTCCGCCGTCATCTTACTTGAGGAGCAGCATGGTGCGTGTCACCGTCTGGTCGCCTGCGGTGAGGCGGTAGAGGTAGACGCCGCTGGCCAGCTGGCTGGCGTCGAACGTGACCGTGTGCTGGCCCGAGGCCTGCACGCCGTCCACGAGCAGCGCGACCGAGCGGCCGAGCAGGTCCGTGACCTCCAGCGTCACATCACCGCCCGTAGGCATGCTGTAGGTGATGCTGGTGCTCGGGTTGAACGGGTTGGGATAGTTCTGCTGCAGCGTCACGCGCTCAGGCAGCTCATTGGCTTCCGTCGAGGTCGAGCCCACGTCGCCGATGTCGGCCAGGGTCTCAGGCACGAGCTTGAAGGCGCCGAACGAGTACCAGCCCACGCCTTGCATGAACAGGCGCATCTCGCCTTCGGTGAACGTGGTCGACGCGAAGTCACCCGCGATGCTGTTGGAGCGGTCGTCGGCGTTGAGCTCGTTGTCTTCGGTGCCGTCGGTGGAGAAGGACCACTCGCCGAAGCCTGCATCGGGGTTGGTGATGGTCACGTCTTCGAAGCGCAGCAGGATGCCTTCGTGCGCCTCAACGATGGCAGGGTCTTGCAGAATGTCCGTCGTCACGACCTTGTAGCCGTACGGGTTGCCACTGCCCGTCTTGGTGTAGACGATGTCCGTCAGGTTGGTGACGTCAAAGCCTTCAAAGATGCGGCCCTCAGTGATGTTGATGATGTCGCCGGGCTGCAGGTCGGCGCCGAGCGCTTCATTGAAGGGCACCAAGATGCCGGACCACGCGTCCAGACCTTCCTTGTCTTGCAGCACCACAAAGCGCCCGTTGTCTACGCCGTTCGACTGCACTACCGCCGTCAGGTTCATCGGGAACGTGCCACCCACAAAGGGCGAGTCGCCGAAACCACCCGATGCGGTCTCTTGGATGTCGCTGATCTCGTCGATGCCGTCGTTGAGGACGCGGAAGCCCAGCGTATTGTCCGATGGGAATTCGGAGCCGCCCGTGTCCGTCACAATCGCCGAGTACGTGACGAAGGTGCCATCAGGCTGGCCTGGAATGTCGCCCGTGTACGTCGTGTCGCTCGCCAGGGTCAGCTCCACGTCGGCAGGCTCGGTTGTAAGCGATGTTGTGTAGCGCACACGCACACTGCCCACGTTGGCCTGCTCTGCCGAGACGGCCACGCTGACGGGGACTGGTGTATCGGCAGCAGGCACGGCAGAGATGCCGCCTACAGCCACGGCGCCGATGGAAGGCGCCGCCGTGACCTCAAGGTCGCCATCTTCCCAGGGCGCGATGCGGTACATGGCCGTGGACGGTGCGCCGATGGTGAACGGGTCGAAGCCGCCACGGAGGAGGGCGAAGCCTTGGACGTTCACCGTGGCGCCGGGCAGCGGCGCTTCGAAGTTGTCATCGCGGAGGTCAAACACATCGTTGTAGGCGCCCACACGGTCGTTGCGATAGCGCAGGGAGATGTCATCCGAGGTGATGATCGTCTGGGCACCATCCGAGGTGATGGCCCAGTTGGGGCGGTCGGCGGTGCGGTTGGGCGAGCGCCACACCGTGGCGCCTTCGATGCGGACATACTGCTGGTCGTACAGCGGGAAGTTGTCCCAGTTGACCTGTACCTGCGCCTCGCCCACGTTGCGGTGCAGATCGGCCGTGGTCACCGTGACCGGGTCCAGGATCTCATCAGGCAGCCCAAAGTCATCGTAGACCCCCTGTACGGTGATCGTCGTAGGCGTGAGCTGGAGGGTGTTGCCAAAGCGGTCTACGGTGGCCGTCATCTCTACCACGTCGCCGCGGAAGATGTCGAGGGAGCCCGTGTTCTGGTAGTCACCGTCCACGACCTGCACATCCATGCCCAGCGCACCCTGTGAGTTGGCGGTGGTGTCGCGCACAAAGTAGTGGACTCGGCTAGGGAAACCTGCATCGCGCGGGCTGGAGAGCCCCGACTTGAAGGGGTCAGCGAGGACCACAACGGTGATGGTCACTTCGGTGCCTGTGAGCGGGCGCGTCACCAGCGTTTCGATCTCATCGCCGGAGGTCTCAGCGGTCGATTGTTGAAGGGTAGCGAGCGCTTCGGCGCTGATGTCGTGGATTTGACGCACCGTGAGGTCGGTGCGCTGCGCCCAGGTGGGCTGCACCACGAGGAGTCCTGCCAACAGCAGGAGCATAGTAGCCAATCGGTTCATAACAGATTCGGTTGGGTTGTGGAGATTAAGCCGCGGGGGCCTGCGGCGATTAGGGTTTATTTGACGATAACGAACTTGCCCTGCTGCACCTCGCCCGACTCCAGGTTTTTGACGGAGAACAGGTAGAGGCCCGTAGAGACGTTGAGGTTGTTCTGCGAAAGGATGTCCCAGGCGAACTCACCGCCGGAGAGCACGCGGTTCTCGGCACTGAAGTCGTCGAACCAGCGGATGTCGCTGCTGGTGCCGCTGTCGTGCTCCAGCGTCGTCACGATCTCGCCCGCGAGGGTGTAGATGCGGATTTCGGCGCGCTCGGGCAGGTTGTAGAAGTTGAGCTTGCGCGTGCGGTTGGTGCCGCCGTCCCACGCCGCGCCCAGGCGGTACGGGTTCGGGTAGACGCCTACCGTCTGGTCGCCGTTTTCGTCGGGCGGGGTGCCAGGGAAGACGCGGACGGCGTTGGCCGTGCGCGACGACTCGAAGGAGTCGAGGCCCGCGTCCACATCGCCTTCGTCGAAGGCCGTGACGGTGAACGCGTACTGCCAGCCCGCCAGCAAGCCGTCGGCTTCAAAGCTGTACCAGTATTCCGTGTCATCGCCGGGGAAGGTGACGGGTTGGTCCAGGCGGATGGCATCGAGGCCGTTGTTGAAGCCCGTGCGGTTGCCGGGGCGGTCGTATTGGGCGATGAGCGTGGCTTGGCCCAGGATGTCGCCGCCGCGGTCGTCGCCGGGGTTGCTGCGGTAGATGCGGTAGCCTTCAAAGTCGCGCTCGCCCGTCACGGGGTCCACCGACTCCTCGGCGCTGCGATCCCAGTAGAGCGTGACGGTGCTGCTGGGCCGTGCGCCGCTGGTGGCGCGGCTGAACTCGACGCGCGTCTGCGGCGAGCGCGGCGGCTCGGGGATGAGGTACCGGTCTAGCACGCCGTTCTGGTTGATGTCTTCGCCGATATCCAGCCTACCGTTCTGGTTGTTGTCCTCGCCGGAGTACGTGCGCTGCGCCCACTCGACGTTGTTGGCCAGCAGACGGCGGCTCTCGGCGGTATCGATGGGCTTGCCCGCCTGCCCTTGGAACTCCTCGGGCTTGAGCGCAGCCACCATCGCAAAGGTGACCGTAAGCGTGTCGCCCGGCAGCACCGTCGAGAACGGCCCGATGGGCGTCATGCCGATCCAGTTGCCCGCAGCGCTGATGCCATCGGTCTGGAGGCGGCTGCGCCACGCGTCGAAGGACTCCTGAAACGCCATCTCGCTGTCGAAGGCCGCCGGGTCGGGGAAGGGGACGCCCATGCGGCGGTAGCGGTCCTGATCGTTGGTGGGGCGCGCTAGCTCGTCGGCCTCGCCCGTGAAGACCCACCAGCGCGGGTTGACCTGTGGCGGCGCGTAACCGTCGCGCACGTACTCCTCGGCCACGTCGGGGTGGAAGTAGCGCTTCTGTCCCGTGCGCGGGTCGCGCCACTCGGCGCCCAGGATAGTCACGGCGCCGTACGTGTTGATGGTCTCCTCAACGCCGCCTGCGTTGAAGGCATACGACGTCTCCAAGCTGTCGATGAAGCCGATGCCGTTCTTGTTGAAGAACGCGCCGCCCGCATCCTCGGTCGTGTTCACATTGCGCACCACCAAGTCGTGCCACATGCCCACGAACACGCTATCCCACGGCGCATCGCTGATGTTGACGATGTCGTAGTTGAAGATGGCGAAGTACTCGGTGAACGGAAAATTCCAGGCGTACACCGACTGGACCACGCTCATGCCCAGGCGCCCCTCCACATCGGGCATCGGGATCGACGTGCCCGGCAGCACGCGTGCGGTATCGACAAAGGTGGTGATGTAGTCTTGGTGGCTCACGGCCCGCCGCGTGAACACCGGCGACTCCAAAAGCGAGGACCGCTGGGAGATACCACTCACGGGCGCCAACTCGTAGCCGTTGCCCCCTGGCCGGTAGCCGCTCGCCACGGTGATGGCCCCGGTGCGGACGGTCTCGGTTCCGTCGCTACGCGTAGCACCAATCCAGATGCCCGACTCGAAGAGGTGTTCTACACCCGAGTTGAGCGGGTACTCGAACGACGGGTTGCCCGTGGGCGTATTGCGCACGTTGGCGCGCCCGATGAAGCCCGAGTTGGTCACGGTGATGCCCACATTGCCCACATCCACCACGGCCTCCTCGAACGCTTGGGCATACGTCAGAGCTGGGGAGACGAACAACAGCAAGAGAAGAGCGCTACGCGTCATATGCCTACTAGCTAGGGCTGAGCCCCATCGGAAAAAGGCAGAACAGGATGAAGTGCGCCGAAACATACGCGCCCAGGCGACCCGAAAGGTCATTCGCGAGATTAAGTAATCGGAAAGATGATGCCCTTTTTCGAAGGTTCGGTCAAGTAATTCCAAGCGAAATAAACAGAGTTGTTACGAGAGGGCATCATTAATTGCCCTGTCTCGTCTTGAGGCGAACACGCGCGACATGTGACGCATCAGCCGCTGAGGTAGGCCAGGTTGTCCGGTGTGAACGCTGTCGGAGTCAGCGCAAAGGTGGCATAGAAGGAGGCGCTGTCGCAGGTGTTGCCTTCGATGAGCATCTCGAACTGGTCGGGGGAGATGGGCAGCACGCCGAACTTGCCCGCGGCATGCACCACGGGCCGCACCACCCAAATTGGCGACGGGATCTTGGGCTTCGCGGCCAAGCCCATCGCCTCGGTGATGATGTCCAGCACGACCACGTACGGGATCTGCTCCTTCCCAGCCACGCAGAAGCGCTGCCCACTCGCCTCGGTGGTTGTGAGCGCCTGCACGAATGCCGCGGCGACCTCTTCGACCGAGATGGGCTGCATCAGGTACTGGCCGTCGCCAAAGATGGGCAGGACAGGAAAGGGCTTGATGAGCGTGTCGGCGAGTTGCGAGGCGAACTCGGGGTTGTCGGGGCCGGGGTCGCCGAAGAGGACGGAGGGCGCGAAGACGGTGGTGTGGGCGAACGCCGCAGCGCGCACGTACTCCTCGGCCTTCCACTTGCTGGTCTGGTAGGCCGAGACGCCGTTGGGCCGGGCGCCGTTAGCGCTCATGTGGACGAACCGCTCGATCTCGGCATCCTTGGCGGCATCCACCACATGCACGGTGCCCTGGTAGTGGACGGCCTCGAACGTGACGCCCTGCGAGGGCTTCTCCTCGATGATGCCCACGAGGTGAATCACAGCGTCGCAGCCGCGCATCGTGCCCAGGAGCGACTTCGGTACCGTCACATCGCCCTTCACTACTTCGACGCCCTCGGGCAGATCAGCGGTGCTGGGGTTGCGCACGAGGCAGCGGACGGTGTGGCCCTCCGCCAGCAAATGCTTCAGGACGTACGAGCCGACGAAGCCAGTCGCTCCGGTGAGGTAAACGTGCATGCAGAATGTGAGGGCAAGTGAGGGCGCGCAGCTACAAAGATCGCACGCGGCAAAGGTTCAGCCCATGTCTACTTCGCTGCCACTCGTCAAAAAGTCGTAACTCGGGGGCATTGGACTTATGAGAGCACGGCGGACGCTTCGGTCCCCACGAAGCGCTGCTCAAAGCTGGATACGCCGAATGAGGTCCCTACGGCCAGGGCAGAGAGGATTGCAGGGGCGTCGGGCGGCACGGTGCGCACCTTGTTAGCCACCGTAGCCAAGGGCACGCTGGAGAGGCGGTTCTCGCGCAGCACCACCATGCGGTCGAAGTGGCCGTCGGCGACCATTGAGGCGGCGTAGGAGCCCAGCGAGGTCGCCAGGATGCGGTCGTAGGCGGTGGGGGTGCCGCCGCGCTGCACGTGGCCTAGGATGGCGGAGCGCACCTCGCTCTGCACACGCCCGCTCAGCTCGTACTCCAGTGCCTTGCATACCCCACCCAGGCGGACGGGGTCGTGGCTGTCGGCGATGCGGCGTTCGATGGTGAGCTGGCCGCCATGCGGCTTGGCGCCCTCGGCAATCACGATGAGCGTAAAGCGCTGGCCCCCGCTCTCGCGCTCCCGGCAGACGCGCACGATCTCGTCCAGCTCGTACTCGAACTCTGGCATCAGAATCACGTCGGCCCCGCCTGCTACGCCGCTGTAGAGCGCGATCCAGCCTGCATACCGGCCCATCGTCTCCAAGATCATGACGCGCTGATGGCTCTGCGCGGTGGTGTGCAGCCGGTCGATGGCCTCGGTGGCAATGGTCACGGCGGTGTCGAAGCCGAACGTGCGGTCGGTCCCCATCAGGTCGTTGTCGATGGTCTTGGGCACACCCACGATGTTCAGCCCGATCTCTTGCAGGCGGTGCGCAATCGACATGGTGCCATCGCCCCCGATGACGACGATGGCGTCGAGCCCGAGCGCCTTGTAGTTGGCGCGCACCTGTGCCGAGACGTCGGCGTCGCCGCGCTTATAGTAGCTGAACGGGTTGGCTTTGTTGCTGGAGCCGAGGATGGTGCCGCCACGCGTGAGGATGCCGCTGACGTCATTGTAGGCGAGGGGCTGCAGGCGGTGCTCAATCAGGCCGAGGTAGCCATCTTCGAAGCCGATGACGTCGGCGCCGTGATCCAGGATGAGGCTTTTGGTGACAGCGCGGATGACCGCGTTGAGGCCAGGGCAATCGCCGCCGCCCGTTAGGACGCCGACGCGTAAAGAACGACTCATACCGTGCGAGGGGAGAGGGTTCGAGAGGGAAGTATGGGAGGCGGGGAAGATACGGCGCCTCCCCAGCAAAAGGATTACCGCAGGAAGACGGCGTTCACAAAGAGGAGTTTGCCCCCTTCCCAGAACCCGCGGAAGAGTGGGTTGTCGATCATGTAGACGATGCCGCCGCGCCCTACGTTTTCCACGCCGAAGACGAGCGTATCGTCGAGCCTGGGCAGGGCTTCATAGCCCACGAAGCCGCTCACGTGGCTGCCGGGCCGGAGGGCGCCCACGTTCCAGCCACTGTCGAGGAAGGCGTAGGCGCGGCTGCTGCGCTTGAGGGTGTGGTACGCATCGCCGTAGCCAAAGGCTAGCGGGTGCGTTGGGTCGAGCTGCACGCGGAAGACGGATCCGCCCACGCTGCCTGAGACCGACTCGCGCGTGCGATCCGCATAGCGCCTGAGCTTGTCGGCGGCCGTCTCCGCTTCGTCGTCGGAGCCCTCGGCGCGCTTGAGGCCGAAGCCATCTTTTCCGCTGAAGAACGTAGCAGCACTTTCGAGCGCCACCACGCGGCCCCCGCTGCGCATCCACGACCGCAGCGTGTTCATGCGGCGCTCAGGGAAGATGCTGCTATAGCCACCGGGCGGCAGCACGAGCACGTCGTAGTCGTCGAGGTCCACGAAGGCGAGGTCTTCGGGGTAGAGCACCGTGACCGGGTATTCCAGCTGCTGATCGAAGAAGTGCCACACCTCACCCGAGGCACCTGACGACACGCCTTCGCCCGACAGGATGGCGATGTTGGGGCGCTCCAGAAAGCGGACGCCGCCGGAGCCGAAGTCATCGCCTTGATCCACAAAACCAGTGGTGACGGGCGTCAGCGGCTGGTTGTGCTGGCGGGCGAGTTCCACCACCGTTTCGTCGAAGGCGGTGCCCATGGCCTCGTTACCGCGGCGCGTGATGATCATCGTGCCCGGGTCGTAGTTCACGCCGTCCATCGTGAAGGGGCGCGTAGCATAGCGCAGCTTGATGTCTGCTTCGAGCAAGTCGGCAATCAGCTTGGCGTCGGCCAGGGTTTTCCACGTGGCGAGGTAGGCGTAAGGACGTGCGGACGTAGGCGGGGGCGGCGGCACCATCGCGGTCGCTGGCATGGGCTCCATATCCACGCGGCCTTCCACCGCCATCGCCTCCAAGCCATGCGCATAAGGGACGGCCCACGCGGTGATGTCGTACGTCAACGAGTCGGCTAGCTCGGTCTCGGGCTCAAACAGCACCGCCACGAGCGTGCCCTTGGGCTGGTAGGCCGAGATGACCATATCGCCCTCGTCAACCTGGACGCGCCCCTCATCGCTGGTGGCGTAGCGAAAGCCACTCATCGACTGGCTGCGGGTGGCCTGCCCGTACGTGATCCCGTTCTTGTCGAGCAGATCGCGCAGCACATGCAGCTTGTCGGCATCGTTGCTGGCCTTGACGATGTACGTCTGGTAGTCGCCCGGCGGGTTCTCCTGGTTTGCCGTGTAAAACGCCTCGAACTCATCTACCAGTTGCGCATGGTTCTGCGACGTCGTCTCCACCAATGAGAGGCCGGCCACGTGGTGGTGCAGGATGCGGTCGGCAAGCGTAAGCGTGTCGCCTTCAGCGGTGATGATGCCGAGGCCGGCGCGGCTCGACCCGCCCTGCTCGTACGTCATGCCGATGGCGCCGTTGTACGTGGGCCACGTGTCGCCGTAGCTGGGGTAGAGGAGGTCGAACACCTGCCGCGTGAAGTACAGCCACCCTTCGGCGTCGAAGTAGCGGGCGTTGTTCTCGCCCACAGTGGTCTGGAACTCCCGCTGCCACGGGGTAATGACCTCGTGGAACGGCTCTGCGGCGGGGGGGAAGTAGTACGGCGCGTTGACGCCCTGCTCGTGGAAGTCCGCGTGGACGTGCGGCAGCCAGCGGTTGTACAGCGCCACGCGTATCTGCGATTCGTGCTGGGTCTGCCATGCCCAGTCGCGGTTCATGTCGAAGTAGTAGTGGTTGGTGCGCCCGCCGGGCCACGGCTCGTTGTGTTCGCGCGCACTCGGGTCCACGTTCGGAAAACGCCCCACGGTCGAGTTGTACCAATGCACATAGCGCTCACGCCCGTCGGGGTTGAGACACGGGTCGATGATCACCACGGTGTCGTCCAGCCACGCTTGGGTGCGCGCGTTCGAGGGATCGGCCAGCTCGTAGAGCGTCTGCAGCGCCGACTCCGTGTTGACCGACTCGTTGCCATGCACGCTGTAGCTGAGCCATGCCAGCGCGAGCGGATCAAGCGAAGGCTCGCCTTCCAAAACCCCTGCGCGCTTCAGGTTGTCTGTGCGAATCGTTTCGAGTTGGCCGAGGTGTTCGGGCTTGGCCACGTAGGCCACCATCAGCGGGCGGCCTTGGTACGTCTCGCCGTACGGCTCAAGCTGTACGTTGGGCGATTGAGCAGCCACATGCTGCACATAGTCTACCACACGGTGGTATGGCGTGAAACGGTCGCCCAGTTTGTAGCCGAGGAAGTCGGCGGGCGATTGCAGTTGTGCCCAGGCGGGCGTAGAGAGCAGCAGGCCCAGCAGCGCGGCCCAGAGGTGTGTTCGCATGCGCGTCGAGAGGGAGTCCTTCCGTGACGGGATATCACTGGAAGGTAGGGCGCGGCTGCTGGGAATGGAAGCGGCTACCGCGCGGCGTACTCAGCGTACATCGCACGGATGTCGTCTAGGTCGCTGCTGTTGATGAGCCGGAGCCAGCTCGAGCGCGTGCATTTGATCTTACCGCGGTCAAGCATGCGCAGCAGCCAGTCCATCGGGACGTTGGCGCGGCGGCTGACTTCGGGTGGCGTGAGCGGTTCTACGGGTTCAAGTACCCTGACAGGCATAAAAGCAGTGAGGCCAAAGAGTAGGTCAACGAAAAAACGCCGTGCTTAGGCGTCCACTATGTACAATAAATTAAAGCACTTGTTCCGAACAGCATGGGCCGTATCAAACGCCCACGCCATCCCGGTCGATACGTGATTGGATGGGCGCGGCGTTGTGTTATGGCTGAACCCAAACGCATGCTCCACGTTCAGCCCGCTCTCTAGGTGATCTTGTGCTGCCATGACTGCGCTACGTACTGCTGCCCTTGTCTTCCTCATCGCATCGTTCGCGCTCCCGGCGGTTGCGCAAGACACACCTGCCATCGAAGTGGCACGCGTCAAGTACGGCGGCGGCGGCGACTGGTACGGCGATGAACAGTCGCTGGTACAACTGCTGCGTTTTGTGAAAGAGAACACCTTGCTGGAGGTGGCTGAGCGCGAGGCCGTCGTTGAGCTGAGCAGTCCCAAGCTCTTCAGCTATCCGTACCTCTACCTGACAGGGCACGGCAACATCCGCTTCTCGGATGCCGAGGCCCAGCGGCTGCGGCGCTACCTGGAGCAAGGCGGCTTCCTCCACATCGACGACAACTACGGGCTCGACGAGCACATCCGCCGCGAGATGAAGAAGGTCTTCCCCGAACGCGCCTTCGTTGAACTCCCGTTCAGCCACCCGATCTACCGCACGCAGTTCGAGTTCACGGGCGGCCTGCCCAAGATCCACGAGCACGACGGTGAGCCCGCCCAAGGCTTCGGCATTCTCGACGCCGAAGGGCGGCTCATGGTGTTCTACAGCTACGAGAGCGACCTGGGCGATGGCTGGGAGCCCACCTCGGTACACGAGAACACCCCAGAGAAGCGCCGTGCCGCCTTGCAGATGGGCACCAACATCTTGGCCTATGCCATGATGTACTGAGCAGGCTCTCCTACTTCTTGACGAGCACGATCTGGGCCTTGTCCATCCCCACAGCCGTTTGGCGAAAGGTGCGGAAGTTCTCGTACTCGTCGGGCGGAATGCGCGTGTCGGTGATGGTCACGAAGCGGGTGAACAGCAGCGAGCCGTCGTCCTGCAGCGTGGTCGCGGCCTCGTACTTCCCAAAGTCGTAGGCGATGGAAACGGGCTCGGGCATGGCTTCGATCGTGTATCCATCGGGAATCACGTACCGGATGGTGTCCGTGTCAGCGTAGGCATAGCTGTGTACGATAGGCTGTGTGCGCGGTGCGTCTAGCTCGGGCGGCACCGTGCTCCATTGCTCCATCAGGTTGGGTGTGAGGAAGAGCCGCGACCCCATCGACGCCGCATAACTGCGCACTTCGGCCTCTACCGCAAGGGTCGCTTCCACGCTGCCCTCGTGGTCGAACCGCATGCTGGTGAGGGTGGCACTGGGCAAGTCGAGGAAGGCATGGATGCGGCGCTCGCGTTCCTGGCCACGGGCGCTTTGCAAGGCTTGCCGTACCCGGTCCTGCTGGTTTCCTGTGTAGAACGTGGTGATCTCCGCTGTGGCGTTCCCCTGGGCGCTGAGGATGATTTCGGCGGTGCGGACCTGCTGGTTGTCCGTGGCGGTGCTTTGGACGGTGCGGACGAGTTCGCCACCCTCGGGGCGAGCGACCAGTGCGAGGCGATTCTCGTTGCCCGGCCCGATGTGGCCGAACGGGATGGTCTGGCTAGTGGTCTCGAGCCACAAGGTGTCCTGCGCCAGTGGCACGTACAGAATAGCGTGGTTAAACTGGTTGCTGGGGAACTGGGCCAAGGTGTCGGGTACGGTGGTGCCGTTGCCGATGAGCGCCGGGTACGACGCAATACCCGCTTCCTTGAGGAGCGCCTGCATGTAGTTGGTCAGAGCCTTGCAATCGCCGTAGCTGCGGCTGTAGACGTATTCGGCATCGAAGGGTTGCCATCCTCCCAGGCCCAGCTGCACACTGACGTATCGGGTTTTGTTTTGCAGGTGATCGTATAGCAGGCGCACCTTCTCCCGATCGTCGGTCACGCCGTCTAGCAGCGTACGCACTTCGGCACGAGCCTCATCGGGGAGTTCGTCTCGGCCTTCCGTGAGGCGATTGTACCACGCCCCGAACGATGTCCAGGAGCTCATGTCGCCCTCGGTGCCGCCCACTTTGAACGCGTCGGAGGCCGTGTAGACGGCTGGCATCTGGTCTCGGTACTTGGGTCCCCACGGCTCTGGGGTGTAGCTAGGCAGCGAGTGCGTGTCCCAGCGGTGGATTTGCTTGTTGCCTTGGGCGATCACTTCAGGCTCGGCCTGCGCCAGCCCCGTCGCCAGATGGCGAACATTGGTGCCTTGCGGGCTCACGATCTCAAAGCGTCCGCGTTCGGTAGCTAGGCCACCGCTTTGCGGGCGCCACGTGGGCCAGTGCGAGATGCCGTGATAATCCAACTCATACTCCAGCTTCACCGTGTACGGATAGCTGTTGTGGTTCATGTTGGCTATGCAGACTCGGTTGTCTTCGTACAGCGAGAACGACGAGATGGCGCTCTGGTCGATGATGTCCTCTTTGCTCAGTTTCCGAATCACCTTGCCGTTGGCATCGAGCAACCACCCCTTCATGCCGCCCAGCTTTCGCAGTTTGTCGTAACTGACGACAACGCTAGCCCAGTCACGGCCGTTGGCGTTGAGCACCGTCACCACCTGCCGCACCTCTAGGGTAGCACGCCCCGGATTCTTCACGGTGAAGCGCTGCTGATCTAAGCGGAGCACGGCATCCGAACCAAGCATCAAGAGGGGGTTCATGGCCTCCACAGCGAACGAGGCCTCGACGTCGTTGGGCAACGGCTGCGCCAACACCGGTGTGTAGCACGCCAGTATCGCCAACACGGTCAGAAGGGATAGACGCATCATGGCTGGGTCATCCGCTTAAGCACAACGGGGTCGGCTTGGGTGCTCACCACGCGGTCGTAGAACTCGCGCAGGCTGGCGTACTCGTTCGGCGGATAGACCGACTTGGAGAAGCTGAGGCGCCCCGCCACCCGTAGTTGCCCTTCGGCGACCTCTGTCATCCGCTGGAACATGCCCCCACGATTCATCGGCGCAAAGCGCTTGTTCTCAGGCGCTTCTTCTACCGCATATCCCTCGGGCAAGGTCAAGTTGAACCGGTAGGTATACGATCGGCTGTAGGCCATATCCACGGGGAAGGTGCGCTCGGCCAGCTTCAGCGGGTTTTCCTCAATTCGGTCTACGGCGTAGGTGGGTACGTAGAGGAAGTCGCCCGCGGCCTGGGCATAGCCGGGCATAGAGAAGTAGACGCGTGTCTCGAGAATGGCCCCGTAATCGTCTCGATGCTCCACGCGGACGGAGTCAACGGTCGCGCCCTCCAGGTCACCAATCAGCACGTCTTTGGCAAAGTCTTCGATCGAGTCAGCATCATCCATGGCGCGGCGCTTGAACAAGGCGCTGTAGCTCGCATCCGAGGAGTGGGCTACCCCGTGGAGTGTACCGTCGGCGGTGAGCGTGGCGTCGATGATAACCGAATGCTGATATTTTGCATCGGCGTTGAGCTTCACCCAGCGCGGCCTGTCTTCGTCTACTACCCAACCGCTGCCATTGAGCGTGCGCACGGGCAAGAGATTGGCCGGGGCGTACCGGTCCGTGGCATCAAGGACCATGTAGCCGCTGTCATACTCCACGTAGGCAAGTACCTTGTTGAACTGGTTCAGCAGCGGATAGTGTTGGAAGACACGTCCGTGCGCGCGTGTGCTGATAAGCAGGGGATGTGCCGTGAGCCCCGCTCCACGCAGGAAGTCGACCAGCAGAAGGTTGATTTCTGCGCCGTCCCCGCTCTTGGCTTCCAACACATCGCCTAGACCGCGGTCGGCGAACATGCCATCTGTGCCGTCCCACTCCATTGTGGTTCGCACGTAGGCGTGCAGCGCTTCTATCTTTTCATGTTCGGTAGTCAATTCTGCTGTCATCTCCGTAGCCATCCGGCTCACGGTACGCGAGCGTCCCAGCCCACCGTTAAGCCCTCGATTTTCGCTGAGCTCGGTAGCCATTTTCTCCCACGTGCTGAGGAAAGATATTTGACCATGGCCGGGTTGGTAGTAGGCGGCAAGTTGAACGTCCAGCGTCTTGAGGTGATCGTTCACTGTCGTCATAAACGGTTCGTTGCGCAAGGCGGGTACCGAGGCGAGCACATAGCGGTTGAGCATGCGATCGGTACCTTCTCGGGTTAGCGACTCCGACTCCTTGACGGTGAACTCCGATATGTTGCGCGTCCCAAACGTGTACGCCAGCGTGCGGGGGAACTCGGCGCGGTACTCGCTCCACAGCGTAGGCTCGCTCGCCTGAAACGTCCAGTCTGGCAGAAATGCTGGTGACTCGGAATCGATGGTGTAGCGGTATTCGATGATGGCGCCCGGTTCGAGGTTGGGCAGTGTGAAACGAATCACGCTGAACTCGTCGCTCGCTTTCTCTTTGAAAATCGACTTCTTGCCTAGCTTATGCCGGGTCACCTTGCCGTTGGCGTCGCGCGTGAACGTCTGTGCAGCTACGCCACTGATCCGCTGCGTTTTGTCTTTCGCATAGTATGACAGCGCCACCGTACCCCAGTCATCATACGCTTCAGGGCGGAGAATCTTGATGCGTCGGTGGCGCTTGAAGCTGACGCTCCAGTCCGGCTCGATGTACGCATCGCCATAGTCCATGAGTACAATGGCGGCGGCGCTGGTATCGTCTTCAAACGCCTCCACAGCCCAATCATCGTCTGAAATCTTGCCCCACTTCATGGAAGCTGGGGCTTGGGCGGCAACTTGAACCGAAGTCACAGTGCAAAAGAGTACCACCAAGCTGGCGAGTACACATCGGTAGGTATATGTCATAACAAAGCAGATTATTGCTTTACGGGATCTACGATGCGTTATGATACATGATCGTAACATTGCATGCTGTGAGGTAAAACCCTACATCGGTGAACGCTGACCGCTGCCATTGAACAGCTGTCCAGGAACGCTGCCCATAGGCGCCCGTTTGGTGCGTCTCCCTTCTGATTGCCCGCGTTCCGAGGCATGCTCAGCCAAGCCGTAGAAGACTATCTGAAGACAATCTATCGCCTGCACGCCGAGAGCGGCACGGGCAACGCCGTGGCTACGTCGGACATTGCGCGGGCGCTGGACGTGTCGGCGGCGTCAGTGACGAACATGGTGAAGCGGCTTGATCAGCTCGGGCTGGCCACCTACCAGTCGTACAAGGGCGTTACGCTGACCGAGGCGGGCGAGAAGATTGCGCTGGAGATCATCCGCCACCACCGCCTGCTGGAGCTGTACCTGAAAGAGATGCTGGGCTACTCGTGGGACAAGATCCACGACGAGGCGGAGCACTTGGAGCACCACATCTCGGAAGAGTTCGAGACGAAGATCGAGGAGATGCTGGGCTACCCCACGCACGACCCGCACGGCGACCCGATCCCGACGCGCGACGGCCAGATCGCCGCCACCGCCACCGACCCGCTCAGCGACGTGGGCTCGGGCGAGACGGTGATGATCCACCGCGTCTCTGACGCCAACCCCGATCTGCTGCACTACCTGGAGTCCATCGGGTTGCTGCCGCGCACGGTGCTGACCGTGGTGGAGCGTGCGCCCTTCAACGGACCGCTCACCGTGCGCGTGGCCGATGCCGAGCAGGTGGTGGGCCACGAGGTGGCCTCGCAGGTGTTCATTGGGCCGCTCGAAGACGACGCCTGACGCAAACAAGCACGGCACGGCACGCGTTGGGGCGCTGGTTTGCTTCCTCTCGCCTCGCTTTACCGCCATGTCTGACGCCACACCTCCGCCCGCGCTCGACCCGCACGTCGCTGGGCGCATCCTGCCGACTTCCGAGAAAGCCCTCCAGGTCAACCTCGACCGCTCCAAGTACGGTACCATCGCCGAGATCGGCGCGGGGCAGGAGGTTGCCCGGTGG
The DNA here is from genome assembly GCA_038747545.1 of Bacteroidota bacterium. GTDB lineage: Bacteria > Bacteroidota > Rhodothermia > Rhodothermales > JBCCMF01 > JBCCMF01. Next base: position 20,397 of record JBCDJT010000077.1, read on the forward strand.
TTCTTCAAAGTCGGCGGCGCCTCGGGCACGATCGCCAAGACGATGTCGGCCTACGACATGGTCTTCAGCGATGCCATCTACGGCACCAGCGACCGCTACGTCTCGCGCGACCGTCTGCGGACGATGCTCTCGCACGAGTTCGGCCTGCTCACCCAGCGCCTGGGCGACACGCGCGGCCACGACGCCGCCTTCTTCGCCTTCGCCGACACCGTGGCCACGCGGTCGTACACGTACAAGCGCGAGGGGCACGGGTGGATGGGCATCCGCTTCCTGCCCGAGCCCGGTGCGGCCGAGCCCAGCCAGATCGAGATTCACGTCCGCCTGTTCGACGACGACCCCGTCCGCCAGCAGGAAGCCACGGGCATCCTCGGCGTCAACCTGATCCACGCAGCCAGCTTCTTCTGCGACGACACCGAGCGCTTCCTGGCTGCCTTGATCGAAAACCTGGGGCATGGGCGCCTTGAGATTGACTCCGTCATTCTCTCCGGGCCACGGTTCGAGGGCGTGGACACCCGACTGCTGAGCGTGCAGATGGTGGAGCTGGGCCTGACGCCCGCCGCCATGTTTGCGCCCGATGGTACCCTGCTCTACGCGGGCGAGGCGCTGTACAAGAAGCCGACGCTCATCGCGCGCGGCCTCTTCAAACCGCTGAAGTACGTCCACATCAAGATGCACCGACAGGCATGCGATGCCTTTGCCAAGCACACCAAGGTGGACCCGCAAGCGATGGTGACCATCCGCGAGATTACCATCCACCAGTTCAAAGAACCGACGGGCGCAACCACTTCCGATGGCGTACGCTCGAGGAAAGTTGACCGCGCCGCCTTCTTGGAGCACACCGACGACATCGCCTCTCGCGGCACCCCCGTGCTCGTCTCCAGCTTCCGCGAGCACTACCGGCTCGTCGAGTACATCGCCGGGCTCAAGTGCGGACCCCTCGGCTTCGTGGCCGGGGCGCCCAGCCTACACCAACTCTTCGACGCGTCGTTCTATTCAGACCTGCCAGGCGGTTTACTCGAAGGCATGGGCAGGCTCGTGCGCAAGCTGACCAAGTTCTACATCTTCCCGTTCTGGGACGACGAAACGGGCGACGTCTACGAGGACGACATGGTGAGTGTGCCCGAGTCCGAGCGCATGCTGTACCAATACCTCATCCAGAAGGGCCACATTGAGCCCCTCAAGCAGGGCGCGGCCTAGTCTTCCACTCATCTACCGCGTGCATGAGTTCGGGATAGAACGCTAGAAAGTCGGCTTCGAAGCCGTCCCACTCCGCTTCCAGGTAGCGTGCGGCGCCCGCGAGGCCCGCCGGACGGCTCAGCCGATGGTCGATGCGGCCCAGCGTGCGGGCAATGCCGTCGATGGTGCCGTTGCCCACGAGCCAGCCTTCGCGGCACATGCGCGGGATGATGCGTTGCGGCGCGGGTGGCAGCACACCTAGGTGCGGCGTCATGCTCGCACACGCCTCGGCGACGAAGTCGAGCATCGGCACGTCGCAATACGTAGCCCAGTGTAGCGTGAGGTAGTGGTCGTAGAAGACATCCACGATGATGCCCGCGAAGCGGCGGAACGGCGGCTTGAGCCGCGCCCGGCTGCGGAAGTACATCGGGTGGTGGTCGAGGTACGTGTCGACGAAGCGGTGGCGCGCTACGCCACGGCGGATGGTGGCAGGCATGGCGTCACACTCGCGCTTCCTCGCCATATCCGGGAGGAGGTTGCCCACGCGGTCGGCGCCGTCGGCGTCGGCGAGGTGGAGGTGCGCCAGCCAGTTCACGAGGCGCTCACGTCGTGGCCGCGGTAGCGGTCGTAGATGACCTTCACCTCGGCCGGGTCGCCGATGATGGTGAGCACGTCGCCTTCTCGCAAGACGGTGCTGCCTCGCGCCACCAAGATGTCGCCGTCGCGGCGGATGAGGGCGATGAGCACGCCGTCGGGCCAGCGCAGGTCACGCAGCGCCTGGCCGATGAGGGGCGCCGTGGCCTGATCGGCGGCGAGATGCAGCGACAGGTAGCGGTCGTTGTGCAGCAGCGTCTCTTTCAGGTCCTGTGCGTTGCGCGCGTTCAGCCACTCGTCCATGAACGGCGCCTCGTCGATGCGGCTGGCGATGTTGGCCAGCGTGCGCAGGTGGCGGCCGGGCGGCTCCTCGGGGCTGATCAGGAAGAAGAAGGCGTAGACGGGCGGCGTGTCCATCTCGCCATCCAGGTCGAAATCGATCTGCATGCCGGGGCGGCAGCGCACCATGACGAGCTGGCTCTGCTGGAGGCCGGGGATGCGCTGGTGCGGCAGCGTGGCGCCGTGCGAGACCGGCGTGACGCCGTACTTCGAGCCCTCCATGAAGCCATCGATGAGCTCTTGCTTCGACAGCGGTAGCCGCTCAGCGAGCAGCGCAGAGGCTTGCTCCACGAGCACGTCGTAGCCCACTGGCTCGTCCAGGTCGATGACACCGGCATGCGTGACGAGGTATTCGTAGCGCGTCTCGTCGGTGAGGCCCTTCTCTTTCAGGATGGTGCGCAGCTCGCCGTCGAGCCCGTCATAGCGGTACTGCCCCAGCCGGGCGAACAGGTGATAGATCGCGCCCTCGCGGACGACGTGAGCGTTGCGGCGTACGTAGTAGCGGTACCACAGGAGGCCCGCCAGCAGCATCACGCCCGTCAGCAGGATCGCCAGGGTGCCCATCTGCGCGATCAGGAAGAACGGCGCCACGATGCCGACGATCTGTAGCCACGGGTAGAGCGGGCTGTGGTAGCCCGGTACGTACGACGGAATCCGGCTCTCGCGCATCACGATGACGGCGAGGTTGATCAGCGAGAAGATCAGCAACTGGAACGCACTCGCCAGCTTCGCCACGTCCTCCGTCTCGAAGGCGACGATGAACAGGATCATCAGCCCAGCGGTAGCCAGAATCGCCTTTGTCGGCGTGCCCTTCTTGCTGAGGTCGGCGAAGCCGGTGGGCAGCAGGCGGTCGCGGGCCATTGCCAGCGGGTAGCGCGAGGCCGAGAGGACGCCCGCGTTGCCCGTGGACGCAAACGCCGCGATGGCCGAGATCACGATCAGCAGCAGTCCAGTCTGCCCCGGCAGCCAGCTGAAGAACGCCTGTGCGGCGGTGGCCACGGGCGTCAGGTCGGACCGCAGCTCGCTGGGATCGAGCACGGCGATCATGATGTAGACGCCCACGATGTAGATGAACGTGGCCGTCCCCAGCGACAGCGCCATGCCCAGCGGGATGTTACGGTCGGGGTTCTGGATCTCTTCGGCCACGCTCGCCACCTTGGTCAGCCCGGCATAGGACACGAACACGAGCCCGATGGTGGCGATGAGCCCTTCGGTGCCGAACGGG
>JBCDJT010000078.1:0-23548 GCA_038747545.1 Bacteroidota bacterium
CGGTGCTCTCGCGCCAGATCTCGTCGCTAGGCATCTATCCCGCCATCGACCCGCTGGACTCCACGAGCCGCATCTTGGACCCACGCGTCCTGGGCGACGACCACTACAACACGGCGCAGGCAGTCAAAATCCTGCTCCAGCGCTACAAAGAGCTGCAGGACATCATCGCGATCCTCGGGATGGACGAACTCAGCGAAGAAGACAAGCTGGTGGTGCAGCGCGCCCGCAAGGCACAGCGCTACATGAGCCAGCCGTTCTTCGTGGCCGAGCAGTTCACCGGCTTCTCGGGCAAGTACGTGAAGATCGAAGACACCATCCGTGGCTTCAAGATGATCCTCTCGGGCGAGCTCGACCACATCCCCGAAGGCGCCTTTGCCTACAAGGGCGTGATCGAAGAGGTCATCGAGGCCGGCGAAAAAATGCTCGCCGAAGCGTAAACATCAGGACGCTCGCTCACGCTCACTGTAGTCCGCTTCGCTTGTTGGGACGCACGCCTGCCGGCGCGCTGTAGGTCTTGGGGGAAGCAACCCTAAGGCCCAAAACCCACAGCGAGCGAAGTGAGCGTCCCAAAGGCCGGAGGCCGATCAAAACCATGGCTAAAACGCTTTCTGTCGATATCGTCTCGCCCAAGGGCAGCCTGTTTCAGGGGGATGTGCAGAGCATCCAGGCGCCTGGCTTGCAGGGTACGTTTCAGGTGCTCTACAACCACGCCCCAATGATCGCTGCGCTGGCCGTGGGGCCAATGACCATCGTGACGGGCTCGGGCGAGCGCGTCGTGTTCGCCACCAGCGGCGGCTTCCTGGAAGTCATCAAGAACAAGGTCACCGTGCTTGCCGAGACCGCCGAGCCTGCGTCGGACATCGACGTGGAGCGTGCGCAGGCGGCCGAGCAGCGTGCCCTAGACCGCCTCAAGGCCAGCGGCTCAGGCGCCGAGCGCGAGCGGGCCAGCGCCGCACTCGAACGCGCCCGCAACCGCGCCCGCATCGCCATGGGCCAGGTGGGCACCCGCTCCTAACGCCTCCACCCACGGACGTATACATACAACAGCGCCCGGCTGAGCTACGTGCTCGGCCGGGCGTTTTTTGTTGCCTGTTGGCGCGGCTGAGTCTGTAGCTCCAGAACAGGTAAACTACAGGTAAACGCGCTGTATCAAACCAAAAAGCCTCCTCGCATAGCGCTGATTTTAAACAGCTTACGAGGAGGCTTTTCTAGGGTACCGCGTACGGGATTTGAACCCGTGTTACCGGCGTGAAAGGCCGGCGTCCTAGACCCCTAGACGAACGCGGCGTTGCAGGTTGGGGCGCGTCAAACCCGACCTGTTGGTCGAGGTTTCCTACCCGTTTGAAGAGGACATGATAATTACGGCCTAGCGCTCTGGGAAGGCTTGCGTGATGAACGCGGCCGTCCGTGAGAGGCTACCCACGAGGTCTGTGGGGAAGTGCTGGCCGCCTTCGTAGCGGAAGTACGAGAACGGCGGTGCAGCCGCGCCCAACGCCTCGATGGCCTCGGCAAGGCGGTCGGATTCGGTGACGGGCACGGTGTCGTCGGCGGTGCCGTGGTGGACCTGCACGCTCGGGAAGTCGGCGGCGAAGTAGAGGGGCGAGCGGCGGATCAGCTCCAGGCGCACCTCGGCCTCGGTGAGCAGGCCGTCGCGTAGCGGAAATATGTACTCCTCCGTCAAGAAGTCCAACCCGGGGAGGCTGCGCGGGTCGCCGTCGAGGGCTTCACGCACCACATCCTGCGTGAACGGGCTGAAGAAATCGGTGGGGCCGAAGTAGTCAACTACCACGTCGATGCGCGGGTCGCGCACGGCCATCAGCAGCCCGACGGCGCTGCCTCGGCTGAAGCCCAACACGCCAATCTGCTCGCCGTCAGCGCGCGGCTCCAACTGTAGCGCCACCTCGATGAGCGCCAGCGCATCGTCTACGTCGAAGTCCCACGGGCTGGCCGGGCCGTCTGACTGGAACACCTGCTCGCCGTACTCCAAGGGCTCATCGCGGAAGGAGGGGACCACATATACGAACCGACCTACGGCGGCGCCAAGCACGCTGGCGACTTGTACGGCTTCCTCCACCGACGTGCCGCTGTCGCCGCCGTGCGTGTAGACCAGGACGGGCGCGTTGTCAGGCAGGTCTGGCGGGACGATCACAGCGCCGTAGTGCGTAACACCCGCTACCTGATGCGAGACAATGCGCAGCAGTCCAGTCACGTTGGCGCCCAAATCGATGGGGTCTTCGACAAGCAGTTCAACCTGCTGTGCCGACACATCGCGGCTGGCCCAGTCGGCGCGGACGGCGGAGAGCTCTACCTCGGTGGGCGGTGCGAACACGGTCTCGAAGTCGACCAACTCGGATCCACGTTCTCCGCCTTGATCACAGCCCGAGAGCCCCAGCATCAGGGCTAGACTGCTGAGTAACACTGCACGCCGCATACATCACCTGTACGATTATCCGCTCGCTTCTTCGCTGGCTTGGCAGCACAGTTCCGAAGCGAGCGATTTGGTTACGCTTGCGGCCTGCTTTTACGGGCCAGAGGCAGCTCGCACAAGTGCAGCGACCTGCACCGCGTTCACCCGCTTGTGGTGATGGGCCTCCAGCGGCAAGGTGCTGCGAAAGTTCAGGTCGGGCTTGTGCTGCCCCGATGGGTCCACGCCGACATCGCCGCACGATGCGTGAATCTGGCTCACGCCCGTCGCTTCGAGCAGCGCGGCTACGTTGTGGGGCCGGATGCCGCCGCCGGGCAGGACCTCAAGCCGACCTGCCGCCTGGGCGATGAGCCTCCCCAGCACCTCCGCCCCGTCTATGGCCGATAGCGCCCCTCCCGAGGTGAGCACACGCCGCACACCCATCCCGATCAGGATCTCCAGACCATCTTCTAGATCGGGCAGGACGTCGAACGCGCGATGGAAGACCCACTCGGCGTCGGGATGTTGTGCCATAAGTGCGGCAGAGCGCTCCGTGTCGATGTGACCTTCAGGGGTAAGGCATCCAAACGCGAAGCCGTCAGCGCCGTGCTCGCGCAGGAGGTCGGCATCGCGGCGCATGACCTCGAAGTCTGACGCGCTGTAGGCGAACGGCCCGGGGCGCGGCCGCAGCATCGCGATGATGGGTACGCCGATGGCCGCACGCGTGGCAGCCATGCACCCCGCCGAGGGGGTCAAGCCGCCCAGCGCCAGCGCCGTGTTCAGCTCGATGCGCGCCGCGCCAGCAGCCACAGCGGCCACGCTATCCTCAGCACGCTCCGTGCAGACTTCCAGCAACACGTTCACATCCCCAGGAGCGACTGGAGGCGGGTAGCCAGCGCGATGTCGCCGCTGATCTTCACCTTGCCTGTCATCATGGCCATCATCGGGTTCAGCTCGCCGTTGTTGACCTTCAGCCAGGTTGACACCGTTGTCTTCACTGTGACATCCGGGGCGGCATGCGTGCCTTCCACGACAGCCATCGTCTGGTCTTTGATCACGAAATGATAGTCTCCGCCTCCCTCGCCATCGATGTGCATCTGGATAGTGGCCTCGATGCCCACAGCGTGTGTTGGGTCAAACCGTCGCTGGTACGCGGCGAACAGCTCAGGGAGGCTTTGAAAAGGCATGCTTGGAACGGTCAAGTGGTGTAAGGACGTGCAGACTGAGAGTAGCACTGCCGCTGGACCGTGTGCAAGTCAGCCAAGGCATAAATTGTCGATATTCAAAAATGTGTTCAAAACATGTTTAAGGTATACAGTGTCGAGTATGCTTATCTGTAATGAGGGGCAAAGCCACAAGAATTACAGGTAAAAGCGAAATGTAAGCATCAAAATTTAAACGATATCATGCTGTGTCGATACTGATGATACTTCCACCTCTTTATGTATAACATGTTTTGCACACTATATGAGCTTGCGTTCTGCAAATGAAGTATACGTGCGCCCTGCGATAATCAGGTGGTCGTGTACAGGGATGCCGAGCAGCTTGCCCGCCTCCACGAGCTGCCGTGTGATGCGTATATCGGCTTGGCTGGGCTCGGGATTACCGGATGGGTGGTTGTGCAGGCAGATGACGGAGGCTGCGTTTTCGAGGATAGCCTCCTTGAAGACCTGGCGCGGCTCCACGATGCTGGCTGCGAGGCCGCCTGTGCTCGTGGTATAGTCGCCGATGATGACGTTGGCGGTGTTGAGCATGACCACCTTGAACACCTCTTGTGGCAGGTCGCGCATCTGCGGGCCATAGACGGCGGCAACATCGGCGGGTGCGCAGACCTGCACGCGCGGCCCCGAGCGGCTGGCCTCCACGCGGCGGCCAATCTCGAAGGCAGCGGCCAACTGGATGGCCTTGGCCGGACCGATGCCGATGACGCGCTGGCACTCTTTGAGGCTGCGTTGGGAGAGTCCATGCAAGCCCGGATAGGTACGCAGCAGCGCTTGCGCCAACTGCACCGCTGAGATGGGGCCAGCCTTTGTGCGCGTGCCCGAGCCAAAGATGATGGCAATGAGTTCGGCGTCGGTGAGCGCCGAGGGGCCGCGTTGCATCAGCTTCTCCCGGGGGCGCTCGTCCTCGGCCCACTGGTTGATCGGCACGTGGTACCGGATGGACGGCTCGGCAGCCGGGTCGTCAAGCGCGTGAACAGGATCAAGCATCGGCAGAGCATGTGTGTGAGGGCAGTGTACCCGTACGACACGTGATGGCGAGTCGTCTAACATGAAACGGCTAGCCAAGCGCGAGCAGCAACAGGACGGGGCCTTGGTAGTTGAGTGCGCTGGCCCATACCTACCGCCCCCCTGCGCTACGCACCATGCCAAAACCCGGACGCCGTCCAAGCCAACGCATTGCCGTCATCGGCGGCGTAGCCAGTGGTCCTGCCGCCGCTGCGGCCGCCAAGCGCGCCGACCAGCAGGCCGAGGTCGTGCTGTTTGAGCAGGGCGGGTACATGTCGTACGGCGCCTGCGAGATGCCCTACTACCTGGGCGATCAGATTGCGGATGCTGACACCCTCCTCGTCGTCAAGCCAGACGTGTTCGAACAGACGCGCTCCGTGAAGGTGCAGCTGCGGCACCGCGTCGAAGCTATCGCACCGCAGGCCAACCGCCTGACGGTGACGGACCTGCAAGCGGGCGAGACACGCACGGAGCGGTTCGACAAGTTCATCCTCGCGACAGGCTCCGCCGCCATCCGGCCCGACTTTGTGCATGCGCACGACCCCAACGTTTTTGTGCTGCGCACGCTACGCCACGCTATCGACCTCAAGGCCTTCCTCGATGCACATCCGGTACAACATGCTGTGATCGTTGGGGGCGGCTACGTTGGGCTGGAAGTGGCCGAGGCGTTGCGGCGCCTGGACAAGCGCGTCACGGTGCTCGCGCCGCACGGTCTGCTGGCGGCCATGGCTGAGGAGGCGCAGCAGCACGCCCTGGAGCGCGTGCTAGCCGATCACCATGTTCAGCTCCGGCGGGAGCGGGCGACGGCGCTGCTGCGAACCGCCGACGGCCACGTCCGCGCGGTGCGCACCGACCAGCAGGAGGTCATCGGCTGCGACCTTGTCATTGTGGCGGTGGGTGTGCGGCCGCGCACTGAACTCGCCGAGGCGGCAGGGCTCAAGATCGGCGTGAGTGGCGGCATCGCTGTGGACAGCCAGATGCGCACCAACCTGCCCAACGTCTGGGCCTGCGGCGACGGGGCTGAGCTGCAGCGCATCATCGACGACGCGCCCGTCAACGTTTCGCTTGCCGCTGTGTCGTACCGGACGGCGAAGGTAGCGGGCAAGAACGCCGCCCGCCGCGGGCGGGGTACGCCGAGAACGTTCGGTGGCGTCTCGCTCGCCTCAGCGGTGCGCGTGTTTGGCTTCGAGGTCGCGGCGCTCGGGCTGCGGCTCCAGGAAGCGCAGGACGCAGGCTATGATGCCTTCGCGACAGACATTCAGCACGTGTCGCGCGTCAAGATCTACCCCGGCGCCAAGCCAGTTTGGGTGCGTCTTGTGGCCGAGCGCGGCAAAGGCCGTATCCTGGGCGCAGCCATCGCAGGCGAGGAAGGTGCGGCGCTTCGGCTGAACGCGCTGGTGCCGCTGGTGCGCAGCAAGGGCACCGTCTATGACCTCGCCGAGCAGGACTTCATCTACACGCCCCCGCTGGCGCCCATGCACGACCCGCTGACCGTGGCGGCACGGCGCGCCGTCAGGGCCTTATCCCCCTAATCTCAAAACGACACGCGGTGGCTGTTACCTTCCCCTTTGACGCTGCAACGCCCGAGGCGACCAAATCCGTCGGCGCATGGCTCTCGGGCCATGTAGAGGCGGGCGATGTGGTCGCGCTGTATGGGCGGCTGGGGGCGGGGAAGACGCACTTTGTCAAAGGCTTCTGCGCAGCGCTGGGCTTCAACGAAGACGACGTGAGCAGCCCCACGTTCACGCTCGTCAACGAGTACCACGGCGACCACCTGCCGATCTTCCACTTTGACGCCTACCGCATCGCATCGCCCGACGAGTTCGAGGCGCTGGGCTTCGACGAGTACGCCTACGGCGACGGTGTCTGCCTGATCGAGTGGCCCGGCCGCATCGAGCCGCTGCTGCCACCGGGCACGTTGCGCCTCCACCTCGAACACCTCGGCGACGCGGGCCGTCGCATCCACCTGCTCCGAACTGCTCCCTCCACCCTCTAATGCTTGTCCCCATGCCTTCCGTTGTAATCTTCGATCTGGGCGGGGTGCTCATCGAGTGGAGCCCCCGTCACCTCTACCGCAAACTGTTTGACGACGAGGCCGAGATGGAGCGCTTCCTCGCCGAGGTCACGCCACTGGAGTGGAACGAGGAGATGGACGCTGGGCGCCCCTGGGCCGACGGCATCGCCGAGCGCGTGGCGCTCTTTCCGCACGAGGCCGAGCGCATCCGGGCGTACCGCGACCGCTGGCCCGAGATGCTGGGGCCGATCAACCAGGCCACGGTGCAGATCATGGAAGACTTGGTAGCGCGCAACGTGCCGCTCTACGCCCTGACCAACTGGGCCGCCGACACGTTCGAGTACGTGAAAGACTACCCGTTCTTCCAGCACTTCGAGGGCATCCTCGTTTCGGGTCGCGAGGGGCTGAAGAAGCCCGATCCTGCCATCTATCGCCTGCTGCTAGATCGCTACGGCCTGACGGCGGAAGCCTGCGCCTTCATCGACGACTCGCACCGCAACATCGTCGCGGCTGAGCAGCTGGGCATCCACGGCATCCACTTTACATCGGCGGAGCAGGCGCGGCGCGAGCTGGTGGCGCTAGGGTTGCTCTGAGCGGATGAGGGCGCGGGCTTCCTCGAACCGCTCGGCCTTGTGGAGGGCTTCAATGAGGTGCTGTTGCAGCACGGTGTTGTCGGTGCGGCTGCGGTAGTGCGCCTGCCACCGGCGGATGAGGCTGTCGAGGCTGCCTTGGCTGCGGTACAAGCGGATGAGCGCGCGGTAGGCGTCAGGCGCTTGGTCGTCGAGGGCGAGGGCGCGCTCGTAGGCGAGGATGGCTTGACGCGTGTCGCTGTTGCGCTCGTGCAGCTGGCCGAGGGCGAGATGCGCCGGGCGCAGCCGTGCGGCAAAGCGGACGGCGCTCTCGTATTGTTGCTGCGCCTCAGCGGTGCGGTCGTGTGTCTCGTAGAACGTCCCCATCAAATACAGCAGCTTGCCCGACCCGGAGTACTGCTGCACCTGCCGTTGGAACAGGGGCTCCACTTCGCCAGCGGGAAAGTGCGCTGTGAGATGACGGAAGGCGGCCTCGGTCGTGGCATCATAGACCTCCAGCTCATCTTTGGTGGAGCGGACGGCGTCTTGCTCCACACTGGCGAGGTCTTGCCCTTGCAGCTGCCCCTGCATCTGCTCCTGCAGCGACTCCACGCCGCGCAGCCCAAGGACCAGCGCTTGCTGCGCGAGATCGAACGCCGCCTCGGTGTCGCCGCGGTTATAGCGTATGACGGAGGCGCGGTGGTACGGGATGGGATGCGTACTGCCGAGATCGCGGGCGGCGGCGTAGTGGATTAGCGCCGAGTCGGGCTGGCTGAGGGCTTCATAGGCTTCGCCGAGCTTGCGGTGGCTGAACCCGTCGGCGGTGCGGGTGTGGAGGCTGCGGTAGGCATCGAGCGCTTCGGGCCAGCGGGCTTGCTCCTCCAGCAGGGCGCCGAGCGAACGCCAGAGCCCGGCATCGTCGGGCCGTTGCGTGAGGAGGTCGCGGTAGAGCGTGGTCGCCACCGCTAGGCTGTCCTGCTTCACGAACGTCTCGGCCACGGCGGTTTGGCTGTCGTCGGCGAAGTCTTGGTACGCCGCCAAGGAGTCGTACGCGGCGCGGGCATCGTCGAAGCGCTCCATGCCCTCCAGCGTCTCGGCGATGCTGCGCAGCACCTCGGGGTCGTCGGGGAACTGGTCTTGCTTCATGCGGAGCAGCTTCAGCTTTGAGTTGAGGTCGAACCGCTGGCCGGCCAGATTGATGAGCGCATCGTAGAGCTTCGCTTCGCTGGGGAAGCGGGCGAGTAGGTCATCGAAGACGGCCTGCGCCTCAGCGTACTTGCCGTTGGCGAGCAGCACCTGCCCGTAGCCGAGCCCGTAGTCTACGGGCTTGTTGCCTCGGCGGTAGAGCATGGCATAAACGCCTTCGAGAGCCGGATAGTCCTCCAACTGCACCAGCGCCTGCGCCTTGATCTGCAGCAGGCTGAGGTGACCCGGGTGTTGCTTCAGGCCGCGGTCGGCGGCATCGCGCGCGCTGCTCCACGCCTCTTGCTGCAGGTAGAGGTAGGCGATGTTGTTGTGGACGGCCACCGAGTCGGGCAGGTACGTGCGCGCTTGCTCGAACGCGGTGAGCGCTTCGCGGGTGCGGCCCGCCTGATACGCCTCGCCCGCTTGCATCCGGTACAGCTGCCCGATGCGCCCCTGTAAGCTGATGAGGTCCAGCGCGGGGTCGGGCGACTGCACGAGGTCGCCCTCCAGCCGCGTAGCCAAGCGCAGGGCTTCGTCGAAACGCTCGAAGGCGAGCAGCGTCTCCACGTTGAGGTAGCGCAGCAGCACATCGCCGGGGTAGGCGGCCAGCCCGTTCTCCAGCGCGATGCTTGCCGCCGCCGTCTGCCCCTGCTGCAGGTGCGCCGAGGCCAGCATCCGGTGCAGTTCTACGGGCACCGCTGGCTCAACCGCCATCACCTCGCCGATGAGGCGCACCGCCGCGGGGAAGTCGCCCGCCTGGTACTGCTGCACCGCCCGTGCGGCCAAGTCGGCCGTCACGCTCTGCGCATGCGCCGCAGGTTCGAATCCCGCCCCCGCTACAAATAGCATCGCCAAGAAAAGCCGTGTCATTGCATCGTCTCCAGTTCGGTCATCGCCCCTATATGCCGAAAAACGCACCCAAAGGGGACAAGTGCCACACGATCTGTGCGTGTTTACCCGAACCTCCCTTCGCGGCTATCCTCTTTCCCATCGGCTGCGTACAACGGGGTTGCCTTGGCGTTCGGTCCGGCTGCTGCACCGGGGCACCGACAACGTATCCAACGGCGCACGAGGCCGCAAGCGTATGGGCCTGCTAGCCGCACCGTATCTTCGACACGCTATCTCGCCAACCGCGCTGCCCATGCCCCGCCTCATGCTGCTCACTGTCGCGCTCGCGCTTGCCGCGTGTACCAAGCCGGAGTCGTCCGCGCCTCGGCCTGCCCTCTTCTTGACGGACTCTACCCAATGGCCCGAGGACCGCTTTGTGCTCGATCAGACCAGCGCGCACCTGCGCACCTTGGCGGCTGACGAAATGATGGGACGCGACCCCGGGACACCAGGTGGCGATGCGGCGGCGCATTACATCGCCGAGCAGTTTCGCGCGGCAGGCGTACAGCCGATGGAGGGCGCTGAGGAGTACTTCCAATACGTCCCTCTCGCCGAGCAACGCCCCGCCGAGATCGGCCTGCTGACGTGGAACGCCACTGCGTTCGAGCAAGGCAGTACGCTCCTCGTGATGGGTGGCCCAGCGGCCGAGTTCAACGTAGAAGCCGTGGATGCAGGTTTTGCCACACCGGACGACCTGGGTGCTGTGGACGTGGACGGCAAGATCGCCTTCGTGCGATTTGGGCAGCCGGACGATCAGAGCCTCGGCGGTGCGCTCAGGGCGATGACGGACAAGGCCGAGCGGTTGGCCAAGGCGGGCGCTGTTGGCGTCGTTGAGGTCTATCAGGGCGGACGGCCGCTGGCTACGGTGATCGACGCCCTGCAGTCGGGGCGGCTCGCGTTGAGCACGGGCGCGCCCGTGCTGCCGTACGTGTGGGTGACGGACGCTGAAGGGGCACTGCTTGCGCGGGCCGAGACTGCCGCCCTCGGCACCATGCGGCTGCAGTCATCCGGCGTGCAGACCATCGACCGCACCTCGCCCAACGTGGTTGGTATCATCGAGGGTACCGACCCGGCCCTGCGCGGCGAGTACCTGCTGCTGATGGCCCACTACGACCACATCGGCGCGGGCCTCGACAAGCGCGGCGCCACCCCCGCCGACTCCATCTTCAACGGCGCCCGCGACAACGGCATGGGCACCGTGGGCATCATCAACGCCGCGCACGCCTTGGCCGAGGTGCCGCCGCGCCGCTCGGTCATTGTCCTGGCCGTCACCGCCGAGGAGTCTGGGCTGATCGGTAGCCGCTACTTTGTGGACTACCCGCTCGTGGCGCTCCGCGACATCGTGTACGTGCTCAACATCGACAATGGCGGCTACAACGACACGTCCATCGTCACCGTCGTAGGGCTCGGCCGCACCACCGCCGATCCTCACCTTGAGGCAGGGGCGGCGCGCTATGGCCTCGGCGCCATCGCCGACCCGTCGCCCGGCGAAGGCTTGTTCAACCGCTCGGACAACGTCAACTTTGCCCGCGTGGGCATCCCCGCACCCACCTTCTCAGCGGGCTTCCACGCCTTCGACGCCGAGATCATGAAGTACTACCATCAGCCCGCCGACGAGGCCGATGAGCACTTCGACTTCGGGTACCTGCTGAAGTTTACGCAAGCCTACACCCACGCCGCCCGTCTCATCGCCAACGATGATGTGGCGCCGTTCTGGGTGGCTGGCGATCCGTACGAGGCCGCGGGCAAGACGCTGTACGACCGCTAGCGGGTTTTCAAGCAGAGCGCCGGCGATAGATGACGAACGTATAGCTACCCCGGTCCTCGCGTTGCGCGACCGCCCACGCGTCCCGGTCGAATGCAGGGAAATAGACATTGCCCTCAAAATCGCCGCCCGTGGGGTGCGGGATGTAGGACAGGTGCATCTCGTCAGCAAAGGGCAACGCTTGCGCGTACACGGTGCCGCCGCCGCCGATGAACAGCGTGCCGCCAAGCTCCTCGGCACGCTCTAGCGCGGCATCGAGCGTGGCGAACACCTCGGCCCCCTCGATCTCGTCCGTCGAGCGGCTGACGACGAGGTTGTGCGTGTCTTTGAGATGCGGCTGCGAGAGCAGAAACGTGACGCGGCCCATCAGAATCGTATGCCCCTCCACCGTGTTGAGGAAGTGCTGGTACTCCTCGGGCACGTCCCAAGGCATGTCTTCGCCCACGCCGATGACGTGGTTGTAGCCCATGGCGGCAATCATGATGGTTTTCATAGCCTGTGGGGGATCGGTGAGGGGTGGGCCGCACGACTTCGGGTGCCTGGGTCAGCTAACACGACGGGCTATCACAGCCACTTCTTTCGGCGGAAGAAGATGACAAGGCCCGTGCCCATCGTGAGGATGACGCCCCAGAAGACGTAATAGCTGTACGTCCACTGGAGCTCGGGCATGTGGGCGAAGTTCATCCCGTAGATGCCAGCGACAAAGGTGAGCGGGATAAAGATGGTGCCGATGATGGTGAGCACCTTCATGACCTCGTTCATCTTGTTGCTGATGCTGGTCATGTAGAGGTCCATCAGCCCCGAGAGGACGTCGCGCAGGGACTCGGCCAGTTCGATGATTTGCACCGTATGGTCGTAGGCGTCGCGGAGGAACGGCTTGATGGCGTCGGAGAAGTAATCGGTGTCGCTGCGGTCGATCTGGCTGAACACCTCCCGCATGGGCCACACGAAGCGGCGCAGGCGGATGAGTTCGCGCCGTAGGTCGTTGATCTCGCGCTGGAGGGTGGGCTCGGGGTCGCCCAGCACCTCTTCCTCCATCTCCTCGATTTGCTCGCCCATCTGCTCAAGCACCACGAAGTAGTGGTCCACTACGATGTCGAGGATGGCGTAGGCAAGGTAATCGGCGCCCATGCTGCGGATGCGGCCGCGGCTGGCGCGGATGCGCTGGCGCAGCGGGTCGAACAGGTCGCCCGCGCGCTCCTGGAAGCTGACCACGTAGCTCGGCCCCAGGATGATGCTGATCTGCTCGGCGTGGAGCTGCCGCTGCTCGGGGGCGAACGACAGCATTTTGAGCACGATGTAGACGTACTCGTCGAACACCTCGATGCGGGGGCGCTGCCACGTGTGGACGATGTCCTCGCGGGTGAGCGGGTGCAGCTTAAAGAACTCGCCTAAGCGCTGCACGGCCTGCTCCTGCACGGTGTTGATATTAAACCACGTCACCGTGTTCGTGTTGAAAAACACCTTGGCCGCGTCGGTGTCGGGCACGGTGCGCTCGTGGACGCTGTCGCTGTCGTAGTCGAGGATCTGGATATCGGCCGAGACCGTCTCCGGCGCGTCGGCGAGCACGCCTGGGGCTTTGCCGACGAGGTGGCGGCGCGGCAGAACAAGGCGAGGCATAGGCAGCAGGCCCGTGGTGGGCATCAGGCATGAGGAGAGCGCACAACCTAAGGTACACGATCTGCCCTACACCGCCCAGCGGCTTACAGCAACTCGACCTCCTCGCCCGCTCCCGCTGTTATTACCTCAACGTCGGGGTAGAAGAAGCCGATGTTGTCGGCCATCCAGGTGCGCGCTTCTGTCTCCCCGTGGACGAGCAGCACCTTCTTGGGCTCCAGTTCTTCGACGAGCTGGATGAGGTCGCGACGGTGACTGTGGCCACTGAAGCGAAAGCGATCCACCTCGCATTTGAGCGGCTGCGGCCCCACCAGCTTGTCGAGTGTCACCTCGGTCTCGGGATCTTCCGACGCAGCCGCCGCAAGCAAGGCGCCTGCTGGCGCGTCTGCACGCGTGTAGCCGACGAGGAAGATGGCGTTTTTCTCGTCTTCCACCACGACTTGCGCCAGGCGGTTCGAGATCGTCCGCTCGAACATCATGCCGCTGGAGACGATGTGGATGCTGGGCTCGCGCAGCGCCTCGCGGGTGCGCTGGTTGGAGCGCGGCAGCCGCCGCTGCGAGACGCCAAACACCTCAAAGTCATTGTTGAGGCGTGGCGTGGCGTAACGCGACTTGTCGTACACGTCGGCGATGGCACGCATAGAGCCTGCCGTGTAGACCGGGATGCGGTCGGGGATGATACCGCGGTCTTTGTAGCGCCCGATGAGCGCCAAGATCTCTTGCGCACGGCCCAGCGCAAATACAGGAATCAGCACCGTGCCTCCGCGGTCCAGCACCCGCGCAATGGCCTCGCCGAGCCGCTTCTCTTCCGTGCGCCGCGTAGTCAGCTCCGCCTCGGGGTCGGCGCCGAGCGTGGTCTCGAGCATCAGCACGTCGATGGGCTCGTCGGGCAGGCTGGCGGCGGGAATGATGGTTTGTGCGCGCAGGTTGATGTCGCTGGTGTAGAAGATCCGGCGCGTCTCGCCGTCCTCCGTCTCGTAGCTGAGCAGCACCGAGGCAGAGCCCAGCACGTGCCCCGCGTCGTAGAACGTGGCTCGCACGGGTACCCGCGCCCGCACGCCCGATACCTCGAACGGCTGCTCGTAGTCGTGCCCCAGGTGGACGTAGCTCTGCATCTCGAGCTCTTCTTCGTCGAAGAGTGGCGAGGCCCCGGAGGAGCCTTCCATCAGCCGACGGCGTTGCAGCCGCGCTGAGGCAGGCAGCAACAAGTCGGCGAGGCGCTGCGTCACCTTCGTCATGTGGACCTGCACGTGCGGGAACTGGCGGATCAGCACGGGCACAGAGCCCAGGTGGTCGTGGTGCGCGTGGGTGACGACGGCGTGGTCGAGGTGGCGATCGGGATCATTGCTGATGAGGTCGAGGCGTGGCACGCTGGCCATGCCCTCCTCCTCCGGGTCTGCGCCCACATCCAACACGAGCCCAGTGCCATCGATGTCCAAGTAATGGCAACTGGCCCCGATCACATCCGTCGCCCCTAGCGAAACATACTTTACTGACATTCGCGCACTCGCATAGCATTCATTGACATAAGCAATCTCAAACCAGCACGCCAAACGGCAAGTTTCTCCATCCCAATGAAGGCCTCGTGCGATCCCGCCATAGTCATCCGTCCTGGGCAGTCTGCCGACGCTCCACGCCTGCAAGCCATTGAGGATGCCGCAGGCGCGCTGTTTGCCGAGGTGGGCCTGCCCGAAGTGGCCTTCATGGCGCCGCGATCGCGGAGGCTGCTGGTGGAGGCTGCCGAGGCTGAACGGCTGTGGGTGGCGTGCCTCAGCCAACGCCCTGTGGGCTTCGCGCTTGTTGAACGATTGGCGGATGGGACGCTCCATCTGGAGGAGCTTTCCGTCGATCCGGCATATGGACGGCGCGGCATCGGCACGGCGCTGGTGCGGCATGTGGAGGAGGCGCTGGCGGTGCGCGGCCATACTGCCCTGACGCTCTCTACCTTCCGCGATGTCGCGTGGAATGCGCCGTGGTATCGGCGTCTTGGGTACCGCATCTTGAACGATGATGACCTGACACCCGTCCTTCAGGCTGTGCGCCGCGAGGAAGCTGCGCTCGGGCTCGCTCCGGGAAGCCGAGTCGTCATGCAGAAGCAGTTTTATGAGGATGCCGAGAACTAAGAGCCGCGCTCACGTGTGCCAACGTAGACGCCATCACTGGTACTGACATGACGCCTCTTCGCTTCGCTCTCTACGGCCCCGGCATGGTGGCCCGATATCATCAGGCTGCGCTTGCTGCCACCGACGGTGCAGAGCTGGCTGCCGTAGTACATCCCGACACGGCGCGGCACGCCGCACTGAGCGAAGCGTTTGGTGTACCCGCTTGCACAGAGCCACAGGCTCTCGCCAACCCGACGTTCGACGCCGTCATCCTCTGCACGCCCAGTGGGCAGCATGCCGCGCAAGCGATCCGCGCGGCCCAGGCGGGCAAACACGTTCTCGTAGAGAAGCCGATGGCGCTCACCCGCGCCGATGCCAGCGCCATGATTGCCGCGTGCGATGAGGCGGGCGTGACGCTGGGCGTCGTCTACCAGCGCCGCGCGTTGGCGCCCTTCACCACGCTGGCCGAGGCGATTTCGCTTGGCACCCTCGGCGATCCCACCCTCGGCACCGTTGTGCTGCCGTACCGCCGCGACCAAGCGTACTATAACCAAGCAGCGTGGCGTGGCACGTGGGCACACGATGGCGGCGGCGTCCTGATGAACCAGGGCATCCACCTCGTCGACTTGCTCGTCTGGTGCTTCGGCGACCCAGTTGCCGTCCAAGCGCAGGGCGCCACGCTCGCCCGCGCCGTGGAAGTCGAGGACACGCTGGTCGCCACGCTGCGCTTCGGCTCGGGCGCGCTCGCCACCGTCACCGCCACCACAACCGCCGATCCTGGCTTCGCGCACCGCTTTGAGGTCTACGGCACACGCGGCGGCGTGCAGATTGAAGGGGAGCGCATCATCGCCTCGTCCGTCGCGGCTGTGCCTGCTGAGGTCATCGGCGGCGGCACGCCCGGCGCGGGGGGTAGCGCAGGCGGTATCCAGGCCGATGGGCATATTGCCATCGTGCGTGATTTCGTCGAGGCTGTCCGAACGGGCCGGGCGCCGCTCGTGGACGGTGCCGAGGGGCGGCGCAGCTTAGAAGTGGTCCTGTCGATCTACGAAGCGGCTGGCCTCCGGTGACGCGGAAACGTCTCGCTTTTGCCGAGACGAGCGTCGATATTTACCGCGTTGCTCCAAACGAATGCTTCTGCTGCCATGCTGCGCGTTGTGTTGCTGCTTGTCTTGGCGAGTCCGCTCGTTTCGTTCGCCCAACCCACGCTGCGGCCCGAAGTGCTGCTCGATGGCACATGGCAATTCAGTGGCGACAACGGCATCCGCCGCAGCCTCGCCACGCTCGACTACTGGGACCGCCGCTTTCCGAGCGTCCGCGTGGGCACCTATGAGCGTGAGGTGACCGTGCCTGCCGACTGGACGGCGCCCCGCATCGTCCTCGACTTCGCGGGTGTGCTGCATCAGGCCAAGGTCTATATCGACGGCACACGCATCACCGAGCACTTCGGTGGATGGTTGCCGTTCTCTGCCGACGTCACCGGCCTCGTCGGTCCTGGCGACACGTTCCAACTCCAGGTCGAGGTGCAGGGCGCCGTAGGCGAGAGGTTCATCGAGAACGGCCAGCCTATCTATCCCGACGGCTGGTACGGTCATCAGCGCAGCTGGGGCCTCACGGACCACGTGTGGCTGCGGGGCTATGGCACCGTCTTCATCGACGACGCGTTCATCCAAACCTCTGTGCGCGAGCAAACGCTGACGGTGGACTATACCGTGGTCAACACCACCGACATCCCGCGCACCGTCGCCATCGCGGCGCAGGCCGAGGGCGACAACGGCATCGGCTTCGAGACCGAGGCGCAGTTCATCGCCGAGGGCGACACAGCTACGTTCAGCATCACCGTGCCGTGGGCCGATGCGACCCACTGGCAGCCGGGCCAGCCGTACCTCTACCAGCTCCACAGTCAGGTGTTGGAAGGCGCCGAGGTGCTGGACGAGGAGCGGCAACGCTTCGGCTTCCGCGAGTTCTGGATCGACGGCGACGGCTTCTTCCTCAATGGCATCCCCGTTGACCTCTTTGGCGACAGCGTGACGATGCACCACGAGTCGTTCCTGCGCGGCTACCTCAACGAGACGTACAACTTCACCGCCGATCGCGTCCGCGACACCGTCGCCCGCATGCTGGAGGCCAACATCCGCGTCATCCGCTTCCACCAAGCACCTGCCTTCCGCTGGATGCTCGACGTGTGCGACGAACTGGGCATGCTCGTCATCAGCGAGTCGGCCATCTACGCGCGCGACTACCTCATCGGCAATAACAAGCCGCGCTACCAAGCCAACGCCCTCGATTGGGCAGAGCGCTGGATCAAGAGCGAGCGTAACCACCCGTCGATCATCTTCTGGAGCGCCGAGAACGAGATGCAGCAGGCGTGGATGGGCCCGTACTACGACGTGCCGCAAGCCAACGTGCTCGGCGCTCTCATCAAGGCGAACGACCCCACGCGCCCGGTCACGTTCGAAGGCACGCACTGGGAGTTCAACCGCGAGGGGCCGGACGGGCTCGACACCGACATCCCCAACTACCCCTACCCGGAGCGCATCGGCAATCGGCCCGTCGGGTCGATCTACCAGTGGACGTGGATGCAGCGCGACGCGCAGCCGACGGGCGTGGGCGAGTTCCTGTTCTGGTTTCCGCCCTACACCGAGGAGGGACGCGGCAGCGAGGACGAGTTTCGCTACTGGCAAGGCACGCTCACGCGCGGCTTCCGCTACCTGGATATCGACGACATCCGCCCGTACCGCCTCGACTGGGTGTGGGGCCCGGCCACCTTCGATGCCAAGGCGCGCTACCTCATCAACAGCATCGCACCCGTGGCCCTATTCGACAAAGCGTACGACGACCTGGGCGTGGCGCCAATGACCGAAGAGGCGTATCCCGTCGTCACCGAGGGCCGCTACGTGGACCGTACGCTGGTCTTGCACAACGACGGCCTGAGGGGCACGCAGCTCACCGCGCACGTCACGGTGGAGCATGACGGAGAGGTACACGCCGAGGGGCGCTTCGAGACCAACGTGGCACTGAGCGAGTGGGTCGAGATTCCGTACAGCTTCCAGGCGCCCGCCGTGGGCAGCGAGACGTTCGACGTGGTGCTGCGCGTAGAGCAGAATGGCGAGGTGGTCTTCGAAGAACGCCGCCCGTTCACCACCGACCCCGCCGGGATAGCGGGGGCGCCCACCGATGCCACCATCCGCTTCGCGCACATCGAGCCGCTGCCTGTGCAGCGCATCGAGGCCGAAACGTCGCTCTCCGGCACCACACCTGACGCCCTGCTGGACGGCGACATGACGACCACCTGGCGCACGCGCGGCACCAACAGCCCCGTGACGCTCGACCTGGGCGAACAGCGGCGCGTCAGCTATGTGGACGTGGCCGCCAGCGCCTCAGGCACGTTCTGGTACGGCTTCAACATCGAGACCTCGCGCGACGGCGAGACGTGGACGCGCGTCTCGAACCGCGCCCGCAACACCGGCGGCCAGACGCTGGAGACGTTCGACATCGACGACACGGTGGCGCGCTACGTGCGCCTGCTGGCCAACGGCTTCAACCACAACGGCGGCGTCTCCGTCTTCTCCGAGGTCGCCGTGTACGGCAGCACCGACACCACAGGCGTACCCCAGGCCAGTCAACCCGCGTTCTCCACCATCCTCGGCACCGTGGAAGCAGGCCGCCGCGTTTACCCGGTGACCTTGGCCCGCTTCGGCACGCCGGCGTACAGCGCGGGTGAAGCGTTCATCGGCGCCATCCCCGACCGCTTCGTGGATGCGCTGCTCATCCAGGCGCGCAGTAGCCATCGCACCCGCACTGACAGCGTCTACGTCACCTTCGAGTTGCGGCAAGCCCTCAACGTGTTCGTCGGCTACGACGACCGGGCAACCGCGCTGCCCGCGTGGCTCAGCGACTGGCACGACACGGGCGAGACCATCAGCACCGAAGGCCCAGACGCCGCCAACCTCCGGCTCTACCAGAAAGGGTTCGGGGTCGGCACGGTGGAGCTGGGCGGTAACATGCAGGCACCTGCGGCAGGGGCCCAAGCCAACTACATCGTGCTCATCGTGCCCAGCATCCGCACCGATGCCGAAGCTGAGCCCGTACTGCCGGACTTCGGATTGGAGGTACCGTTCCCCAACCCCACGGCTACGTCGGCCACGCTGCGCTACCAGCTTCCGCGGGCCAGCGAGGCGTCGGTCACGGTGTACGATCTGCTCGGCCGCGCCGTCGCTACGCTGGCCGAGGGCCACCACGCCCCCGGCACACACACCGCACGCCTCGACGCTACAACATTGGCGCCGGGGCTCTATCTTGTGCGGCTCCGCACGCCACAGCATCAGCAGGTGCAGCGGCTCCTGGTAGCGCGTTAGCGTTTATCGATAACCTCGTAGTACGTATGTACCTACCATATAGTGTGCAAACCCAGATGAATGCCCCATCCGCATCGCCTTCCCTATGCTCATTCGCCTTCCTGGCGCTGCTATTTTTGGCCTCGGGGTGTGACCAGATCGGACCCGATGAGGCTATTGGCCGATTGCTGGTCACAGTGGTGGACGAAACAGGAGAACGCGTTCCTGATGCGCGCATCACCGCCGACCCACCGTTGGGCGTGGTTCGAACCGATGGCGCTGGCCGTGCCACGTTCTTTACCCTCCCCGAAGCCTCTTACAGAGTGGCGGCTACGAGTGGCAACAAGGGAAGCGGCGTTACCACGGTTGTCCTTGAGCGAGGTATCGTTGAGCAAATTACCCTGACGCTTTCAACGGCTACCTTTTTCTCTTTCGCACCTATCGTAAACATACAAGTACCTGAAGACCGATCAGGCTACAGCGATGGAGAAGAAATCACGTTTACAGGAATCGTCTCAGACGAAGGCACTGCCCCCAGCGAGCTTGCTGTACAGTGGACGAGCGACCGCGACGGCATGCTTGGTACGTCCACCCCAGACGAAGACGGACGCGTGAATCTCATCACCTCTGGGCTGAGTCCTGCTACGCACCTCATTCGCTTGATCGCCTCAGATACCGACAGCCACACGACCGTCGATTCAATCTTCGTCTCCACGCTGCTTCCCCGTGCTGTGACACTAAGCCCGCCCACTAAACAGAACGGGCAGGTACTTTTGCAGTGGTCCCGCAACGATGAAGCTACGTTCACTGGATACTTGGTCTACAGACGGGACACTGCCCAGGGCTCAGGCAATAACGTAACTCTGCGTTACATAACAGACCCCGACGTGACAACCCTGATTGACGCTGCTCCTCCCTCGGTGAATGAAGTCGCCTACGGCGTGGTTGTCTTCAATACGTATGGAGAGCGGCGAGAGAGTAATGAGCAACGCGTGCAAAACCCTGCCGGCTGATCCACACTGTCATAGTTCATACGATACCCGTATCCCGCTGCTTGTCAGAAGCCATATGCCCTTGAACCGTGCAATGCCGTACGTGACACGCTGCACGTAGGCCCCTCCAAATACAGCCAGTCGAAGATTCTTGATGAGATAGGAGACGGCAAGCTCGGTGTGAGCAACAGGCCGCGCGTTTATTTCTGGGATACGGTTGAATCCGGGGCGATAGTGCCAGTCAAATATCCTGGGATTTGACATGGCATCATTACGCAGGACAAAGGAGGGACCAGCCGAAAATGCCACGGCAAGAGGAGACCTAGGAGAGATGGGCGCACGAATGCCGAAGTGCAGATTCGCCACCGCATACGACCCCCCATAGGGGCCAGGCACATCAAAGCCCGACATTGAAGCCCCCAGCAGAGGCTGTAACGCGCCTCCTCCGGCAAACTGATAGTCCACCCGGAGAGAGATCCCGCTGCCGAGAAAAAGGTTCTGAACATACTGCTCACTGTTTGAATCCTCCAAGTCGTCCTCCCCTGGATTGAACTCAGCTGGATTCAGGTCCAGGACCTCCGGTATCTCCGTATTGAGAAAAGAAAACTGCGCTGCATCGAGGCCTACACCAAAGCTAAATTGCCCATAGGCTATCCTTGGCAGCACAAGCGTGCATAGCAGGATGACCAACAGGTGGCACGCTGCATAGCAGATAGGTTTTTCGGATTTACACATGGGTGTACAGGCAGTGGGGGCAATTTCCATACAGAAATGTACAGGGCGCCAGCGGCATTGACAACACACTTAGATTCACTGAAACTGTCCTAAAACTCTGACCCAGTTGCTTGAAGGTCGTCGGCGAGCGCCCTTACTTAAAAGCTCTCAGAATACCCACCCCGTGATACGCTATGTCTCGCCTACTCCTGCTTCTTGTTGCGTTCGCCATCGTCGGATGCGCCGCCTCGGATGCGCCGCCTGCCCCATCAAATAGCGCCGAGCCCGTCGCGTTTGAAACCGTCGTCCTCGAAGAAGAAGCCAACATCGACATGTGGTGGGCGCGTGTGGTCAAGGACGTCAACGGCGATGGGCTGATGGATATGATCGTGCAGCACCGCAACGCGTTCGGCGGATGGCTGGGCTGGTACGAGGCCAGCGACGGCGGCCAGACCTGGACGCAACACATCATCGCCGAGACGGCGCCCAACGACAGCCTCTTCGCCGCGGGCGACCTGGACGCGGGCGACATCGACGGCGACGGCGACATCGACGCCATCGGCATCTCGCACCCCGGCGAGTGGCGCAACGCCGGCGCCCCCGCCGACATCTACTGGTACGAGAACGTCAACGGCGACGGCATGACCTGGACGCCGCACGTCATCGGCTCGGTCCCGGATGCCGTCAAGGATATCAACGTGGCCGACTTCAACGCCGACGGCAGGCTCGATCTCGCCGTGCTCACCTTCGACGAGAACACCTTCTCGCTCTTCCGCCAAGACGGCGCCGATGAGTGGGACCGCGTGCAGTTCAGCACCATCACCAATCTGCACGAGGGGATGGAGATCGGCGACATTGACGGCGACGGCGATCTGGACATCGCCGCGAACGGCTATTGGCTCGCGAACCCCGGCGGCGATCTCTCGGGCGAGTGGACCGTCTCCGTAATCGATGACATCTGGCACAACCAGGAGGGCGACTGGTCGCGCAACGCCACCAAGCACGCCAGCTACGACTTGGACGGCGACGGGCGCGAGGAGGTTTTCATCAGCCACTCGGAGCGCGACGGCTACCCCATCCGCTGGTACCAGCGCGACCCCGAGACCAACACCTGGACGGGCCACACCATCGCCGACACGCTCGTGGCCGCCCACACGCTCCAACTCGCCGACTTCGACCTGGACGGCGACATCGACGTGATCGCGGGCGTCAACCAGGGCCGCGCCGTCAACATTGGGCACGACACGTTCCCCATCTACCTGTACCGCAACGAAGGCGACAACCTGACGTGGACGCCCCAGCTGCTCACCGAGGGGGGCGTCTACAACGGCCAAGTTGCCGACCTAGAGGGCGACGGCGACCCCGACTTCTTCCGCATCGCCAGCCACGAGAAGGGCAACTTTGAGGTGTGGATCAACCAAACGCGGTAGGTCCGAAAAGTCGCAGGTCTACAGGTGACAGGTCGCAAGTCGGTGCGCTGCCATCGATAATTCGCGGCTTTCTGCGATTTACTGTCACAAATGGCAAAACCCTCCGTAGAGATAGCGTTGATTGAGCACGGGCGTGCGCAAAATCGAACCTGGTTCTGCCCACGCCTAGCCTAAACCTTCGACCTGAGACCTGCTGACCTGAGACCTCAACAGACCGATGAGCACCTTCTGGGACAACCTCAAAGAGACCACGCGCGACATTGCCGACAAGACCAACGAAGCGTTGGAGTCGGGCAAACTCAAGCTCGAAATCACCGGCTACAAACGGAAGATCGACCGCTGTCACCGCGAGATTGGTGAGATGGTTGCCCGCGCCTACGAAGGCGAGGCCGACACCTACGACCTCGATAATCCGGCCATGCGTGCGCTCATGGGCGAAGTGGCTGCCTACAAACGCGCCATCGAAGACTTAGAGGCCCGCACCGCAACATCAGCTGCGGAATAGCCGATTTTGACCGAATATCGCCCGTTTGGGCGAATGAGCGGATGCGTGCTTCGGGGCGCATCCGCTTTTTTTATGCCGATGCGTAACTTTATGTATTGGTATCCTATATATTGAGGCGCGATATATCGCTCACCTATACCTCAGAGCTGATGCTTCCCAAGGTGCTCATCGCGGCTTCGGTCAAGCCCATTATGCTAGCGATCCTCGCCCAGGACGGCGAGTCGTACGGCTACGAAATCATCCAGCGCATCCACAACCTTTCGGACGGCAAGATCCAGTGGACGGCTGGCACACTCTATCCAGTCTTGCATCGCCTGGAGACGGAGGGGTTGGTGGAGTCGATGTGGCGCAAACCGGACGGGGGACGGCGGCGCAAGTACTACCGCCTGACGACGCAAGGCGAGGCGGCGATGTCCACCGAGAAGCAGCAGTGGATGGATGTGAACGCCGTCCTCGTGCGGCTCTGGGGCCCTGACCTCGCCCTCCGCTGATCTTCTCGCCTCTTGCCTTCCTCGGCCATGCCCTCCTTCGATCTCGATGCCGCTGTCGCCATATGGCGGCAGACCTACGCCCACCGCGATGTCTTCAGCCCCGACGATCTCGACGAGCTGGAAAATCACTTGCGCGACCACTTCGAGGCGCGCTGTGCTGCGGGTAGCTCGCCTGAGGCCGCCTTCGTCGAGGCGCGGCGCCACGTTGGCGACGGGCTGCACACGGCGCTCGAATACGACAAGGTGCGGTGGAGCAAAGCCTACCGCGAACGTCGCCTCCTGCCCCTCCTCTCCTCAGAATCCGTCATGC
>JBCDJT010000079.1:0-23484 GCA_038747545.1 Bacteroidota bacterium
AGCTGGCCACGGTGTCTGGCGCAGGCCCGCGTCGGTAACAAGCAGGGCATGCTGCGGGGTAAACGAGGCCGCTACGCTGGGTAAGTCGGCAAAGCAGCCGGGGCGTAGCGTGAGGCGGGTAGGGAGGCGAAACGGCATCGGTACGTGGGCGGGTGGAGCGAGAAGGTAAGACATCCACCAAGACAACCGCCCGTGTTTCTCATGGACACCCAGTTCTGGAGTCCCACGTCTGGTCGCGCGCGTGACGTACAGCGGGCCATGTGCAAAAAAGTAGCTTTATCCGTTACGCATCGCCAAGTGGTGAAGGGTAAAGCACATAACGCTGCCATGTAAGCCCTCACATCGCCATGAAGCCTGTCGTTACCACATTGCTTTTGCTCGTTGCTGCGGTCACCCCCCTGTGGGCCCAGAACTACGCCCAACTCCGTGTGCAGGACCCCCAGCAATGGGCGAGCAATGTGGGGACCATCGAGGAGGCTACGTTCTCCATCCGTCCCAAGGGCGTATACCTGGAATACGGTCTCTTCCTCACCTTCTCGGCCCAGGGCCATGGGTACACGCAACATGACACGCTGGAGGTGCAGTATTACTTCGAGCTACCGCCCGAGGCCATCGTCACCGATTCCTGGCTGTGGGTGGGGGACGACATCATTCAAGCCGACATCCGCGACCGCTGGACGGCCAACAATGTGTATGAAGGCATTGTATCGCGCCGCCTCGACCCATCGATCCTGTACAAGAACTCGCCCACGCAGTACGAGCTGCGCATCTTCCCGATGGCCGGAACCGAGTCGCGCCGCGTGAAGCTGACGTACCTGATGCCCGCCGAGCTGAGCGGCGAGCAGATGGCCGACGTGCTGCCCACGCACCTGCTCTGGCCTTCGCACCAGCCGCTGCAGCAGGCACGCGTGCTCGTGTGGCCGGATAGCGACACCGAGCCGCCAGATCCTACGTTTGTGGAAGGCCCCGCCAGTGTTGCGTTCGAGCAGAAGACGGATCAGCAGTTTGGGGCCTTCGCCGAGGCGCGCCTCAGTACGAGCCATATCCGTGCCCAGGCCAAGCCGAAGCTGCGCTTGCAGAGCCAAGTGGCACAGGGCGTCTACCTGGGCGTCTACCCCAAGCCGGGTGGGGCGCAGGTGTATCAGCTCGCGCTGCTGCCCGGGCAAGCCCTCAATGCCACCAGCAACCGCAGCGTGGCCGTCCTGCTCGACTTCGACGCGGCCAAGACGGCAGTGAGCGTTAATCAACTCATCGACCAGACTCGCGCGCTGTTGATGGACGAACTGGGGCCTGGCGACCGCTTCAACCTGATGTTCTCGCAACTCGACGTACGCCGCGCCAGCGACGGATGGCTCCCCGCCGATGAGGCCACCATCGATACAGCCATCGGATGGATGCGGGGTAGCCCGCCATCGAGCTACAGCAACCTCCCGAGGTTGCTTGCGGATGCCACCGCGTTCATAGAGGCGCAGGGCGAGGGGGAGATCGTGCTCGTCACCAGCTCTGACCAGGTGGGCAACGCGGAGACCGCCAACCAACTGCTCAATGACTTGCAGGCTCGCGTGGCCGCGCTGCCGCCCATCCACGTCGTCGACTTCGCCGACCGCAACCTGAACTACTACTCCTTCGGCGGGCGTACCTACCGCGCCAACGAGTTCTTCTACCTCAACCTGACACGCACCACCAACGGCACCTACGCCACCGTGCGCGACAACATGACCCTCCGTGAGGCGATTGAGCAGGTGTTCCGGCTCGATGGCAGCGCGTTCACCTCGTTCGACCTCCACACCTCGCTCTCGAGCGGCTTCAGCCACAGCCGCTACACCGTAGGCCTTGCGTCCGTGCAACGCGCTGATGAGCCCGTGGTGCAGGTAGGTCAGCTCGAAGGCACGGGGGATTTCACCGTAGAGCTGTCAGGCGTGTACGAGGGAGAGGTGTTCAACCAGCGCCTTACGCTACCGATGGATCAGGCCGCCCGCGCCGACGCGACGCTGGAGGCCTTTTGGGCCGGGCACAAGATCCGTGCGCTGGAGGAGAGCAACCCCTCAAACGCAACCATCGCCGAGATCATCGACCTGAGCCTCGACACGCGCGTGCTCTCGCGCTACACGGCGTTCCTGGCCCTGGAACCCTCGCTCGGGGGCACCCCATGCGATACCTGCCGCGACGATACAGCCGCCACGACTACGGAGCAGCCCGTAGGGGAGCGCGCAGTGGTGGCAACCGCTTACCCCAACCCGTTCCGCCGTCACACCACGCTCACGCTCAGTCTGCCACAGCCCACCGATCCTGCTGAAATCACGGTGCAGGTCTTCAACGTGCTGGGCCAGGTGGTGCGCACCCTGACGCTGGAGGGAGGACCGTCGGAGCAGTTCGAGGTGCTCTGGGATGGTACCGACAATGCTGGCCAGCAGCTAGGGAGCGGCACGTATCTCATCGTCGTCACCACGCCGACCGGGCGGCACACGGTCAAGGTGGCGCTGATCCGCTGAGGCGCGAGGTTTTGGTGAGGGACCTGCACTCGCGCGCAGCGATGATGGGCGGCAGACGTTGTGGTGCGTCTGCCGCCCTTTCTTATCCGCTTGCAATCGTTGCTGGGTGTCAGTCGTGCTGCTGTGGGTACGGGCGACCCACGCTGTAATACTCGAAGCCCTGTTCCGCCATGCGCTGCGGGTTGTACAGGTTGCGGCCGTCGTACACTAGCGGTGCCTTCAGTTTCGTCTGGATCTCTGGCCAGTCGGGCGTGCGGAAGAGCGCCCACTCGGTGCAGACGAACAGCGCATCGGCCTCGTCAAGCGCGTCGTACTTGTTTGACGCATAGGTAATCTGGTCACCGAAGACCACTTTGGTGGTCTCGATGGCCTCGGGGTCGAAGGCGGTCACGGCGCCTCCAGCCTTCAGGATTTCGCTGATCACGCGGTGGGCGGGCGACTCGCGGATGTCATCGGTGTTGGCCTTGAACGCCAGCCCCCACACCGCGATGCGCCGCCCCTCAAGCGAGCCTCCGAAGCGCTCAACCAAGCGGTCGGTTAGCCTCGTATGCTGCTGGTCGTTGACGTTGAGGACGGCGTTGAGGATCTGGAAGTCGTATCCGTTCTCGCCAGCTGTCTTCCGCAGCGCTTTCACGTCTTTGGGGAAGCAACTACCGCCAAACCCGAGCCCAGGGTAGAGGAATTTGCGCCCGATGCGGCTGTCGGTGCCTACGCCCCGCCGCACATGCTCCACGTTGGCGCCCAGCAGGTCGCACAGGTTAGCGATCTCGTTCATAAACGTGATCTTGGTCGCCAGCATGGCGTTGGCAGCGTACTTGGTCATCTCGGCGCTGCGCTCATCCATGATGATGATGGGGTTGCCCTGGCGCACGAACGGTTCATACAGCGTGTGCATCGTCTGGGCTGCCCGTTCGCTCGCGGTGCCGATGACGACGCGCTCGGGCTTCATGAAGTCATCCACGGCAACGCCTTCGCGCAGAAACTCAGGGTTGGAGACAACATCAAAGTCCACGCCCGCTTGCTTGCCACTCTTCTCCAGCTGTGCGGTCACCCGATCAGCCGTGCCGACGGGCACCGTGCTCTTGTCGACGATGATCTTGTAGCTGTCGAGCATGGGGCCGATCTGCTCAGCCACGCCGAGTACGTATGACAAGTCCGCCGAGCCATCCTCGCCGGGCGGTGTGGGCAGCGCCAGGAAGACGATGCTGCTCTTGGCTACAGCGTCGGCCAAGTCGGTGGTGAACGTGAGGCGGCCAGAGACGCGGTTGCGCTCGAAGTAGTGGTCCAGCCCTGGCTCATAGATAGGCATTACTCCTGCCTTCATGCCTGCCACTTTCTGTTCGTCGATGTCGACGCAAATGACGTCGTTACCCATTTCGGCAAAGCACACACCCGACACGAGGCCAACGTAGCCTGTGCCCACAATTGCGAGTTTCATAATCCTAGTGGCTGAAGTAGAGAGAGGACGCACGAACGCCTACAACGTGATCAAGTTACCCGTATCGGCCTACCCACCCTCGGGTTAAGGGCAAGGTTTGAATGAAGAACAAAGCCACCTACTTGGCGTGGGACGGGCCTTCGCCAACCCTGACCGTGCCGACGTGGCCCAACGTCCTCTTGAACGCATTGCCCGGCAGAGTGGCATCTATGCAGTGGGCAACCTCGCGCTCAAGCTGGGCGGGCTGCTGCTCATTCCGCTCTATGTGAACACCCTGAGCGAGACGGCCTACGGCTACTTCGCGCTGCTGGATGCCACGGCGCGGGTGCTGGTGATGGTGCTGGGCTTGGGGCTGGCGACGGGGCTGCTGCGCTTCATGACGCATCCCGACCACGCGGACGACCACGAGGCACTGCCCTTCACCGCATGGTGCGCTGTCGTCGTTGCGGCGGTGCTGGGCGTTGCGCTCGTTGAGCTGATGGCGCCCTGGGTAGCCGTAGCCTTGCTCGACGACGCTGCGCGAACGCCGATGGTACGCTGGATGGCACTCTACGCCGGGTTCAAGGTCGTCGAGGCCATCCCGATCATGCTGCTGCGCACCCGCGAGCGCGCCGGGTGGTACGTGATCGCTACGGTGCTAGAGCTAGCGGTGCTCATCGGGAGTGCGTTTCTCTTGCTGCGCGCAGGGAAGGGCGTACTCGGCATCATGCAGGCGTATGCCCTCTCAGCAGGGCTGGGCGCGCTGGTCCTCAGCGGCGCCCTGCTCAGGCAAGAACGGTGGCTGTTTCGGACAGCACTGATCCGCCCGCTGATCCGCTTCGGCATGCCGCTGGTCATGGCAGGGCTGGCAGCGCTGGTGCTCAACATCGGCGACCGCTACGTCTTGAAAGCCTTGCTCGACCCTGCTGCTGTGGGCGTATACGACTGGGCAGCGCGGTTGGGCGGGGTCATCAACATGCTGTTTGTGCAGAGCTTTCAGCTGGCCTTCGGCGTGATCGGCCTGAAGGCGTTGGCACTACGCGAGGAAGGCGTAGCCGTGTACCGCCGCACGTTCCGGCACTTTGTGATCTGGACAGGCTGGGGCGTGCTCGGGCTCAGCCTGTTCACGCTCGACTTCACATCGCTCGTTGCCAATAAAGCAGCATACCTAGCCGCTGACCAGCTGGTGCTGCCCATTGGCCTCGGGTTCATGGCGTACGGCATCTACCACATCGCGGTCAATGTCCTCTACGCCTCGGGCGACACGCAGCATATCGCCCGGATGGTCATTGTGGCGGCCGTGGCCAACGTGGTGCTCAACGTGGTGCTCATTCCTGTGTTGGGAAGCCTGGGGGCGGCGCTGACCACGGGCACGGCGTACGCCTTACTCGCCGCCCTAGCCGTGCGCCGCGCGCGGAAGCACATTGCCGTGGACTATTCGTGGCGCACCTTGGCCATCGTGCTGGCGTTGGTGGCCGTGCTCTGGAGTGTGGGGCAACTCACTCATGCTTGGGCACCGTGGCCACGGCTGGCGGTGCGCACCGCGATCGTTTTGGCCTATGTGCCCCTGCTCTATGTGTGCCGTTTGTACCGCCGCGACGAGCTGATCCACCTTTGGCGGCTTCTTCAAGCCCGCCTGCGCCAGCCGCGTTGACAAGACGGGAAGCGACCGTCTATATTCTGCGAAACAGACAGCGGCAGCGCTTCCTGCAAACAGCGTTTCCCGCTCTCGCACTACCCCTCAACGTATCCGCATACAATCCAATGGCAGAAGAATACGGCGTCGCACTCGGTATGGTCGAAACGAAAGGCCTCGTGGGTGCCATCGAAGCCGCTGATGCGATGGTGAAGGCCGCTCGCGTGCAGCTGGTGGGCAAGGAGAAGATCGGCGGCGGGTTCGTGACGGTGATGGTGCGCGGCGATGTGGGTGCGGTCAAAGCATCAACCGACGCGGGCGCTGCGGCGGCGGAGCGTGTGGGCGAGCTGGTGTCGGTACACGTGATTCCGCGCCCGCACGCCGATGTAGAGCTGATCCTGCCCAAGCAAGGCTAACCGAGGCCTCATGCCCAATCGTGATGCGGATGCCCTGGGCCTCGTGGAGACGCGCGGCCTGATCCCTGCGGTCGTCGCTGCCGACGCGATGGGCAAAGCAGCGGCTGTGGAGATTATCGGCATCGAGCGGGCAGAGGCTGGGCTCGTGACGGTACAGGTAGCCGGCGAAGTGGCAGCTGTTAAGGCGGCTGTAGAGGCGGGCAGCATCGCGGCGCACGGCATAGGCACGCTCGTTGGCGTACACGTCATCCCTCGGCCTGCTCGCGATGTGTGGGCCATGCAGAGCAGCGGTGCCGATGAGCTAACCTCGCCGCAGCCGTCGGCCCCCAGTGGGCCGCAACAAACCGAAGCTTCCGCCCTCGCCTCGCTTTCGGTCAAAGCACTGCGCGCGCGCGTGCGGGCACATCCAGGAATCGATCTCCAGGGGCGTGCCGTTTCTCGGGCGACCAAGCAGCAACTCATCGAAGCATTGCTCAACGTACAGGGCTGACCCATGGCGTCGTCCTTCCGAAGCTCCGTCGATGTCATTGTCAGCCGCGTGCGAGGGCGCCAAGCACCTTCAGGAAGCCTACCCTATGGTGCCAAACCCAAGCCAGAGGTCCGACCTGGCGTGGTCACGGTCTGCGTTCTCGTGTCTCTGCTCACGTGGTTCGTGTTCTCGCTGCAGCGCATGTA
The DNA here is from genome assembly GCA_038747545.1 of Bacteroidota bacterium. GTDB lineage: Bacteria > Bacteroidota > Rhodothermia > Rhodothermales > JBCCMF01 > JBCCMF01. The sequence continues at coordinate 6,637 of JBCDJT010000079.1, forward strand.
CACGACGGTGGTGCAGATCCCGACACGTGTGGTCAACCTCCCTGCCGAGGAGGCCCTGCGCACCCCCGCGCCTACAGCGGTGTCTGTCCAGGTGCAGGGCAGTGGATTCGAACTCATCCAACTTCGCTCAAGCCCACCCATCCTACAGCTGGATGCGGTAGATGACCAGATCGTGTTGGGAGAAACGGTGCTCAACCTTCCTCTTAACGTCACGGGCATTAGCCCTCGCGTCATCGACTTTGACAAGGAGCGGCGGGTAACCAAAAAGATCCCCGTGTTCGTCAACACGGCCATCACGCTTCCGCCTACCTTCGGGTATCTCACGCCGCCACAAGCCGTGCCGGACTCCATTGGCATCAGCGGGGCGGCTTCGATTGTGAACGGCATCTCCGCATGGCCTACCGAGGTGTTGGCCGTCGACATGCTGCGGGACTCGATACAGGTTCGGGTAGCCCTGGTCGATACGCTGGCGGGCTTGGTGGTGCGGGAGGCCAATGACGTGGAGGTCACCGCACACTCGGCCGAGTTTACCGAGGGGCGCCGCGAACTGACGGTGACGGTGGAAGGCACCACGATGATGGGAACGCGACCCTTCGTCACGCTCGACCCGTCCAGCATCATCGTCCGCTATCGTGTGCCGCTGGCGCAGTACAACGCTGCGTTCAAAGCCAACGATTTCTTCGCCACCGTATCGTTCGATGAGATCCGCCGCGATACCACGGGCCGTGTCACCCCCCGCGTGCAGTATCCCGAAGGCATCCTCATCCGCGATCCGGTGATTGAGCCTCCCGCCACGTTGCGCTACTACAACGTGCTCATGGACAACTGAGGACTCGGTTTCTGGCTATTCATGCCGCACCCTCTCAATAGGGTGGGCTGTAGCGGCCCGCAGCACACAGCGGCTTACTGTGGGCTGTGCCCAAGAGCATGACAGCAACGATCACAAAGCAGGCTGGATGGATCGGTGTGGCACACGCGTAGGACGTGCCTCGCTGGGGTATCCCGAGCTCGCTAAGAGAAAAGGCTACGCCCAGCGCTGTGGGTACAGTGGGTACCCCAAACCGGAGTGTTCAGGGCGTGCGTGCTTCGTCGTGGGCGCTTGTGCGCTGGTGTTTGAGCTCTGAGGCGCGGACGATGACGTAGGCCACGAGGGCGACCACAAAGAACACGAGCAGCATCCACGCGATGGCTTGCAGCGTCTCGATAATGGTGCGGTAGACTTCTAGCGTCCAGCGCTCGCCGTTGAGCACAATGGGCACGGCATCGGTGCTCGTCTCTGCGGTGATGTAGCGTTCGAGCTGATAGATGCGTACTCCGCCCGAGATGCCTACTCCGCCCGAGATGCCTACTACAAAGAGCGCGAACATCAGGTAGCGCTCCCAGGCGCCTGCAATCTGATCTGCGATGATGCGGTTGAGAATGGCGGCAATCGGCTTCTTAAACGCGAGAGCGACGCCTATGGCTACGGCGGCAGAAACAGCGAATGTGACAAGCAGTAGCGAGAAAAACATGGGGTGGGCCGCAGGTGGAGGGAGCGCTCAGCTCACGCGCGTTGAAGGGATCGGTTCAGTGCTCGATGCTCACGCAGGGGGCTGCTCGGGCGGAGCTGGCATATCTGATGGGCTGCCTGAGGGCAAAGGGGCTGGGGCCAAGGTGCGCAGCTTAACCTGCCACTGCACCAGTATACTGTCTTGCTCCAAGACGTACAGCGAGTCGACGCCACGTTGCATGAGGACCAAGTCGCGACTGCCCTGGTCGTACATCAGATGAAGGTAGCGGTGCAGCGTCTCGGCCTTAGGCGCCGACATCGCCTCGCCCGGCGCCAAGAGGCGGTGCCGAATCATGGCGCGCGCGCTGATCTGTGCTAACGGCGCGTAGGCAGGGGTCTTGGCATGCGCTTCAAGAAACGCGCGCACGGTAGAGTCAGCCTTGGGCCACGTGGGCGCTGCAGCAAGCAAGGGGGTTAGGTCAAGTACGCCTTGCCGTACCGCAGCGGCCAACAGGCTGTCGGATTGCTGGCCGTCGGGCAGATGGTAGTGTGTTGCAAAGAATGGCACGACAAGAGGTGTGGCATGCTGAGCGGGTGGCGTGCAACCTTGCACCGCGCACGCCCACAGCAGCAGCGCAGGCCACAGGGCATACCGCCGTGTCGTTGAGGAGAAAAGCATAGCGGCAAGAAGTAATGACCTATGAGGAGAGCCGCCCTGGCTGAGGCGAGCTGTGCAGGGCCTAGTGGCGACTATGCTGGTCGAGACAGCCTGTGGTATAAGTTATAACCTTGGAGTGCGCGTTAAATTTATATGGAGTACGGCTGCCGTAGGTAGCGTTTGGCGCGTTCGTGGGCGCCCGAGTAATCTTTGAGGTCCAGGGTGGCCCGGTAGTACTGCTCGGCCGCTGAGCGTTGGCCCAGCGCGTCGTTCACCATGCCGAGACGCAACGTACCGAGCGTCTTGTAGAAGGTCTGGTTGGAGCGTTGGTGGCTGAGGATGTGGAGCTGCGCGAGGAAGTCGCGTGCAGCGGCATAGTCCCGCTTGCCCATCTGGTCGCGGGCGAGGTAGTACAGCGCCTGCTCGGCAATACGATCGTTGTATCCCGTTTGCCCAGCCCGGTAGCGGTTCAGCGCATCGGTGTAGAGGGGCACCGCCTTGTTCCAGCGGCCCCACCGGATGTGTGTCCGCCCAAGATGCACTTGGAACAGCGCGTTTTGAGGATATTGCTCGTGGAGGCCTTGGATGTAGCCGAGGCATTTCTCGTAGTTCGGCTCGTAGAAGTAATGGATCTGGAAGAGGAAGTAAGCCGCCTCCGTCTTGATGAAGCGCCCCTCTCGGGCCACGCGTTCCATCTCTGCCAACCCTCGCGCCCGGTCGCCGTCGGGGAAGAGGCCCATCAGCGGGCGCACGATGGGGTATTTCTCGGGTAGCGCCTCGGCGAAGTAATGATATGCGCCTAGGCCAAAGATGAAGTCGGCGTTGGTGGTGTCTTTCTCGGCGATGTCGAAGATGAGGCCGAGGGCTTGCTGGGCATCGCGGGCGGCGCGGAACCACGCATCGCGGTTGGAGCGCAAGCGCCCGCGGAAGCCGAGCGCGGCGCCCTTGAAGAAGATGCCGTCGAAGTCGTCCGGGTTGCGCTTGATGAGGGCGTTGGAGCGGTCCAGCACCGTCTTCATCTCGCGGTAGAACTGATCGTCGTACGTGGTGTCGCTCAGGTCGATGAGGATTTGCCACCACGTTTCGAGGGCGTGCAGGAACGCACCGGCGGGGTGCTCGGGATAGCGGGCTTCCAGCGCGTCGAAGCGAGCGCGTGCAGCCTCGAACTCCATGTTGTACAGCAGGTCGAGGCCTTCCTCGGCGAGTTGAATGACGTCGGGGTTATCGAGGATGGTCGACGGGTCGTCCTGTGCAACGCTAGGGTGCCAGGTGAGCAGCAGGAAGAAACCGAGGCAAGCAAGCACACGCATACGAAACAGCCTGGATGATGCGAATGGGGACAGCCCGCACCATCTCAAAAGTGAAGCCAGTGCGTCTGCGACTTCAGCAGAACGCCGCAGACAGGCAAAAAGATGGCCGTCCCATGTGCAACGTGTGGCGTTTTCGCTACGGGTGGCGTCTACCGCAGGGCACAACAAAACGCCCGGCCAGACACACATCCGACCGGGCGTTGAGAATAATGGTTGGTCCAGCCCTACACGCGCTGAACAGCGGCGTTTACTTCAGGAGCGTGACGGTGCGGCTCTGCATCACCTCGGCCCCGCGTGCCTGGATCAGGTACACCCCGCCCGGCAATCCGCCTGCGTCAAACACCACACGCTGCGCTGCGCCCGCCGTCACCGTGCCCGCGTACAGCTGGCGCACACGCTGGCCCAGCAGGTTGTACACTGCCACCTCCACGCGCTGGTCGCTCTGCACGCTCACCGAGAACACCGTCTCGGGGTTGAACGGGTTCGGGTAGGCTTCCGAGAGCTGGAAGCTGTGCTCTACGCCGACGGTGACCTCGACCTCAGAGCTGTACTCAAACGCGCCGTCGTAGTCGACTTGCTTGAGGCGGAAGCGGTATTGGCCGGGGATGAGGTTGGCGATGGTGTGCTGGTAGCTCTGTGCTTGGAGCGTGGTGCCTTGGCCGGAGACGAAGGTGGCGGGCGTGAAGGCGGCGCCTGCTGTGGCTTGCTGGAGTTCGAAGCCGGCGTTGTTGGTTTCGGAGGCGGTGGTCCAGGTGAGGGTGACGGCGTCTGTGGAAGCGATTGCTTCAAAGCTCGTCAATTCGACGGGGAGTGCAGTGGTGAAGGGGGTAGTACTGAAGGGAAGAAGGAGTTCGCCGTTACTTGACTGTGTGGACCAGTTAGACGCCGTGTTAATAATAGCGCCATAAGCAGCAAAGCTCGTCTGGTCATCCCTGGAAGCGTTGTAAACTCCGCCATCGTCATTGCTGCCAGAGGTGAAGGTGACGAAGTCAGTTCCTTCGGTTAGGCCGCTCGCTGCCAAATCACCTGTATTGTTCGCTTCGTTCTGAATACCGGCCAGGAAGAGTGTAGGGGTAGATGGGTCTGTTCCAAGATAGGCGAACAATGCATCGCCCCCCCCTGAGAGATTCAGACTGGGGTCAGGCATAGTCAGCGTACCAACGCTGGCGCCAAAATTGGGATTACCCGCAGCATCGGTATCGGTAAATATGACGATTGTGCCAGCCGTGATGATAGCTGTTCCTGTATCCCACTGAATAATCCCTTCATTGGTATCTGCCAGGCCGCCACCAGACGAAACTTCGTTGTCCGTGAAGTAGATGGTCGTGTTGGCCGCAATATCAGCGAGTGCCACAATGGCAAAGTCGTCATCGCCGTCAGCATTGAAGCCCACAAAGGCGATGTCACCGCGATTTTGGGCTATGCCGACAGGTACAAGGAGAAGTGCAAACGCGAAATAGAGTAACAGTTTTCTCATGGGATGGTCGGGGGTGTGGAGTAGGCGTGTGAAATGTACGCAGCAAGGTAATCATCCCAGGAATCAGATCAAGGCGCATTACCTGTTACGCGATGATAATAGTGTTACCATTTCCTAGGTAAATGCCCCACCCTCGTTCGGAAGCGGTTTCTTACTTGAGCAGCGTGACGGTGCGGCTCTGCATCACCTCGGCACCGCGCGCCTGGATCAGGTACACCCCGCCCGGCAAACCGCTCGCGTCGAACACCACACGCTGCGCTGCGCCCGCCGTCACCGTGCCCGCGTACAGCTGGCGCACACGCTGGCCCAGCAGGTTGTATACCGCTACCTCCACGCGCTGGTCATTCTGCACGCTTACCGAGAACACCGTCTCGGGGTTGAACGGGTTCGGATAGGCTTCGGAAAGCTGGAAGCTGTGCTCTACGCCCACGGTGACCTCGACCTCAGAGCTGTACTCAAACGCGCCGTCGTAGTCGACTTGCTTGAGGCGGAAGCGGTATTGGCCGGGGATGAGGTTGGCGACGGTGTGCTGGTAGCGCTGCGCGTCGAGCGTGGTGCCGTATCCGTTGACGAAGGCGGTGGGCGAGAAGGTACTGCCTGCTGTGGCCTGCTGGAGTTCGAAGCCAGCGTTGTTGGTTTCGGAGGCGGTAGTCCAGGCGAGGGTGACGGCATCGGAGGAGGCGATGGCCTCGAACGACGTCAGCTCTACAGGGAGCACCTGCGAGGTGTTGGGCGCGCCCGCCGTCGCTGTGGCTGGTCCGCCCCATGTGAAGTCGCTGTAGTCGTCGCCCGTGCCGGTGAGGGCGAGGGAGGAGCCAACAGGCGTGCTGCTCGCTTCCGCCACGCCAATGTCGGTGCTGGTGAGGCCATCGGCGCAGCCGCCGCTGGCGGTGAAGCTGCCTTCGTAGCTGAGGAACTGCGCCACGCCGCCGCTGGTGACGACGGCGCCGCTGTAGCATAGCGCGAGACCATCCGGGGCGCCGTTCTGGATGCCTGCGATGGCCTTGGTGTACAGCGTGAAACCGCTGGACGTTGTACCTGCGGTGAAGCCACTCAGGTCATGCGTGCCGTACGCCGTGCCATTGCTCCCTGTGTAGAGTACGACATCGAGGTTGCCCAAGTCGGTGAACGATGAGGGCACGCTGACCTCGACAAATTCGCCTACGTCCGTGCTGGCGTTGTCGTAGTGCAACTCGTTGATCCAGGCGTTGAGGCTGCTGCTGGCAGCATCGTCGTCCTGGATGGTGAGCGTGAGCGTGCTCGGCGCGCCCAGCGTTGCGCTCGTCCCGCCCGACGCGTTTTGCAGGGTGAAGTTCACCGTCTCGTCGCTTTCGTCATCGGTATCCGGCGTGATGGCTACCGTCACCGTTTGGCTCGTGCTGCTGTTAGCAGGAAACGTGAGCAGGGTGGGACTGGTGAAGCTGAAGTCGGTGCCCGATGTGGCGGTGCCGCCGCTGGCCAAGGCGACCTCCACCGTAGTCGCGGTTGAGGAAGACGGGTTGCTGATCGTCACCGTCAGCGTAGCCGTTCCGTTGCCCTCGCCTACGCTGGCGGTGCTGGCAGCAAACTGAACCGACGTGCTGCTGCTCGGGAAGAACGCGCGCTGGGCCAGCGTCGGGTCGATGACGAACGGGTTGATGTTGTCGCCCTGGAAGGCCGCGATGGCGCAGGTGCGGTCGTACTCGGCCTGGTCGGCGCCGTCGCCTTGGTGCCACGCGAGCAGGTCGTGGTCCTGCGCGTCAAACCACGACTGGTTCGCGGCGATTTCGGTGCTGTAGACGGCAGCGATGTAGAACATGGCGCGGGCGGTGTTGCCACGGTGGTCCTCGCGCACCTCAAACGCCGTCCCCGTGTCGCGCTCGCTGTAGAGGTCGCGGTTGGTGCTCGGCGCGGTGCCGGTCTCTGTATCCATGAAATACCACGTGTCCGTGTCGGCATCGTCGATCTCACGGAACGGCAGGGTGCCGCGTGCGCTGTTGACTTCACGACGGGTGGGGAAGAGGTGGTGCATGTCCTGCAGCGGCCCATCCAGGCTCGTCGGCCAGCTGTGCTCAGTGTCAATCCCGGCGTTGAAGAGCGTGGTGCGCGGGCTGCTGCTCGGGTCCTGCGGGATGCCCGTGGCTTGCTTGCCAGTGTAGACGCCCGTCACCGTCCCGCCGCTGTTGTCGATGTCGCCATACAGCCGATCGCGGGCGTTGTCGTAGCTGAGGAGCGTGCCGGGCTTGTAGGTCGTCCGCAGAAACGATAGGAGCGCGCTGCCTTGCAGGCCCGCCCCAATGGTCTGTGTCTGGAAGGTGGAGCTGGTGCATTCGGCAGCGCCTTGGCCATGGGCGAGATGGGGAGCCATGCAGAAGACGAGGGCAAACGACAGGCGGCGAAGCAGCGAGACCATGGATGCTACGATGAAGGGAGGGATAGACACGAGAAGGTACAGCAGCCCAGCGCAACGGGACGCAACATGCGAGTGAAAAGCCCACCGAGGACGGGGCCGCCAGACGGGTGGTGAAAAAGTAGCACTACGGCTTGTTACCGCGCAACAAATGCCAGAAACGCCCCGTCAAGAGCGCCCGTCTTCAACCATCAAACTCCCCGAAGCGATGAAGCGCCACCTGTTGCTCCCTCTCTTGCTGTGCGTATGTACTACACCTGCTTTCGCACAGGATCGACTGACCGAGGAAGAGCTGGAAGGCACCCAATGGCAACTCGTGATCGACATCCCCGTCGAGGAAGGCGAGACGGCGATAGAGCGGATCGCGCTGAAGGCTGTGGCGGGGCTGGTCGATGAGGTCGACGTCATGTTTCGCTTCCGCTCCGATGGCGAGCTGCTGGTGCTCACCGATGTCTTCGGCGACAAGGACGGCGAGGCGTCCACATGGTCCATCGACGACGGCGCGCTTATCCTCGGCGATAACGACCGGATCGACGTAGAGGTGGACCGCTGGATGCGCGACGGCGAGCGGATCTACGGCTACGAGAAGAACGGTAGCGGCTGGGACCGCAAACAAGGTGTTTACCTGAAGCCGCTGTCCTGAGGTGTCCGCCGGGTATAACACGGCTGAGCTCGACGCCGCTTTGCGGGCGCTGCAGGCTACGTTGCCGCCCTCCGAAGCGCCCAAGCGTGCGCCCAGACGGCGGCGCTGGAAAGCGGGGCTGATGGTCGTCGCGCTGGTTGTGCCCGTGCTGGTCGTCGTTCCGCTGCGTATGGCGGTGGCGCTCTATCATGCCTACGGGCTTGGTCCCTGGCTGGCACTGGCCGCCGGGATGGGGGCAGCGTGGCTCGGCATCGGGGTGTTGCTCAGCCTTGGGCATCGGCTCGTGGCAGGACGCTGGCGGATTGGGCGCTGGACGCGCCGCGTCACGCTGGGGCTCGTCGTTGCGTGGGTAGGGTACGGGCTCGTGAGCCTGGGCGCCGAGCACACCAAGGGCGAGGCCGTGCAGGCTACCTATCACCAGCTGCATCCGCTCTTGCGCCTCGCTACCAGCACCTGGGTCCTCGCCGACGCCGACCTCGTCGTGACCGACGCCGCGCGCTCCATAGAGGACTACGCCCGCATGGGCCTGCTCGTCAACGAGCGCTCGCTGCACTTCCCGCAGGCCACAGGCTATGTGCATGCGCTGGACCTCCGCACGCGCGGCCGCCCCGAGTGGCAGAACACGCTCGTGGTCCTCTACTACCGGAGCATGGGCTTTCGTACCTTGCGCCACACAGGCACCGCCGATCATCTACACATTTCGCTGGCGGTGCGTTGACGTAATCCCGTACAGCGCCCGTATGGAAAACCTCCCCGACCGCCTCCTTACGGTCATCCGATCCGAGATCCCCGACGACGAAACCATCTTGTGGGCCGGGCAGCCGAGCGAGTGGGAGGCCAGCAAGGGCGGGTGGCCCATCTTCCTGTTTTCCATCCCGTGGACGCTCTTCGCCGTCTTCTGGATGTTCGCCGCGGCGGGCTTCGGCATGCCCAACTTCGCCGACGGTACGGGTTTCTTCGCGCTCTTCGGCATTCCGTTTGTCCTGGTTGGGCTGTTTATGCTCGCCTCGCCGTTTCTGCTGTCCCGCTCTGCGCGCAACACGGTATATGTCGTCACGGACCAACGGGCCCTCATCTTCACCGGCAAAGACACCGTGTCGGTCAAAACCTACACGCCCGACGAGTTCGACAGCCTAGACCGTACCATCAAGGCCGATGGAACGGGGTCCGTGCTGTTTAAGGATCCGCCCAAGAAGACGAGCAAAAACAACACAGTGGACGTCAAGCTGGGCAGCCACGGCTTCTTCGGCATCCCCGATGCGCAATATGTCTACGACACGTTACGCGGCCTCCAAGACACGGCCGTGGCAGACACCGAGGACGAGACCGCTGTAGACGATGGGGCAGATATGATGGATGATTACCACGGCACGTCAGAGAGGCAACGGCGGCGCACGCGCACGTAGGGATAATCGGCATCCCTTGCGGATACGAGTGCAGCTTTCCGCGTATCTTGTTGTAACGCAATTAGCAAGGCAGTGAATTCTGATGAGGAGCGTAGCACGACAGTGGCGTACGGCGGCGGGGTTGGGCGTGTTGATCATGCTGGTGGGCGTGGCCCAAGCCCAAACCGTACAACTCAACGAGGTGGTGGCCAGCAACCGCACTACGCTCTTTGATGAGGACGGTGAGACGCCCGACTGGATCGAACTCCACAACCCCTCGGCCAACGCACTGGACCTGACGGGGTACGGCCTCAGCGATGATGAGGACGATCCGTTCAAGTGGACCTTCCAAGGTGGCGCGCTTGGCGCCGGAGCCCATGCCCTTGTGTTGGCCTCGGGCAAAGATCGGCAGGCCAGCAGTGCGGTCTGGGAAACCGTGGTCCGTGAGGGCGACATGTGGCGCTACAACACCGCGCAGCCGGTGTCGCAATGGGTCAGTGGCGGCTACAATGCCTCGCATTGGCAAGAAGGCCCGAGCGGCTTCGGCTACGCCGATGGCGACGACAACACCGTGATCCAACCGCTGCGGGCCATCTTCATCCGTACGGCCTTCACCGTGGCCGACACCGCCGATGTGCTCGACGTGGCGCTGCATGTCGACTACGACGATGGCTTTGTGGCGTACCTGAACGGTACCGAGATCGCGCGCAGCAACATAGGCACGGTGGGCGATCGCCCGCGCTCCACGGACTTTGCGCTCGGCAACCGCGAGGCCGGTACCGCCGACCTGTTTACGGGCGTGGATTGGAAGGCCCTCCTGCGGCCCGGCGAAAACATCGTGGCCGTGCAAGGGCACAACATCTCCGCTACGTCGTCCGACTTTTCGCTAATCCCATCCTTGTCGCTGCTGTACAAGCAGCCTCCCGCCGATGGCCGGGGCGCAGCCCCCGGGCTGGCTGGGCTCGCTGGCGGCCGCACGCATACTAACTTCCGGCTGAGTGCTGGTGGCGAAGCGCTCTTCTTGACGGCACCCGATGGCAGCCTCGCCGACTCGGTGCGTTTCGGCGTGCTCCCGGGCGATGCCGCGTGGGGCCGCACGGCGTCGGGCGAGTGGCGCCTGTTTGCCTCGCCTACGCCCGGCGCAACCAACGCAGGCGAGAGCTTCCTGGGCGTAGCGCCGCCGCCTGTGTTTAGCGCAGAGAGCGGGCGCTACCTGGTGTCGGAACTCGTCACCCTCACGGCCCCTGTGGCGGGCGCTGAGATTCGCTTCACGCAGGATGGCACCCCGCCTACTGCAGAGAGCATGCGGTACACAGCGCCGTTCCGCGCCAGCTCCACACGGGTCGTACGTGCGCGCACCTTTGCCCCAGGCTACTTGCCCAGCGCCATCACGACGCAGACCTACCTCTACCGCGAAACGATTACCTTGCCCGTCATCTCCATCGCGATGGACCCGGAAGACTTGTTCGACTGGAACGAGGGCATCTACGTCCTCGGCCCCAACGCCGAGCCCAATACCCCGCACTTCGGGGCTAACTTCTGGCAGGACTGGGAAAAGCCGGCACACATTGACTTTTTCGAGCCGCGGGCCTCGTTTGAGCTGGAGCACGTGTTCGGGCAAGACATCGGCGTGAAGATCTTTGGCGCCTGGAGCCGGGCACGTGCCATGAAGTCGCTGGCCCTCTTCGCCCGCGGGAGCTACGGCAACCCCACGTTCGACTACCCGCTGTTCCCCGACCGCCCGTTCGATGCGTACAGCAGTGTCATCCTCCGCAACTCCGGCAATGACTTCAACAACCTCCACTTCCGCGATGCCATCATGCACGGCATCATGGAGGGCGTAGATCTGGAGACGCAGGCGTACCGCCCCGTTGTGGTCTTCTTGAACGGCGACTACTGGGGCATCCACAACATGCGCGAGAAGATCAACGAAGACTACCTCGCCCAGTACCATCCTGTCGACCCCGATGCCGTAGATATCATCGAAGACCAAGACTTCGTGGTGGAAGGCTCGCTCACGGCCTACAACCGCATGCTGCGCGACATCAGACGGAAGGACTTGCAGGATGCCAACGCATACGCCGAGGCGACGGAACCGATTGACATCGAGAACTTCATCGATTACCAAGTCGCGCAGAACTTCTTCGTCAACACCGACTGGCCCGGCAACAACATCAAGTTTTGGCGCCCACAGACGGACGACGGGCAGTGGCGCTGGGCGCTCTTCGACACCGACTTTGGCCTCGGCGGCGTTAACTCGTGGCCTAGCCGCGACATGATGGCCTTCACCACCGATCCGAGTGGACCGGGATGGCCGAATCCCGACTGGTCTACCGAGCTGCTGCGCGAGTTGATGACAAGCGATGTGTTTCGGCGGCAGTACATGAACCGTTATGCCGACCACCTGAACACGACGTTTCGGCCCGAGCGTACCGTGCCGGTCGTGGATCGGCTGCAGGAGCACTTGCGGCGTGAGATGAGCCGGCATTGGCAGCGGTGGGGCGGACAAACGGAAGAAGCCTGGGACGAGCGCGTGCAAACCGTTCGCGACTTCCTGGAAGCACGCCCCCGCCACGCAGAGCAGCACCTGACAAACTACTTTCGCATGGGCGGCCCAACGGAGGTCAACTTAGACGTGACGGCTGGTGGGCGTGTGCAGATCAACGACCACGTCACGCCCAACGACTATCCGTGGGAGGGTACCTACTTCCAAAACGTGGAGATCACGCTCACGGCCGTGCCGCGCCCCGGCTATCGGTTTGTACGCTGGACGGGTAGCGTGACGAGCACGGACCGCCGCCTCACGTTGAACCCAACCGATGGTATCAACGTGACGGCCGAGTTTGCCGTCACCGATGCTGAGGTGGCGAGCGGTGTCATCGTCTCGGAGATCATGTACAACGCCTCCGACGAGGCGGACTCGGGTGACTGGGTAGAGCTGTACAACACGAGTGGGCAGACGCAAGATCTCAGTGGCTGGCTGATGCGTGATGAAGACGACAGCCACACGTTCGAAGTCCCTGCTGGCGTCACCATCGCCGCCGAAGGCTACGTCGTCCTCTGCCGCGATCCCGACGAGTTTACGGCGGTCTATGGCACGCAGGCCACCTGCATAGGCCCGTGGGACTTCGGCCTGGGCGGCAACGACCAAGTACGACTCTACGGCACGGGCGGGGGCTTGGTGGACTCGGTCGCCTACGGCAACCGCACGCCGTGGCCCGTGGCCGCCGATGGAGCAGGGTACAGCATCGAGGTCGCCGCCCTGAGCCTCGACAACGACGACGTGTTCGCGTGGCGGCAGTCCGATGAGGTGGGCGGCACGCCCGCGGGCTTCATCTCCAGGGTGGACACGGAGGCCGCACACGGCCTGCCGGAGCGCTTCTCTCTTGTCGACGCCTATCCCAATCCGTTCAACGCCACCGCGAGCTTGGTGTATGACCTCCCTCGCCCCGCCGAGGTGCAGGTGCGCGTATACAACGTGTTGGGGCAGCGCGTAGCCGAGCACGACCTCGGCGCCCGGTCCGCAGGGGCCGCCCAACGCTATCTCTTGGAGGGGGCCGACTGGGCCAGCGGGGTCTACCTCGTCCAGTTCGTACTCGACGGCGAGCCGATGCGCGCGCGCCCGCTCGTAAAACTTTAACACCACCGCATTGACTATGACACGTCGCGCATGGGCTGGCCTCGCGCTGGCGCTTGGGCTGGTAGCCTGTTCCAACGGCGTCACCCTGGACGAGGCGCGTAGCGGCATCGACGATCAGGCGCTGCATACCCACATCGCCACCCTGTCATCCGACGCGTTTGAAGGGCGTGGCCCCTCGTCGGCGGGCGAGGCGATGACGCTGGACTACCTCACGGAGCAGTTTCAAGCCCTGGGGCTGGAGCCTGGCCCGGATGGATCATACCTCCAGGAGGTGCCGCTCGTCACCCTCACCGCCGATCCAAACACCGCGCTCACCATTGAGGGGCGCGGGCAGACGCAACGCTTTGCCTACGGCGAGCAGTACATCGGCTGGACCAAGCGGGTGACGGCAGCCACCACGCTGGAGGCGTCGGACCTCGTCTTTGTGGGCTATGGCATTGTGGCGCCCGAATACGGGTGGAACGACTATGCAGGGCTGGACATGACGGGCAAGACGGCTGTCATCTTGGTCAACGATCCCGGCTTCGCCACGCGCAACGAGGACCTGTTCAACGGGCACATCATGACGTACTACGGCCGCTGGACCTACAAGTACGAGGAAGCGGCTCGGCAGGGCGCAGCGGGAGCGATCATCGTCCACGAGACGGCGCCCGCAGGATACCCGTGGCAGGTGGTGTCAGGCAGCTGGTCCGGCCCGCAGTTCGACCTCGTGCGAAGCGATAACAACGTGGGCCGCCCGCTGGTGGAAGGCTGGGTCCGTGTGGATGCCGCCGAAGCGCTCTTTGCCCAGGCTGGCTTCGACTACTACGACCTCGCCGCTCAGGCGGCCTCGCCCGCCTTCCGGCCCGTACCGCTTGGGCTAACCGCCAGCGCTGAACTGAGCAACCGCGTCGTGCGCTCGGCCTCGCACAATGCCTACGGCGTGCTGCCCGGCAGCGAGCGCCCCGACGAGTACGTGATCTACACGGCGCACTGGGACCACTTGGGCAAGGCCGAGGGCATGCAGGGCGACAACATCTTCAACGGCGCCCTCGATAACGCCTCGGGCATTGCTGGGCTGCTCGAACTGGCCGAAGCCTTCACCAGCCTGGAGGCAAGGCCCGCCCGCACCATCGTCTTCTTGGCGGTAGGCGCAGAGGAGTCGGGGCTGCTTGGGTCGGCGTACTACGCGTCGAACCCGGTGTATCCACTGGCCCAGACCGCCGCCGTCATCAACATGGACGGCCTCAACATCTGGGGCGCCATGCGCGACATCACGGTGGTCGGCTACGGCAACTCGGAGTTGGACGATTACATAGAGGCCGAGGCAGAAGCCGTTGGCCGTGTCGTGCGCCCCGACCCCGAGCCGGAGAAGGGCTTCTTCTATCGCTCGGATCACTTCAGCTTCGCCAAGGAGGGCGTCCCGGCCCTCTACACGGGGACGGGCATCGACCATGTGGAAAATGGCCCCGAGTGGACGTTGCAGCAGCGCGCTGAGTACACGGCCCAGCGCTACCATAAGCCTGCTGACGAGTACGATCCCAACTGGGACCTCAGCGGCGCGGTGGAGGACCTGCGCCTGCTGTTCAATGTGGGCCATCGCATCGCGATGGAAGCCACGTGGCCGGCTTGGCGTGACGGTACGGAGTTCAAGGCCAAGCGGGACGCTGCTCGGCCACCGGTGTAGAGCTAGCGTGCGGCGCGCTGCCCCTCACTTCGCGAGAATAAGCCGCACCTCGGCCAAGCCCTCATCGATCATGCCGATACGCTCGGCCGCGGCGCGCGACAAGTCGATCACGCGGCCTCGTACGAACGGGCCGCGGTCGTTGATACGCACCGTCACCTCCCGCCCGTTGCCCAGGTGGACCACCGTGATGCGTGTGCCGAAGGGCAGCGTCTTGTGCGCCGCGGTGATGGCGTCGGGATCAAACACCTCGCCCGAGGCCGTGCGGTTGCCCGCGTACCCTGGACCGTACCACGACGCGATGCCGCGCTCGATCTCGTCGCCGGGTGCGTAGGAGGACAGATCGTTGGTGCCGGCCACGGTCGAGGCGCAGCCGCTGAGCAGAAGGGGCGCTGCGAACAGGGCAGCCAGCAGTGAGAGACGGAAGCGGTACATCGGCGAAGACAACTTGGTGCAGGACATCGCACAAACCCGACAAGCCCGATGCCAAGTTCAGCGCCCGGGCGCAGGTTGTTCTTCACATCCTGTGCGTGCGGCGTGTCATTTCGTCGTACCATAGGTGCCCACGGATTGTTTGGTGAACTGGCGTACGTGCATGGCAACACATGCTGAACCTTTGGCTGCTGGGCGGGCTGAGGCGCATCGAGGCATCGGCCGCTTGACCGCCTTGTGGGCATTGGCGGAGGTCGGGCTGGGCGGTGCCCTGCACGCACTGCGGCTGCCTGTGACCGGATTGGTCGTAGGTGCCACAGCGATTGTGCTGCTGGTCCTGCTGGCGGAGGCCGCGCGACGCTCGGACCGCTCCGTGCGGCAGGTGCTCCTCGGCGCCACGGCCATCGTGCTCGGCGTGAAACTCGCTGCCAGCCCGCATAGCCCTGCAGGGGCCTACGTGGCCGTCGCGTTCCAAGGCGGCCTGGCTGCGCTGCTCTTGCCGATGGTGGGGCGCACCGTAGGACCTGTGGCGTTAGGCATCATCGCGCTCGCCGAGTCGGCGGTGCAGCGCGTGCTCATCATGACGCTGCTCTTTGGGGCCACGTTTTGGACGGCCGTTGACAGCTTCGTGACGCAGGTGCTCGGACGCATCGGCGCGCTCGGCCTCACACCGGGCGAAACGGTGGAGGCCAGCCGGTGGCTGGTGGGCGGCTACATCGCCGTGCATCTGGTGGCAGGTGCGCTGGCAGGAGGCGTGGCCGTGCGGCTCGCGCGCCGCGTGTTTGCGATGGCGGAGCGCCCCGACGTCGTCGCGTTGGCCCAGGCCGCCCAGACACAAGCGCACGCCGATCCCGCCCCGCTGGGGGCGCCGCGTCCATGGTACAAACGCCGCGTGGTGCGGCAGCTCGGTCTGGCCGTGTTGCTGATGGTGCTCTACGCCTCCACCTCCGCCGTTGATGCCGAGGGTACAGCCGCCGCAGGCCTAGCGATCCTTCGCGCTGCCGTGCTCATTACGGCGTGGTCCGTGCTGATGGCGCCCTTGGTGATGCGTGGCATCCGCTACGTGTCGGGGACGCGCACGCGGGGCACCCAGCAAGCCGTCGCGCAGCTTCCCGAACTCGCCACGCTCGCCCGACTCGCCTGGCAGCAGACGCGTGAGACAGGCCTCCGCCGTCCCGTGGCGTTCGCGGCGCTCGTCACGGCGGCTGCATTGGCCGAGGCCGTACCCGAAACGGCTGCGGCCCCCACAGCAGCGCTGGCATGATTGCGATCCTGACGGGGCCGATCCGAACGGGCAAAACCACCACCCTGCGGCATACCTTTGGCCGAGACGGTCGGGGCGTGGTACAGCCTGTGATCGGTGGGAAGCGACACGTCATGGATCTGGCATCGGGGGAGGCACGCCCGCTGGAGGCTGGGCCGACTACGCCTGCTGCCGACCGCGTACCCGTCGGTCGCTTCACCTTCGATGCCGCGACCTTTGCATGGGCAGGTGACCGCCTGCACGACGCGATGCAAGCAGCCAAACCTGGGGATTGGATCGTCCTTGATGAGGTGGGGCCACTGGAACTGGCCCGTCGGGTAGCGTGTCGCCGAGGTGAAAAACCGAAGGGTGGCGGAGGTGAAAGCAAGCGGCGACGGCCTCCACGAGGCCTGCGCGCACCACGAGGAGCACGTCGCCACCTCCTTCGGCGTAGGCGAGCAGCGCCTTCACCGCGGACGCCAGCCCCTGGCCTGCCAGTTCCAGTGGCCCCACCTCATC